>CASFJB010000011.1 GCA_949294945.1 uncultured Eubacteriales bacterium
GCCGCCCTGGCCACCATGCCCCAGGGCTGCGAAGGCTTTGACGTGGGCGCCAGCCGCCAGAGCATGCTCAACACGGCCCTGGCTCTGGACATGGGCAACTTTGTGGACTGGGGCTCCGGGACCTGCAATTTTGACAGCGACGAGTTCATAAAGCTTCTGGAATTTGCCAAGCAGTTCCCGGATCAGTCCGTCTATGAAAATTACGAGTTCGGCGCCGATGACAGCGCTTCCACCCGCATCTCCCAGGGCAAACAGATGCTCACCACCGCCTCCTTCACCAGCACCGACTGCATACTCTATGACCTGGACCAGATGTTCGGCGGCAGCGCCACCTGCATAGGTTACCCCACCAGCAAGGGTGTGGGCAATATTCTCACCATGGGAGAGAGCTATGCCATGAGCAGCAGCTGTAAAGACAAGGACGCCGCCTGGCAGTTCCTGCGCAGCTTCCTCACCCAGGAGTACCAGGAAAAGGGCAGCTATCTGCCCACCAACATGAAGGTCTTTGACAAGCAGCTGGAAAAGGCCATGGAGGTGAAGTACCAGAAGGACTCCAGCGGCAATTACATTCTGGACGAAAACGGTGAGCGCAAGCCCGTTGCCATCGGCATGTTCTCCGACGGCATCAACACCTACAAGATATATGCCACCAGCCCCCGTCAGGCAGAGCAGCTGAGAGAGGCAATCGCCTCTTCCACAAAGCTGGCGGACAACGACCGGAGCATAACGGACATCGTTACCCAGCAGGCTGCCGCCTATTTCGCCGGCCAGAAGAGCGCCGAAGACGTGGCCAGACTCATCCAGAGCAAGGTCAACATCTACATAAACGAGCAGCGCTGAACCCGTATTCAGCCGCCTTTGAGCTTCGGACCTATAAGCGGCTCATAGCTCCGCCGGGAGTACATCCCGGTGGAGCTTTCTATATATGCTGCGTTATATTTGCCCTCCGAAACCAAGTGGAAGCCCCGTCCCTTTTGCGTTTTTAAGTAATCTTAAGCAATCTTAAAAATCTTTTAAACCGTCTCTGTGCTATACTGTGGCCAATGAAAAGCACAGGAGGAACTCCCATGAGACCCAATATGAAAAGATTTTTGTCCCTGCTGCTGGCCCTGAGCCTGGTCCTGGCCCTCTGCGCCTGCGGCAAGTCCGAGAACGGCGGCAATGGCTCCGACACCTCGGCTTCCCCGGAGGCCACGCCGGAATTTGCCTACGTCTCCGACTTCAAGAAACTGGAGCTGCCAGGAGAAAACGCCGCCCCGGGGATCCTGACCGACGAGGGTTTTTATTACTACTACATGGAAAAGGTGGGCGAGCGCCCTGTCCCTGAAGGACAAAAGCCGGAATATGAGGGCCAGTTCGACATTCTGGAGCCCCGCATTGCCTTCAGCGATTTTGAGGGCCAGGTCACCCAGCTCAGCGCCTACGTGCCCAATCAGCCGGAGATAGACGGCGAGGGGCTGAGGGATTTCCAGGCCAGCGTAAGCATATACAAGCTGCTGCTGAATGAGGACTGCAACATTGTGGTGCTGGAAAATGTGTACTGCTCCTGGTCCGAGGCCCCGGACAATGTGAAGTCCGGCGACCCGGAATACTATGACAGCCTCTCCACGGACAACAGCTATTACATCCAGGTGCTGGACAAGACCGGCGCTCAGCTCAGCTCCTGCAAGCTCAGTGTGGACGAGTCCAATCCCCCGGACACCTACTATGCCTGCCTAGACGACAAGGGCAACCTGCTTCTGCCCGCCCCGGACGGCGGCATACAGGCCTTTTCCATGGACGGCCAGAAGTCCTACGACATAGAGTTCAGCGGCTATGTCTATTCCATGTTCAACCTGAAGGACGGCAGGGCGGCCGCTTTCTGCTACGATATGGACGAGCCGGATTACAACAAGGCCATGGCCCTGCACGTGATAGACAGTGAAAAAGGCGCCTTCGAGGCGGACAGCTACGATTTGGACTCCTTTGAGTTCATTCCCGGCGGCGGGGATTACGACGCCTATTATACCGCCAGCGGCCAGCTCTATGGCTATAATCTGGGGGACGAGGAGGGCCAGCCCCTCTTTAACTGGACCAACTGCAACGTAAACAACAGCATGATACAGCTCTCCCGGGTCACCGGCGACGGCATCATCCAGGGCATTTCCGGCCAGTGGGACGACAATGGGGGCGACAGGGAATACGAATACTTCTCCATTGCAATATCTGGACTACAACACCCAGAACGCCGTCATCAACTTCAACCGTTCCAGCGACAACGTGCGCATAGAGATAAAGGACTACTCCCAGTACAACAATGAAAAGGACTGGTCCGCCGGCTTGACCAAGCTCACTACCGAAATAATGGCCGGAAATATGCCGGACATCATCTCCGTTTCCGAGCAGATACCCTACCGTCAGCTTGCGGCCAAGGGCCTGCTGGAGGACCTCTACCCATATATGGAGGCAGACGGCAGCTTCAATAAGGAGGACTTCTTCCCCAATGTGCTCTCCGCTCTGGAAGTGGACGGCAAGCTCTATGCCGCCTGTGCCGGGTTCATGGTCCAGACTGTGGCCGGCGCCAGCTCCGTGGTGGGGGACACCCCGGGCTGGACCTACGATGACTATTACGCCGCCCTGGCCACCATGCCCGAGGGCTGTGAAGGCTTCGACATAGGCTATGACCAGGAGAAAATGCTGACGGTGTCCCTGGCCCTGGACATGACCGATTTTGTGGACTGGAGCGCCGGGACTTGCAGCTTTGACAGCCAGGAATTCATCGACATGCTGGAGTTTGCAAACCAGTTCCCCTCCAAGTCCTACTATGAAAATTACGAGTTCACTGCCGACGACAGCGCAGCTTCCCGCATTGCCCAGGGCAAGCAGATGCTCACTCTGGCCACCTTCACCGGCACCAATTATATCCTCTTCGATTTCGACCAGATGTTCGGCGGCAGCTCCACCTGCATCGGCTTCCCCACCAACAACGGCGTGGGCAACATCATGGCCATGGGCGAGAGCTACGCCATGAGCAGCAGCTGTAAGGACAAGGAGGCCGCCTGGCAGTTCCTGCGAAGCTTCCTCACCGAAGAGTATCAGATCAAGGGCAGCTACCTGCCCACCAACATGAAGGCCTTTGAAAAGTCTCTGGAAAAGGCCATGGAGGTGGATTACGAGAAGGACGCCAACGGCAACTACATTCTGGACGAGAACGGCGAGCGCATCCCTATATCCTACGGCATGGTCACCGACGGTGTGAACACCTATCATATGTATGCCACCACACCCCGCCAGGCCGAGCAGCTGCGGGAGGTCATCGCCACCTCCACCAAGATGATGGACTACGACCAGAGCATAATCGACATCGTACTGGAAGAGGCCGCCGCCTATTTCGCCGGGCAGAAGAGCGCCCAGGACGTGGCAAAGCTCATCCAGAGCAAGGCCAATATCTATATCAACGAGCAGCGCTGAAGCGCGGCGTGAGCCCGCTTCCGGCCCATCAATCTTTCAGCCCTCCGCCGAAAACGGCGGAGGGCTTGTTTCAAACACGTCACTTATTCAAAGGTGAGCCAGTCGTCGTCGCTGGGGCTGGGAACGGGCTTGGAGATCGGGGCAGTGGTCACCGTGGGCCGCTGAGGCGGCTGCGTCTCCTGAGTCTCCGGCGGGGCTTCCGGGGCAGTCTCCGGCTCCGCCGCCAGCTGAGCCGGCTGCTCCTGGGCGGGAGCGCTGCTCTGGCCGCCCCCCAGCTGATAGTAATAGGCGCCGTTCAAAACAGTGGTGCAGCAGGCCGCCCCGTTGTGGAGATACACCACGTCCACCATTCCCTCCGTCACCGGAGCCGTATAGGGGTTCAGCCTGGCATTCACCAGGTCCAGCCAGTTATACAGGTCCAGGAAGGCATAGCTCAGCTGCTGCACGTCCTGGGGAGTATTAGGTGCGGTATAGAAGTTGATGTCCTCAGGGCTGCACATCAGGGCCTGGCGGATGAAGTAGGCGATATTGGCGGCGCTGAGATTGGTGTCCGTATTCTCCGCCAGTATTTTGGCCACCTTTCCCACATTCGGGATATTCCCCAGGCTTATGAACTGCTCTGCCGCCGCCTTCAAAAACTGATGCTGGACCTCTATGCGTTCCAGGTCTCCGTTCACATAGCCGTCCCGATAGCGGCACAGGCCTATGGCGTTATAGCCGTCCAGCAGCTGGTAGCCGGGCTGGAGATGTATCACCGGGCCGTCGTCGTAGTTCATCTCAAAGGGCACGTCAAAATAGACTCCGCCCATCAGGTCCACCACCTCTATCACGGCCTCCAGATCCACCACCGCATAGCAGTCCACATCAAAGCCGATGAGCTTTTTAACATGGCTGCGCAAGGCGTCTATGCCGTTGCCCCCATTGTTGATGGAAGCCCAATAGACGCTGTTGAGCTTGCGGTTGTCCCACTCCACATTGATAATGGTATCCCTGGGTATGCTTACGAAGTCTATGGTGTGGCGCACCGTGTCTATCTTCCCCACCATTATGGTGTCGGTATTGCCGGTGCCGTCGTCGTTGCCTGCCAGGAGGATGGTGTATACCCCGTCCTTGCGCTGGGTGTCAAAGGGCGTGCCCCTGTCCTCCTGGGCGGAGCTCAGAGATGTGGGCTGGGGACTGGCCTCCGTCTCCAGCACCACCGGCCCGGGCTCTATCTCCGGCGCCCGCTCCCACAGCATATAGCCGGCAAATATCAGGGCTGCCGTCAGCACCAGTCCGCCCAGACTTATCCCGGCAATCTTCAGCAATTTCTTCTTGTCCCTCATGTTAGTCTCCGTTCTGCCGCCTGAGAAAGGCGGCTAAGTACATGGTCTCAGGGGGAATTATTGCCAGGTACGGAGAAATATATACAAAAATAAGCAAGGACCGGCTCTGCCTCCAACAAAAGGCAGAGCCGGTTTTCAGTATTGATATTTAATTTGGCGCTGGAGACACTAGTCCTCTTTATCGGGCCGGGAAGCGTCCTCCGGGGCCTGCTGCGTCTCTGATATCCGGGACGCATCCTCCCTCTCCGGCGCTGGCGGCGTATCCGCAGCTTCCGTCTCCAGGGCTTCGGCAGCAGCCGCTTTCTTTTTCTTCGCCAGGCTGAAGGCCAGAGCCAGGACGGCGGCGGCTATAAGCGCCCCTCCCCCTACGAACCAGAAGCTGCTCAGCTCCTTTTCCGTCTCCACAGAGCAGAACACCACCGTGTCCTCCTGGGCTTGGAACACCAGATAGCTTCCGCTGGCAGAGCTGTCCAGTTTGCTCCAGCTGCCGTCGGAGTAGCCGTAGAGCTCTATGCGGCCCCGCTTCTCCACCGGCTCAGGGCTGAGGTAGTGTACGGTATACTCCTCGTTCTCGGTGCCGTTTTCTATCTTCAGCACCCACTTCTCCCGCAGGCTGCCCTGCTCCAGCTCCGGGCCGTCTCCGGTAAACTCCCGCAGGCTCAGCCGTCCGCTGCTGTCGAAGTTGCCCTCCACCAGCACTATGGCCTTTTCTTCCTCCGGGTCCGGATTGTCCACTGCCAGGGTGCCCTGGCGGTAGCTGTACACCGCCTCCACGGTGTCGCTGAGGTAGAGACAGGAATAGTCAAAGTCCTCCCAGCTGCCGGTATAGCCCGGCTTCTCCGGGACCGGGGGCAGCCGGCTTTCGTCTATGCTGCCGCCGTATTCAAAGGGCAGTTCCGCCACCAGCTCCCCGTCGGCCACAAAGCTTATCTTCAGCTGGCCGAACTCCTGGGGCACGCCCTCCGTCTTAAGCAGCTGCTGGTAGTCCAGGGCCTGGGCCTTATCCTTATAGCTTATGCCGTCCACGGCCCCCAGGCTGGGGTGGCTGTAGGCATTTCCGGTGACCAGGCCGGTGCTCATGTCCGCCCAGCCGGCTATGCTGCCGCAGCAGGCGGTCACGTCCCCCACGGCAATGAGGCTAGCACAATCCCTTATCTCCGTGCCGTAGCCGGATATGCCGCCCACGTATTCCTGGCCGTCCAGGCGGCACATGGCATAGCTGCTGCGAATGAGGCTCAAAGACCGGCCCACGATGCCGCCCACACAGCTGCCCTCCTCGCTGCTGACAGAGCCGTAGTCCCGGCAGTCCTCCACCAGGCCCACCTGGCACTGTCCCGCAATGCCGCCTGCGTTGTCCTTCTTGGCCTTTATATCCCCGTGGTTTATGTTTTCACTGGCTATACATTTGCTCTGATAGCTGCTGCTGATGATATTGGAGGCGGTGAAAACGCTCATAAGCTCGTTTTCCAGGTCGAACTCGTATTCTATGCCCATGTCGCCGGCAATGCCGCCTACATTGGTGTCGCCCTCCACTTTGCCCCGGTTTATGCACAGCTTCACTCTGCCGTCGGTACTGGTCTTGGGCTCCTTGGCGGACACGTCGTCATAGACGTTTATCTCCTTATCGCCGCTGAGGGTATTGGCCATCATGATGAGCACCTTGGACAGCTGATAGCTCACGGAGCTCAGGTCGTTTTTCACCGAGTTTGCCGTAGCTCCCAGCATGGTGTTGAAATACTGGGCGTCCTCGGCCATGCGGTCCAGATTATCCTTTAGGGCCTGAGTGTCAAAGGAAGGCATGGTTGAGCTGCTGCCGGAGCCGCCGCTGTCCCCCGTCCCCGTATCCGTGCTTCCCGCAGCGTCGCCGGTATCGCCGCCGCTGCCCGGCTCCATGGCGCTGAGGAGCATTATACCTCCGCCGCTGCCCATGTTGGCCAGGGTCTCTGTTCCGGATACGCTCTGCTCAGGTTCCGGGGTGTAGGTCTCCGGCTGAGCCGGAACCGTGTCCCCAGAGGTGCCGCCGGTGCCCGGGTCGGTGCCGCCGGTGCCCGGGTCGGTGCCGCCGGTACCCGGGTCGGTGCCGCCGGTGCCCGGATCAGTGCCGCCGGTACCCGGATCATAGTCCGGCCACATGGAGCCCCAGTCGTTGTATATAATGTCCTCTATGGTCTGACCGGCGGTATTGCTGATATTGGCCAGAGCATTTCTGACCTCATCTCCCAGGTAGCCGGCATTGGCCACCAGATTGCTTATCATTGCCTGGAGTGTACGTATCTCGTCGGCCAGGGAGGCGGAACTCAGGAGCTTCAGATAGGGCTCCATCTGGCCCACTATGCCTGCCACATCCTTACGGCCGTATATCTCCCCCAGGTTGGTGCAGCTTGTTATGTAGCCGCTCTGGCGCCCGGCTATGCCGCCCACATTGTAGCCGTAGTGTGGATAGCCCACGCTTCCCAGATTGGTGCAGCTGTCCACCACACCGGTGGAGAAACCTACTATACCGCCGCTGTCGGACACCACATCGGTGTCCTCCGCCCCGGTGAGGGTCATGCCCGTCACGTTCAGCTTATCTATCTCCAGGCCCCCGGCGGAGATGCCGGTGTTGACTTCCGCCCGGTTCTCACAGTTGTTTATGCTGCCGCTACTGTATCCGGCAACTCCGCCGGTAAAGCGCTTGCCGCTGACACTGCCTTCCACCTTGCAGCCGCTTATATCGCCGTAGTTTTCTCCGGCAATGCCTCCAACATAGTTCAGCCCTGTGACCTTGCCCTTAAAGCTGCAATTTTCTATGGTGCCGTAGCTGCTGCCCACCAGGCCGCCTACCTGGCAGCGGCTGTTATCCGGCTCCACCTGGCCTTCCAGATTCAGGTTGCTTATGCTGCCCTCCTGTTGGAGATAGCGGAAAAAGCCCTGATGGGAGCCATCGGTTGCAAGAACAAAGTTGCTGATGGTATGGCCGCCCCCATCAAAGCTGCCGCTGAAGCTGGGTATGGGGTTAAAGGCCTTGCCTTCCAGGTCCAGGTCATTGTCCAGCTGCACCTTCAGTCCGGCAGAGTACTCCACCAGGGTGCAGCTGCGGGCGAAGTCCTCCAGTTCTTCCACAGTGGAGATATGCAGCACGGCATCCTCCGCCATGGCCTGGGGCAGCAATCCCAGCAGCAGGGCTGCCGCCAGAGCCAGTGAAAATATTTTCCGTTTCATTTTTCGCTCCCCTCCGTGATCTCAAGGCTTTGCAGCTCATCGTCCAGTTCCCTCACGTTGCCTATATCCACTATGCCTGTGAGTTCCCCTCTGAACAGGCCGTGGACCTCGGCGTCTATGACGCCGTTAAGTCTGCCACGGACCCGGCCGTCTATACGGATAAGTCCGGTCTTATGCTGGGGCACGGTGTTTTTGCTTATGCTGAAAGTGGTTTTTCTTATGATGATGTCTCCCACCAGCAGCATCTGGGGCAATACGCACATGACCAGGAAGATGGATATGCTGGTGCCGCTGCCTATGTACAGGCCTATGCCGGAGATTATCTCGTTGGAGGTCAGCAGACCTATGGCCATACCTGCCAGGGCCATCATTGCTCCCGAGGTTATTATGGTGGGGAAAGCCAGGTTCAGGGTCTCGGTCATGGCCTCTTTCAAAGGCATCTTGTCTTTCAGGGACATGTAGCGGCTGGATATCACTATTGCATAGTCTATATTTGCACCCATCTGTATGGAGCTCACTATCAGATAGGTTAGGAAAAACAGATTATTGTTCAGCAGGAAGGGAGACGAGAAGTTGCACCAGATACTGCCCTGGATTATGGCTATCAGCAGCAGGGGCAGTCCCGCAGACTTGAAGGTGAAAAGCAGCACGATGACCACAAACAGCACCGTCAGCACGCTGATTATCACATTGTCCTTCTCAAAGGAGCTGCGCAGGTCGTTGCTGCTGGTGGTGTCGCCCACCACGTAATACTCGTCGTACTGCCGGGCCACTATGCCGTGGATGATGTCCAGATACTCGTAGCTCTCCTCTCCCTCGGTGGGCAGGTTCAGCATCACCACCATGCGGCTGTAATTGTCGCTCATCAGCTGGAGCTTGGCGTCGCTGAGCTGCTGCTCCAGATCATCCAGAGTCTCCGATGTCTCTTCATCCAGGTCCAGCACTACCTCCCGGCGCTGCTCAAAGAGATAGCTGAACATGTCTATCAGCGGCACACGGTAGTTATCCAGATTGGTGGCTATCTGACCGTAATCGCTCTGATTCATGGCATAGCCGGTGTACAGCAGCTCCGCCACCTCTATATCCAGATCCGTCACTTCGGAAAATTCCCTGGGGGTGAGAGAGGCGGTGAGGGTATAGCCGTCCAGCACTTCCACGTTTGCAAGGCCCGTTACACTCTCCACCAGGGGCAGCTCCTGGATATCCTGGATGACCCTGGCCTCTTTTTCGTAGTCGCCCCGGGGCACTATCACCGCCAGCATATTGGATTTCTGGAAGGTGCTCTCTATCTTCTGCTTTGCCAGCTGAGTCTCGTTCTGGCGTATGGAACTGACGGAGTCCACGGAATAGACATAGTTGGCCTTATGGGACAGGGAAAAGGCCACTATTATCACCGCCACAAATATCACCGGCATTACAAAGCGGGTGGCATACACCGCCTTGCCCAAAAAGTCTATTTTGGGTACAAAGTTTTTGTGGTGGGTCTTGTCAATGAGCTTTGAAAACAGCACCAGCAGCCCCGGCATAAGCAAAAACACCGACAGCATGCTCAGCAGTATGGCCTTTATCAGCACCGAGCCCATGTCATAGCCCAGCTTGAACTCCATGAGGCACAGGGCCAGCAGGCCGGACACCGTGGTAAGACTGCTGGCAGATATCTCCGGGATGGCGTAGCTCAGGGCTTTTATGGCCGCCTCCCGGGGCTCGTGCTTCTCCCGCTCCTCGGTATAGCGGTGGCAGAGGATGATGGCGTAGTCTATGGCCAGGGCCAGCTGCATGACTATTGCTATGGAGTTGGTTACATAGGACACCTCGCCCATGAGATAGTTGGTGCCCATGTTCAGCAGAGCGGCTGCCCCGAAGGTTATCAGCAGCACCGGTATCTCCGCATAGGTGCGGGAGGTGAGCAGCAGCACCAGCACGATGATTATCACCGCAATTATGTCCACCACCAGCATCTCCTGGTTTATTATCTTCTCCAGAGGATTGCCCACTTCGCTGTTTATGTACAGGTCATAATCCGCCAGGTAGGCTTTCACAGCCTCCAGCCCTTCCTCGCTGAGCGGGTCAAAATCATCCCCTACAAAGGTGACGTCGAAAAGGGCGGAAACGGAATTGTAATGGGCCTGGCTCTCGTCAAACTCTACGGACTTCACGCCCTCTATCTGCTCTATCCCTGCCTTCAGCTCCAGAGCCTTGTCATAGGTCACATTTGCCACCATGACCTGGGCCGTACCGAAGGTGGTGAACTCCCTGTCCATCAGGTCCAGGCCGGTGCGGGTCTCAGTATTGTCCGGCAGGTATGCTGTTATATCGTCGCAGACCTCTACCCAGTTTCTGGAAAAGGCGCAGAAGATAGCCAAAGCCGCAAATATGAGGAAAATTATATTCCTCTTATCCACTATGACGCTGGCCACCCGCTCCATGAAACTGCCCCGTTTATCCGCCTTCAAAGCTATCCCTCCAGTGTTTTCAAGAGAAAATGCCCAAAGCATCCCTTGTTATAATAATATCAGCAAATTCCTAAGAAAACAATTAGACAAGTTAAGCAAATCAACCAGACAGTTTTTGTTTTTTCCCACGTCTTCAGGCCAGGGCATAAAAATAAATAAAGCAGCCGGATTTTCACCCGGCTGCTTTATCTGTTATGAAAGAGGAGAAAATGAAAAACTGCTACTTGCAAGTATAAGATAACAAAAAGATATTTCAGAAGTAACAGTCTTTCTATTTCAGAATTGTTAAATGTTATGTAAAGTACATGCTCACTTTTTAAAGAACTTCAGATTCTGGAGCTGCTTCTTATGGTGGCATAGCTTTTCCCGGCAATTGGCACAGCTGAGGTTCTGGTTGGTCTCCTCATAGAAGCGCTCCGGGTGGAGCAGGAAGCACAGCTCCCAGCGCACCAGCAGCACCAGGCTCAGTCCCACCAGTATATGGGCATATATATTGTCCACCATGATAAGAGGGGTAAACATCATGGCATAATCCCAGTTATAGATGCGGCAGGTCTGGCAGCAGCGATTCTTCATCATCCAGGTCTGGAAGGGACAGAAGAAAAGTATGCATATCATATCGCACACGGAATAGGCTATGGCAATGAGCAGCAGGATGCCCCAGTCGATATAACCCAGGTAATATATTGCGGCTATTAGTCCGTTGAGGGCCAGCCAGGACAGCAGCACTATCAGCACCGGGACGGTGGAGCGGCGCAGCAGCTCTCTCCGGTCAAAATCGGTCTTGGCGGGAATATAGTTTTTCGCAAACTGCTTTTGGCAGCCCATACTCTCATATTTTGAAGGGAAACAGCGCAGCACCATCTCCACGGAGAAAAACACCGTCAGCACCAGAAGCAGCAGCTGGCTGTCCTCGTAGCCTCCAAACATTGTGGGGCTGTTCTCCAGACGGTTTATAATGTACACCGCCAGAGCCGCCAGGAACAGTATGCTCCTGAGCACCAGCTTGATATAATGTATCCGGGATATGGTGGAAAGCTTGTCTTTAAATCTGCTCATCTCTGTCTCCGAATCTTCTGAATATTGTTTCACCCTTCAGCGCAGCAGATACTGGGCCGAGAATACCGCGAGAATGCCCAGCAGAGCGCTGGAGCACACATATAAAAGCGCCGTGGACCAGGCCCCGGCTTCAATAAGTTTTAGAGTTTCCAAGGAAAAGGTGGAAAAAGTGGTGAAGCCCCCGCATATGCCCACCTTCAGGAAAAGCACCGCTCTGGGGTCCAGGCCCTTTCCCGCCGCCGCGGCGATACAGCCTATTGCAAAGGCCCCCGCTATGTTCACTGCAAAGGTATTCAAAGGGAAGGCCGTGGCTTCAGCCAGAGGCAGCTTGCTTATCAAAAAGCGGCATACCGAGCCGATAAAGCCTCCCAGGCCCACCATCAGGCAATCCAGCACGCCGTGTTTCTCCTCTTTAAGATGAAGTGTTAAATATTTTAACACTCTTCTTCTCCCGTCGCAAGGGTAATTATTAATTTCTCACTGAGCTTTGTCTCTGACGGCTACTCCGGAAAAATCCAAAGCCCGGGACTCCGGCCTTTCCCGCCATGTCCCGGGCTTTCAGCCTAGCTCTCCGGAAACCGGGTCCCGGTCAGCGTGGACTTATATATTGTTCTTTCTGTAAGCCGAGGGCGTTACGCCCTCAAAGGCTTTGAAGATCTTGGTAAAATAATTATAGTCGCTGAATCCCACTTTCTCCGCCACGGAGGATATGGGCATGTCCTCCCGCACCAGCAGGCGCTTTGCCGCCTGCACCCTGCGCTGAGAGATCAGCCTTGTCACGCTGCCGCTGCCGGAGAGCTTCTTGGCCACGGCGCAGAGCTTGGTGGTGCCCATGTTCAGGTCCCTGGATATCTGCCGCAGGCTCAGCTTCTCCATATAGTGCTGGTCTATGTACATCTCCAGCTTCTGCTGGTCGGTATATTGGGTGGAGTGTATCATGCCCTCCAGGAGCACATAGTGGGTCAGAGCCTCCAGTATCTCGGTAAAGGCTTTCAGCTCCCTTTGAGAATACTGCCTCAACTGGAAAAAGGCATCCTTAAGCTCCAGAAGATCCCCGCCGTACCAGTCCAGAGTTTTCAGGGTCTCCTCCCACTGGAGCTTCTGTGGCGTGCTGTCCAGCAGCTGGCCAAAGACCATATAGGCTATTGGCACCCCCTGGTCATAGATGGGCACCACAATCTCCTTCAAGCCCGCATGGCAGCGGTACTGATAGGCCTTGCCCAGAGCGGAACACTTTCCCACCGCCTGAGCATCGCACTCCTCACAGCGGCGGCGGCCCTCCGGTGTGGCCTGGATGTGCCTGCAAAAAGACGTGGCATTCCCGAAAAGCTTTATGTCCTTACCGTCGGCGTCAAATATATTTACCCATACCCCAGTAAGCATCTGTAAATTGTTTAGAAGTTCGCTGAGGCGACTGCTGTTGAATAGAACGTTCACAGTTATCCCCTTTCTCCCGCTGGCTTCTCCATTGCAAATACGTATCCGGCTGTTGTGTGCCGCGGCTTTTGAGCCCGGCCTTCCTGTTCCCGGCGGGATTCTCTCCCTCCTTTGTCTCCATTCTAATTTATTTTACCACGTTTGCTGGAATATTTCACTAACTTTTTCAGCTTTTTTCACAATTTTATCGCCGAAGGTCCCCGATTATCTTCAGCATCTTATCCCATTTGGCTTCCATGTCCTGCACCATTTTGAGTTGAGTGCGGCAGCGGTCCAGATTCTGGCCCGGTCTGTGGACGGCGAAGTAATTGTCCCCGTCCAGATAATCGGTGAGAAAGCGCAGTCCGCACTCCAGAGTCATGGTCCGGGCGCCCCAGGCCAGGCTTATATACTCCTCCTGGGTGAGCTCCGGGCAGGCGCTTATGAAGCCCTTGGCAAAGGTCTCATAGAGCTCGAGGCTCATGGACACTTTGCTCAGGTCCCGCTCGTCCTCGGCCGCCGTTGCAGCACCGAAACGAATGGAATCTCCGAAGTCAAAGGCCATCAGGCCGGGCATCACAGTATCCAGGTCGATGACGCACAGAGGCTTGCGGGTCTGTGCATCCAGCATGACGTTGTTGAGCTTGGTGTCGTTGTGGGTGGCGCGCAGAGGCAGCTTTCCCTCCCTGAGCATGTTCATCAGTATGGCTCCGTCCTGCTCCCGCTTCAGGTATTCGTCTATCTCATACTCCGCATCTTTTGCCCGGCCCAGCTTGTCCTGAGCCAGAACGGCTTTGAACTTCTCGTATCTGTCCGGAGTATTGTGGAAGTTCACTATGGTCTCGTGGAGGGTCTGGGCAGGGAAATCCTCCAGCTGCCGCTGGAAAGTTCCGAAGGCCACGGCGCTCTGATAGAAGTCCTCCGCAGTCTCCGCACTCTGAAGGCAGAGGCTGCCCTCTATAAAATCATAAACGCGCCAATAGCCATCCTTGCCGTCATACCAGTAGTCCTTCCCATCCAGGGTGGGCACCAGATGCAGGCACTCCCTCTCGCTCTTTACCTTCTTCTGAAGGTGACGGGTCACGGCGCCGATGTTCTCCATCAGCCCCGGCACATCCTTGAAAGCCACGGTGCTGATACCCTGAAGAATATAGCGCTTGCCGGAGTCTGTGACCACCAGATAGGTCCTGTTTATATGCCCGCAGCCATAGGGGGAACACTCGGTGACTTTGCCCTCAAGTTTGAAGTTCTTCAAGATATCCTGCATTTTTCGGTCCTCCATGTTATTTTTGTGCCCTTTACGGCCTTTTTTAATTTTACATATTTCCCCGGTGATTACTAGATGTTTTCCCACATATAAACGTAATTTCTTTCGCTGTGCAAAATATTTTTGGGTATACCCTGCAAATAAAGGGCGGAGCCGCGGCTCCGCCCTTTTGGCAGATATATCATTTTGCAGGAGCTTGCCTCAGCACTCCACGTCCACCCGCTTTACCATGATGGCGGCGATTATGCCGATGACCACACCGGCGATAACACCGCTGACTATCAGGAAGGGCAGGTAATATTTGATCACATTGGTCTCCAACAGGAAGCAGGCCATGGCGATCTGCCCCACGTTATGGAGCACGCCGCCGGTGACGCTGACGGCCACGGTGGAAAACAGCCGGGCCTTCTTCAGCAGCACCATGCCGGTCAGGCTCAGCACTGCGCCGGCCACGCTGTAGAACAGGCTAACCGCCGTGCCGAAGAGGACGGACACCACGAACACCCTTATCAGGGAGATGACCACCGCCTCTTTCCAGCCCAGCTTATAGAGCACAAAGACCACGGCTATGTTGGCCAGGCCCACCTTGACGCCGGGCACCGCCACAAAGGCGGGTATCTGGCTCTCCACAAAGGAGAGTATCATTGCCAGGGCTGCCGCCAGGGCCATGACTGCTATTTTCTTAGTCTTCATCAGCTTATAAGCTCCACTTCGCTGTTGTCGGCATAAATGGTGACGGTAAGTTTATTGGGCAGGCAGGTTATGCACTGGCCGTCCAGCTCTATTTTCCCCTGACGGACACAGAGCTTGTCGGGGCAATCCGCATCCTCCAGCCAGGCGCAGCCGTCCCGGATTATCAGGATGTTGCTGCCGCCGTTGAGCTCATAGCGGCCCTCCACAGCCAGAGAGTATCTGGCCACCTCTTCTCCGTTGACGCAGACCACAGCCACGTTGCCGTGGCTGCCGCTGCCGGAAAAGAGGAAATAGCACACCAGAGCCAGCAGCAGCAGCGAGGCAATCAGGATAAGGTCAGCCAGCCGGTTTTTCCGGGACAGGCTCATTTAAATGCCACCAGCACCATGGCCACTATGGAGGCGGCCAGCAGCTGGATGGGTAGGCCCTGGAATGCGGCGGGAACGTGCTTTTGAGCGATACGGCTGTTTACGCCGGCCATGAGGAACAGAGCAGCCAGGAAGCCCAGGCCCACGCCCAGGGCGGCGGCCAGGCTCTGGCCGAAGCCGTAGCCCTCGGAGGCATTCTCCAGAGCCAGGCCCAGCACTGCACTGTTGAGAGCTATCAGGGGGAAGTACACGCCCAGGCACTTATGGGCGGCAGCCTTGACCAGCAGGTCCACGACGTAGACCACTATGAGGATAATGGCCACATAGACCAGGATCTGCAGGTAGCCCAGGGACTTGCTGTCCAGCAGGGTCTGCACCGGCCAGGCGATGGCTGCGGTGAGCAGCATCACCACCGTGACTGCAAGGCCCATGGCCAGCAGCTTCTTGGACTTGCGGGAGTAGCCCAGCATGGGGGTGACACCCAGGAACTTTTCAAAGGCATAGTTATTGGCAAGCACTCCGCCAAGGATCAAAAGAAGTATCTCTTTCATTACTCTTCCTCCTTCTCAGCGTTCTTTGCCTCATCCAGCCCGGCGGCGGCAAAGGCTATGCCCTTGCCCTGGCACAGGCAGCAGCCGCGGCAGAGCTTGTTCACCACGGCGGCGGCAAAGGCCAGGATCATGAAGCCGCCTGAGGCCTGGCTCAGCAGAGGCACGGCATGGTCCTTCAGGAAAGCGATCTCGTTTCCGGCAAAGCTGCCGGCGCCAAAGAGCTCCCGGACTGCCGCCACCACCAGCACCACTACGGTAAAGTAGATGCCGGTGAGCAGGGCGTTGGCCAGGCCCTTGCCAAGGCCGGCCTTTACGGCGTTCTCCCCGGAGCCGAAGGCCAGCAGGTCTACGGCCACCACGGCCAGGTACAGGCTCATCATCTTATAGGTGCCGGGCAGATAGGCGTTCATCAGCATATCTGCCGCAGAGGCGAAGGCTGCGGTCACCAGTACGCCGGCGGCCAGTCTTGCGCCCTGGGGTATGAGTTTTGACAGGGCTCCCATGACCAGGCTGCTCAGCAGCATCACTGCCAGCACTGCCAGGCCTATGGCCAGAGCGGAGCGAACATCGGCGGTCAGCGCCAGAGCGGGGCAGGCCCCCAGGAACAGGACAAGGACCGGGTTAGCGCCTATGGCCTCAAGGAGCTTAGGGCTGTTTTTGCATTCGTTCATCCTTTTCCCCTCCTTTAGGATATGGCCGCAAAGGCGGCAAAGGCATCGTTGGTGGCAGTGTCAACAGCGTCGCTGCTCATGGTAGCGCCGGAGATGAGAGCCTGCTCACCGGTGTAGCTGTCGGCAGTGAGGCCGACAAAGCCCTCCTTGTAACTGGGCTCGTCCAGAGTATAGGTGGTGAAGTACTCGGCGTAGAGTATCAGCTCGTCGCAGGTCATCTTCACTATTGCGCCGTTTTCATCCAGCACGAAGTAGATGGGCATAGTCATATTGTTGTAACCATAGCTGCGGCTGGCAAAGCCGTAGTACTGCACGCCGCCGTCCACAATGGAGTAGGCTCCGGTCACGCTGCTGTAGATATCCTGAGGCATGGCGGTGATCTCCGCAGTCTCGGAGGTGATACGCTGGAGCTTGGCTATCTCCTGTTCGGCCTGGGACTGGGCGTTCTCGGCGGTGTAGGTCTTTATCTCCTCCAGCATGGCGGAGTTGTCCACCTCATTGCCCTCCAGGTCAACTATCTTGGCGCCGCCGGCCAGAGTGCAGACGCCCAGGTAATTTGCGCTGCCGTCGTTGAGCATGAAGGCATAGCCGCTGCCGTTAAGGGCTTTGTAGCTCTTGACTATGGAGCCGGCGTTTACCTCGGCCTCCTCATACTGGGCAATGGCGCCGCTGTTGACTATACCGGAGTAGACCTGGGGAAGCAGCTCCAGGAGCACCTGGTCGTCGCTCTTCTGGCCGGCGCCCACAAGGCCGTTATTTATCAGGACATTGAAGCCGTCGGTAACGGCATTCTTGATTGCGGAGGCGCTGAAGGTCACTCCTGCCACCAGGGTCACGCCGCCCAGGGCGGAGTCCTGGCCCACATAAGTCAGGGGATAATCGGCGCCCACGTCCTTGGTCTCAGGATAGGCGGTGATCTCCAGAGCGGAGATCTTGCCCTCGGCGTCGATGGCCATGGTCATGGTTATGGCCTCCTTGGTGTAGCCCTCAGTGGTGGAGAGGGTCACTGCATAGCCCAGACCGGAGGTCTCGCTGTACACGCCCTGGACCGTGGCGGGCACATCCACCAGAGCGGTGGAGGCGGCGTCGTTCACGTCGTAGAGGACATCGAAGTTCTCGGCCTCAGGCATGACGGCAAAGAGGGGCTCGAACTGAGCGGAGGCTCCGTTGGCCTCGATGATAGGCGCGGTGACGGTGTTTATGCCGGTAAGGGCCAGAGCTGCCACGATGAACAGGACCAGCAGCAGGGCAATGGATTTGGAAAATTCTTTTTTAGCCATTTTTAGAACCTCCCAAAGGTGTATTTGCAGTCAACTTCTCAATGTAAGGAGTGAGTATGTTCATAGCCAGGATGGAGAAGGACACGCCCTCGGGGTAGGCGCAGAAGTAGCGGATGACGAAGGTCACCAGGCCGCAGCCCAGGGCAAAGACCATCTTGCCCTTCAGGGTGATGGGGGAGGTGACATAGTCGGTGGCCATGAAGATGGCGCCGATGAAGAGGCCGCCCGCCAGGATCTCGGCCAGGGCATATGTAAAGTCTCCGGTGGCTATCAGGTAGCAGACGAACACGGTGGCAATAAAGATCACCGGGACATGCCACTTGATCACTTTTCTCACCAGCAGGTAGGCAAAGCCGATGAGCAGGGCCAGGCAGCAGGTCTCGCCGATGGCGCCGCCGTGGAGGCCCAGGAACAGCTCCATGAGAGTGGGAGTGTTCTCGGCCTGCTGGGCTATCAGCTCCAGAGGAGTTGCGGTGCTGGTGAGCTCCACGATGACGGGGTTTGCGCCCCCGGCCACGGAGGAGAAGGCCAGCAGCATGAACACACGGCCGGTGATGGCGGGGTTGGCAAAGTTCTTGCCCAGGCCGCCGAAGAGGCACTTGACAACAACGATGGCAAACACGCTGCCCACCACGCACTGCCATATGGCCACGTTGGTGCTCAGGTTCAGGGCCAGCAGCAGGCCGGTGACCACGGCGCTCAGGTCGCCTACGGTCTGCTTCTTGCCGACTATAAGGTCGAATATCGCCTCGCTCACCACCGCTGCGATGACGCAGGCGGCGATGATGCCCAGGGCCTTGGCGCTGAAGATGACCACGGAGGCCACGGTGGCGGGCAGCAGGGCGATTATAACATCCAGCATTATCCTCCTGCTGGTGTCCTTGGTATGGATATGAGGAGCGGATGAAAGTATGAGATTGGCTTCCATATTACTTTCCTCCTTCTTTCTCTTTAAGCTGAGCCTTGTAGGCTCTCACGAAGCTCTTGCCCTTCTGGTTGTTCTGCACCAGGGGCCGGCGGGCGGGACACACATAGGAGCAGGAGCCGCACTCCATGCACAGGGAGACCTTCTCCCTCTCCAGCACGGCAAAGCGCTCCGCCTCGTCGTCGATCTCCAGGGCCTTTGCATAGGCGGTGGGATTGAGGCTCAGGGGGCAGTTCTCCACGCAGCGGCCGCAGTGGATGCAGGCGCTGGGCTCCAGGGCGGCGGAATCCGCCTTGTTGAAGGCCAGGACAGCGTTGGTTGCCTTTACCACCGGCTGCTCCAGTGAGTAGGCGGTGCGGCCCATCATGGGTCCGCCGAAGATGACTTTGCCCGGCTCGCAGGAGAAGCCGCCGGCATTCTCTATCAGGTAGCTGATGCGGGTGCCCACAGGGACCAGCAGGTTCTTGGGCTCCTTGACGGCGGAGCCGTCCACGGTGATGCAGCGCTCCACCAGGGGCATGCCGGTCTCCACGTACTCGGCCATTTTGGCCAGGGAGGTGACATTGATGATGATGTAGCCCAGAGAGGCCAGACGCTGGCCCTCCCCTACCACCAGGCCTGCGGCATTATACAGCAGCACCTGCTTTGCGCCCTGGGGATAGACGCTGGTAAGGGCCTTGACTTCCACGGCGCTGTCGCCGGCAAAGACCTTCTCCATCTGGGCTATGGCGTCGGGCTTGTTGTTTTCGATACCCAGGATGAACTTCTCGCTGTGGAGGTACTTCTTCAGCAGCTCCACGCCCTTGACTATCAGCTCGCTGTGGTCCACCATGGTGCGGTGGTCGCTGGTGATGAAGGGCTCGCACTCGGCGCCGTTTATAAGCACGGTCTTGATGGGTCCGCGGCGGATGGCATCCAGCTTTGCCCACAGGGGGAAGGCTGCGCCGCCCAGGCCCACTATGCCGCTGGCGCGCACTGCCTCCAGGAAGCTGTCCAGATCGTGGATCTCCGGGGCCTTCACATCCGGGGAGACCTCCATCTTGCCGTCGCCGGTGATGCGGATGGCCTTGGTCTTGCGGCCTGTCTCGCTGGTATAATCCTCAATGGCGGCTACGGTGCCGGAAATGCTGGCATACACGGGGGAAGAGTTTCTGCCTTCCTCCCGGGCCACCAGCTGGCCCACCAGAACCTTGTCGCCTACGGCCACTACCGGCTCGGCGTCGTGGCCGGAGTGCATGCACATGGGCAGCAGCACTTCGCTGGGAGCTGCTACCTTTTCTGCGGCCATGGCCGCCGTGCTCTTATGGTGGGGTAATTTCAGGGATGAAATGCTCTTTTTAAAGCTCATTGCACACCTACCTCCTCTTCTCAACTATTTTTCTCGATCAGCTCTTCAATGCCGTCGGTGTACTCTATGGTTCCATCGGTATATATCCAGATGACATCCACGCCCTCCATGCTGTCGGCCAGTGCCGCCCCTTTCTCCTGGGGCATGCAGAACAGGGCCGTGGACAGAGCGTCGGCCAGACCGCTGTCCTCAGTGATGACAGTGAGGGACGCAAAGTAATCTGCTGGATAAAGACTGTCCTTATCGATTATGTGGTGATAGCGCTGGCCGTCCACCACAAAATACCGCTCGTAAATTCCTGATGTAACACAGGCCGTATCCTTCAGGCGCAGATTCAGGGCATAGTCCTCCTGGCTGCCGTCGGGGTCCCGGATGGCCGTGACCCAGCCTGTCCCGTCGGGCTTGGTGCCGATGATGCGGATATTGCCGCCCACGTTCAGCACATAGCCCTGGGCGCCGTCCTCCTTCAGGAAGTCCGCCGCCCGTTCGGTGGCGTAGCCCTTACCCAGGGCGCCCACATCAATGGAGGCCTCCGGGTCGGTGATTCGCACAGTCATGTTCTCCTCGTCGATCTCCAGCGCGGAAAAGTCCATATGCTCCGCCGCCTCCGCCAGCTCCTCTTCACCGGGGATAGCCGCGTTCTTCGGGTCCTCACCGGCTGCCTCCCGGCAGTCGTGCCACAGGCGGAGAACTGAACCCATCATGATGTTCATCTCTCCGTCTGTAAGTTCATATAGATCCCGGGCATACAGCAGAAATTCCACAAGCTTTTCATCCACAGTCAGAGGCTCTCCCCCCGCCTGCTTGTTCAGGGTGCACAGATTGTTCACCCCGGAGTACTCGTGGTAAATATCAAAGAGCTTATGGTATTCTCCCAAGATATTAGAAACTTCGGCAGAACGTTCCTCGAACCGTTCTGCCGAATCTCCTGCGTAGCTGTACACATAGGAGACTGTATCGAAGTAGGTAAAGTAGGCTTTACCCTGAGGCTCGATCTTTGTATTCTTCCCGGCGCAGCCCGCCAGCAGCAGGGCGGCAAGCAGGGCGGCACAAAGCACCCAGCCTGTTTTCTTCAATACTTTCATCTCCTATGTTGTTACAGCCTATTTAAGTTTGATTTTTCTTGCCCCGTATCTCTGCTGCGGTTTAGCGAGCGTAGTTGGCAGCGGTGGAGATAACGGCCATCATACCGGTGATGTCCATGGAGCAGGAAGCGTACAGGGTCTCGTCAACAGCCACATTGTGACCATTGCTCTCCTGGGTCTCCAGAGCGGCGACCTCATCGGCGCTCATGCCGACCACGAACTGGGAGAAGGCGGCGGACTGAGCATCCCACTCAGCGCCTATTGCGCTGACAGGAGCCATGCCGTAGTCGGCGCCCAGCTCACGCTTGGTGCCCTTGTACTCGGTGGCGACGATCTCGCCGGCGGGATCAACGGTGATGTTGGGCTGGATGGCATCGTTGAGGGCGGCCAGGATGGTGCCGTCAGCACCAACAACGGCAGCGCCGAACTCGGTGTACATCTTTACAACGCCGTCAGCATCGGCAGTGGGAGCGGTGGAGTCTGCATCGTCGGTGATGGCAGCAACGCCCAGAGTGAAGGCATCGGCAGTGGTGAAGGTGACGGCCCAAGCGTCGGAACCGGCCTTCTCAACGGCGGCCTTGAAGTCAACGATGTCCATGGTGCAGCCGGCGAACAGGGTCTCGTCAACTGCCACATTGTGACCAGACTCGTTGAGCACGGTCTCCAGAGCGACGACCTCGTCAACGGTCTTGCCAACCACGAACTCCTCGAAGGCCTTGGCCTGAGCATCCCACTCAGCGCCTATTGCGCTGACAGGAGCCATGCCGTAGTCGGTGCCCTTCTCCATCTTGGTGCGGTACTCGTTGCCAGTGCTTACCAGACCGTCGGCCACGTTCATCTTGTTCTGGGCCACATCCAGGCGGCAGGAGACGATCTTGCCGTCAGCATCGGTGACGATGGCGGCGAAGGTGGTGTCGATCTGAGCATTGCCGGCAGCGGAGCTGTCAAAGTTGGAGACAACGCCCAGGCCCAGGGTGTAAGTGGCCTCGGCAGCGGCTTCCTCAGCGGGAGCCTCGGTAGCCTCCTCGGCAGGAGCCTCAGCAGCGGGAGCCTCGGTAGCTTCCTCAGCAGCGGGAGCCTCAGTGCCGCCGCAGGCAGCCAGTGCGAACACCATGCACAGAAGGAGGATCAGGCTAATAGTCTTTTTCATTGTTCTTCCCTTTCTCATTTCAAATTCTTTTATACACAGCCTCAGCCGTATATAGCCTATTCTTCCGGCAGCCCACCGCCTGCAGGAACCGGCTGCAGACTGCCGCGCCCCTTTGGGAGCGCCGGGCCCATGTTAAATAAATAACCAAGGCCCATAACTGTATATTACCAAGCTTTTACGCCTATGTCAATGGATTTTTTCTAATATTTTATGTACAATTAATTTTCGTAGGAATAACCATATTTTCTTCTTTTCCCCCTGGGAAGCCCCGGTCTCTTTGGGCAATTATGCGTTGACAGCCTGCTTAGCTTATACTATCATTTATATAAGGTATTTTCAACCCGGTCCTGCGCCGGGAATACCGGAAAGGAGCATTAAAAACTATGAAGACTAAAGATATAGCCATGGTAGCTTTGATGACAGTTATGATCTGTCTCTGTTCCTGGATAAATATAGCGCTTTTCTCCGTTGTCCCCTTTACAATGCAGACCTTTGCCATTTACTGCACATTGCTTCTTCTGGGGGGCAAACGCGGCACTATAGCCATGCTGCTGTACCTGTTTATGGGCACGGTAGGTCTGCCGGTCTTTTCCGGATTCAACGCCGGCCTCGGCGCGCTGCTGGGCCCCACCGGCGGATTCATCCTGGGCTTTCTGCTGTGCACTCTGCTGTACTGGCTTTTGGAAAAACATATGAACCACACCCTGCTGCTGATTCTCGGTACCTTGGTCTGCTACGCCTTCGGCACCGCCTGGTTCGTCCGGGTCTATTCCTCCGGCGACGGCCCCGTCTCCGTGGGCACGGCGCTGATGGCCTGCGTCGTCCCCTTCATCGTGCCCGACGCAGCAAAGCTGGCCCTGGCCGCCGTGATAAGCCGCCGCATCGGCAAGCACATCTGACAGAGCCCTTTGTATTTTTCCCGTTTATAAAAATGTTACATATTCTCCCCTATCTTACCGGTTTATTTACAAATTATATGTTATAATCTCAGCATAAGATTTATTCCGGGAGTTGTTATTTTTTGGAGTTCAACAAAAAAAACCTGCGCGCCCTCATGCTTCTCATCACCTTCACCCTGGTGCTCTTCTGGGCCTTCAGCAATCTGGAGCAGCTGGGCTCCCTCATTTCCTGGCTCCTTGCTCTGCTCACCCCCTTCCTTCTGGGCTTCTGTATAGCCTTTGTGCTCAACATCATCCTCCGGCCTCTGGAAGCCCTGTGGGACCGCTGTCTGCGGAAGGTGAAGCGGCCCTGGAAGAAGCGGCTGCGCCGTCCGGTGTGTCTGGTCCTCAGCACCGCCATTTTCCTGGGGCTGGTATCCACAGTGTTCCTGGTGCTGGTGCCCCAGATACGCAGCACCGTGGCCAGTATTTCCTCCATGATACCCCAATCCGTGGACAAGGCTGAGCAGTGGTGGCACGAGCTGTCCGTCTTCCTCAACCGCTTCGGCGCCTATCTGCCGGAGCTGCAGCTCAACAGCGACGAGATAATAAAGACTCTCACCGATTTCTTTACCGACCAGGGCAGCGCCATGGTGAACAAGACCCTGGACATCACCCTCTCCATTTTCAAACTGGTGTTCAACATCATCCTGGCCTTCATCATCTCCCTGTATGTGCTGGGGCGCAAGGAGGATCATGGCCGCAGCTTCCGCCGGGCACTCCGGGCCGTTTTGAAGCCGGAGCGGGCCGACCGGGCCTTGGAGATAATCTCCCTGGTCAACCGCAGCTTTACCAATTACGTCACCGGCCAGGTAACCGAGGCCGTCATCCTGGGCCTGCTGTGTATGACAGGCATGCTCATCTTCGGCTTCCCCTATGCCCCGGTCATATCCGTGGTGGTCAGCTTCACAGCCCTCATCCCCATTTTTGGAGCCTGGATGGGCGCCGTCGTAGGAGCCTTTCTAATCGTCTTTGTGGACCCTATGAAGGCCCTGTGGTTCCTCATCTTCCTCATAATCCTCCAGCAGGTTGAGGGCAACGTGATATACCCGAAGGTGGTGGGCAAGTCCGTGGGCCTGCCGGGCATCTGGGTGCTGGCGGCAGTCACTCTGGGCGGCGGCGCTTTCGGCATCCTGGGCATGCTTCTGGGCGTACCCATCTGCGCCGTTATCTACACCCTGGGCAACGCGTTCCTCCTGCGGCGAACAAAGCATATGGACACGGAATAAATCCCAAATACGGCGATGGCCGGGGCTTGCCCCGGGCATTCGCCGTAACTGGTTCCTTTCAGCGTCGATTCCTTTC
>CASFJB010000012.1 GCA_949294945.1 uncultured Eubacteriales bacterium
CCACAGCTCCCGGTCGATGCCCCGGCGCTGCAGCTCCTGGCGCACCCGGCCGGCGCCGTAACCCTTGGCGGCATAGTGGCGTACTATGGCGGCGGAATAGCTCTCCTCGTCTATAAGCTGCCTTTCATAGAGCCACTGCACGCAGTAGTCCGCCGTGTCCTCGTCCATACCCTTTTGCAGCAGCTTTGGTTTCAGTTCACGCCGGGACATCTGCCTTTGGGACAGATATTCTAGGGCCTTTTCCCTGGCCAGGGAGCGCCGGGAGCAGAGCCTCAGCTCTTCCAGCTCCTCTTCATCCAGCTCCCGGCCGGAGCAGAGGCGCAGATCCGTCACTGCCGAAAGGGTGGTCTTTATCTCCGAGCCATCCTCAAAACAGACTTTCAGCCTGTCCGGGGCGGTCTGCCTTATTGAGCTTATCCTCATAGGGAAAAGTCAATGCCTCATTCTTCGTCGAAGTCGGCAGCGCTCACATCCACGGCGGGCACGTTGCCCCGGCCGGAGACCTGGGCTGCCTTCCTGGCCTGGGGAGTCATGAGCTTATAGGCGTTCTCCCGTATCTCCTTCTCAATGGAGTCGCAGACCTCGGGGTTGGAGAGCAGGTATTCCCGGACACCGTCCTTGCCCTGGATGCGCTGGCCGTTGCAGGTGTACCAGGCGCCGGCCTTGTCGATGAGCTCCAGCTTTACGCCCAGGTCGATTATCTCGCCCACCTTGGATATGCCTTCGCCGTACATGATGTCGAACTCCGCCTCCCGGAAGGGGGGAGCCACCTTGTTCTTCACCACCTTGGCCCGGGTGCGGTTGCCTATCATCTCGCCGCCGTTTTTCAGGGTCTCCACCCGGCGCACGTCGATACGCACGGAGGCGTAGTACTTAAGGGCCAGGCCGCCGGGGGTGGTCTCGGGGTTGCCGTACATGACGCCTATTTTCTGGCGCAGCTGGTTTATAAAGATAACAGTGCAGTTGTTTTTGGAGATGGCTCCCGCCAGACGGCGCATGGCCTGGGACATGAGCCGGGCCAAGGCGCCCACTACGGTGTCGCCCACTTCGCCCTCCAGCTCCACTCTGGGGATGAGGGCGGCTACGGAGTCAACCACCAGCACGTCGATGGCGCCGGAGCGCACCAGGGACTCGGCGATGTCCAGGGCCTGCTCGCCGGTGTCCGGCTGGGAGATGAGAAGGGAGTCGATATCCACGCCCAGAGCTCTGGCGTAGGCCGGCTCCAGGGCGTGCTCCACGTCGATGTATGCGGCGTCGCCGCCGTTTTTCTGGGCGGAGGCCACCACGTGGAGGGCCAGGGTGGTCTTACCGGAGGCCTCGGGGCCGTATATCTCCACTATGCGCCCCCGGGGAACGCCGCCTATGCCCAGGGCCAGGTCCAGGGACAGCGAACCGGTGGACAGGGCCTCCACGTTCACGGAGATATCGTCTCCAAGACGCATGATGGTGCCTTTGCCGTAGTCTTTTTCTATTTTGGCAATGGCGGTCTCCAGGGCTTTTTTCTTATCTCCTGCGGCGGGGGCCACTATTGCGGGAACTTTCTTCTTTTCAGCCATATGCTTTCCCTCACTATCTGAATTGAAATGTGGAAGATCTAAAAAATCTATGCCTTTGAAATGCTTTTTGACCGGGTGTGGGCGGGACTCACATCTTGCCGATGACGGCCCTCTCGATGCCCTGAGTGTCTTTCCGGGTGGCGGTGCGGCTGAAGCCGGCAGCCATGAGCATGTCCCGGACATCCTTGGCCTGGCCCTCGCCTACCTCGAACACAAGGTAGCCGCCGGGGCGGATAATGGACTTCCAGTATTTTATGATCGCCTTGTAGAAGCGCAGGCCGTCCTCTCCGCCGTCCAGAGCCCAGATGGGCTCATAGTCCCGGACGGAGCGGTCCAGACTCTGTATCTCGCCGCTGGCTATGTAGGGGGGATTAGAGATTATCAGGTCGAAGCTGCCTATGCCCAGAGGAGGGGAGGAGGTGGCGTCGGCCTGGATGCACAGCACCCGGGAATTCAGCTTGTGGTCGGTGACATTGCGGCGGCAGATCTCCAGAGCGCTGGCACTGAGATCTACGGCCACAAGACGGGTGGCGGGCATCTCATGGGCGATGGCGCAGGTGATGCAGCCGCTGCCGCAGCACAGGTCCAGCACCCTTGCGTCCATTTTGTTGCCGGTGAGTATCTCTTTGGCGGCGTCGATGAGCACCTCCGTGTCCATCCGGGGGATCAGCACGTCGGGGGTCACTACAAGGTCCACGCCGTAAAACTGCCAGGAGCCGGTTATATAGGCCACGGGCTCGCCCTTCAGCCTCCGGGCGGTATAGTCCAAGGCCCGGTTCTCCACCTCGCTGGTGGTGTAGAGCTTCAGATCCCGCAGCAGATGCTCCACGCTTTTGCCTGCGGCTCCCGCCACCAGTATCCTTGCTTCCAGGTCGCAGGCCTCTATGCCGTTTTGACGCAACAGGTTCCTGGTGGATAGATAGATATCATTATATGTCTTCACTGTTCCTTACCTCATTTTCCCCATTCGTCCAGACCTTTTTCCTCAGGGATGACCAATTCCATGGCCCTGATGGCACACTCTATCATCCCGTCGTCCGGCTCATTTGTTGTGATGCGCTGGAGCCATTTCCCCGGCGCGGACAAGGCGGCGGAGACGATATTGTCATGCCGGCCGCACCAGCGGTTTATCTCATAGCTGATGCCCACCACCACCGGCAGCAAAAGCAGGTGGCAGCCCATGCGGGCAAAGCTGTTGTCCAAAAGGACAACAGAGTTTACAAGGATGCTCACCACGATGACCACCAGCAGGAAGCTGGTACCGCAGCGGGGGTGGAAGCGGCTCTCGGTGCGCACGTTTTCCACCGTCAGCTCCTTGCCGTGCTCATAGCAGAAGATGGTCTTGTGCTCCGCTCCGTGGTAGGAGAAGAGGCGCTGCACATCGCTGACCCGGGTGCAGAGCTTCATATATATAAGGAGGATGACCACCTTCAGCACGCCCTCGGATAGGTTGCGTATCACATAGTTTGCGGTCAAAGGCTTGATGAAGCCTACAATAAGGGTGGGCAGGAAGATGAACAGCAGCAGGGAAAGAGCGATGCCCAGCACCACTGCAACGCTGATGATCAGCTTCTGGGCCTTCTCGGCAGGGAAGTGGTCGCTTATCCACTTGTCCAGCTTGTCAGGCTCGGCCTGTTCATCCTCGGGGATGAGGCTGGCGGAGTAGGTGAGGGCCTGCATGCCTTTATACATGGAGTCCAGGAAAATGGCGCAGCCCCGAATAAAGGGCCAGCCCAATATGGGGTGTTTTTCTTTATCGAGTTTGATATCTTCGATTTTTTCCACAAGCCCGTCCCTGGTGCGGCAGACGATGGCCTGCTTCTTGGGGCCCCGCATCAGAATGCCTTCTATCAGGGCCTGGCCGCCTATAGATGTGCGGAAGGCGCAGCTTTGATTTTTCTTCGTCATAGTTTCTCCTTAGGCTGAGGTGAGGGGCAGAGTGACGGTGACTATGCAGCCGCCGTCCACGGCATTGGCCACGGTGAGCTCCCCGCCGTGGCGGCTGACTATCTCATCGCACACGGAAAGGCCGATGCCGGTGCCCCGGTTTTTGGAACTGCCCTTGTAGAATTTCTCCTTAACATGGGGCAGCTCCGCCTCGGGGATGCCGTGACCGTAGTCCCTGAAGCTGATGCGCACATGGTCGCCCTCTTCCCGAAGGCGCACGTCGATGCGCTCCCCATCGCCGCCGTGCTTGGCGGCATTGTCCAGCAGGTTGCAGAATACCTGCTTGAGCCGCTCCGGGTCCCCAGGGATGAGTGGTATCTCGGCAGGGGGGCCGGAGTAGTTGACTTCCATGCCCGCCTGTTTCATAAGCTCGCCGTAGGTGAAAAGGGCATCCTCCAGCTCGGCGGCAATGTCTATAAGCTCGATGCGCAGATTGAAGCGCCCGTCCTGAATCCGGGTGAACTCCAGCAGCTCCGTCACCATGCCGGTGAGGCGCTCGGCCTCCTTGGATATGATGTTGATGCCCCGGAGGGAATCTCCCTGGACCGCCGGGTCAAAGGCTATGGTCTCGCTCCAGCCCATGATGGCGGTAAGGGGAGTGCGCAGCTCGTGGGAGACCTGGGAGATGAAATCCGTGCGGGATTTTTCCGCAACGGCCACCTTTTCGGACATATTGTTTATCTCCTGGGTGAGCTGGCTCAGCTCATCCTCCCCGTAGACCTCCAGCTTGATGCCGTAGCTGCCCTCGGCGATGTGCTTTGAAAATCTGGTGAGCTCACCGATGGGGCCGGTGACATAGCGCCAGAACCACAGGTTGAGCCCGGCAATATATATACAAATAAGCACCAGCAGCGTTACCGACAGATTCATGAAGCTGCGGGTGACGCACCATATGCTCAAAAGCAGCATGGCCAGGGCCACGATGCTGGAGAGCAAGAGCTGGTTTTTAAGACTGCTCCACATGTATCCTACTTCCTATCCTCTCAGTAACCCCACTTGTAGCCGTAGCCCCAGACAGTGGTGAGATATTCCGGCTCCGTAGGGTCGGACTCTATCTTTATGCGCAGGCGGCGGATGTTCACATCCACGGTCTTAAGCTCGCCCTTGAAGTCGTTGCCCCACACGGCGGCCAAGATATCCTCCCGGCTCATTGCCTTGCCGGGGTTTTCCATAAACAGCTTCATCAGCAGATATTCTATCTGGGTCAGTTTCAGACGCTGGCCGTCCTTTTCCAGAGTGCGGTTGCGGGTATTGAGGAGGAAGGGGCCGCTGCTGAGCTCCGTGGAAGAGCGCTCGTCCTCATCTACACCCAGGCGGCGGATGAGGGCGTCCACCCTGGCGGTGAGCTCGGCGGGGGAGAAGGGCTTGGTCACATAGTCGTCGGCTCCGGTCATGAGCCCGGTGACCTTATCTATCTCCTGGCTTTTGGCGGTGAGCATGATGATGCCCATTTTGGAGCCGGTGGCCCTGATGCGGCGGCAGACCTCAAAGCCGTCTATATCGGGAAGCATAACGTCCAGCAGGGCAAGACAGATGTCCGGATTCACCCGGAGCTTCTCCAGGGCCATCTCCCCGGTCTCAGCCTCGATGGGCTCAAAGCCGCTGCGGCGCAGATTTATAACAACGAAGCTGCGGATATTGGCCTCGTCTTCCAGAACCAGTATCTTCTTCATATCTGTAAAACTCCCTTTCTGAGAAGTGCATTAGTAAAGGTTGCAATATGACAAGTAATTATAACATGGCTTTTACAATTATGGTAGTCAAAGTTTCAAAAAATTCAAAACTTTTTGCACAAAGATTACGTGTTATGTAAAGCACTATGAAATTAAATGTAATAAAGTCAGGTTTTCGGTATCAGAAATTCTGCATTGCCTTTGACAGGCTCCGGGCAAAGCGGGAGGGAAGGAAGAAAAATGCTCCTGAAATTGGGAAGGAAATCCCGTATCGACTAATGCTGAAGGCTGTGATATAATAAATTAGTTAAGGCTTTTGCCGGGAGGTATGTAAAAACATGGCAGAGGGACTGAAGGCGGAAAAGAGAAATATATGTGCCGGACTGCTGGCCCATGTGGACGCGGGAAAGACCACCCTCAGCGAGGCCATGCTCTACCTCTCCGGGGAGATAAAGAAACTGGGCCGGGTGGACCACCGGGACTGTTTTCTGGACACCCACAGCCTGGAGCGGGAGCGGGGCATAACTATCTTCTCCAAGCAGGCCAGGATGGAGTTGGAGCACAGCATGGTGACTCTGATGGACACGCCGGGCCATGCGGACTTTGCCGCCGAGGCGGAGCGGAGCATACAGGTGCTGGACCTGGGGCTGCTGGTGCTCAGCGCCTCGGAGCCGGTGCAGAGCCACACCGAGACCCTTTGGCGCCTGGGGGAGAGCTATAAGCTGCCCTGCTTCATATTTGTGACCAAAATGGACCTGCCCAACGCCGGGCGGGAGGAGATAATCGGACTGCTCCAGAGCCGTCTGTCGGAAAACTGCGTGGACTTCGGCCAGGGACGGGAACAGCTCATGGAGCACATCGCCCTCTGCGGCGAGGGGGCCATGGAGGAATATCTGGAGACCGGCGCCCTCAGGGACGAGACAGTAAGAGGACTCATACGGGACAGACGGCTTTTCCCGGTGTTCTTCGGCTCCGGACTGAAGACCCAGGGAGTGGAGGAGCTGCTGAAAGCTCTGGACGGCTATGCCCCGGAGAAGGAATACGGGGAGGACTTTGCCGCCAGAGTCTATAAGATAGGCAGCGACCCCCAGGGCAAGCGCCTGAGCTACATGAAGATAACCGGGGGCGGCTTGAAGGTGCGCAGCCCCATAAAGTATAAGGATGAAAAAGGAAACGAGCTGGAGGAAAAGGTGAGCCAGATACGCCTCTACTCCGGCAGCAAATACGAGACGGCGGAGGAGGTCTCCGCCGGGCAGGTCTGCGCCGTGCTGGGCCTCAGCGCCTGCCGCAGCGGCCAGGGCCTGGGGGCGGAGGGCGATGCCGCTCCCGCCCTGCTGGAGCCGGTGCTCAGCTACCGGGTCATAGCCCCTAAAGGCATGGACCCGGCTCTCCTGCTGCCCAAGCTCCGGCAGCTGGGCCAGGAGGACCCTCAGCTCCATGTGGACTGGAACGAGGGCTTGGGGGAGATCAGCCTCCAGCTTATGGGCAAGGTGCAGACCGAAGTGCTGAAAAGCCTGGTGAAAGAGCGCTTTGACATTGACATCAGCCTGGACACCGGCAGGATAATGTACAGGGAGACCATCAAAAACACCGTGGAGGGCGTGGGACACTTTGAGCCCCTGCGCCACTATGCGGAGGTGCACCTGATAATGGAGCCCCTGCCACTGGGCAGCGGCATCCAGGTGGAGAGCATATGCAGCGAGGACAGCCTGGACAGAAACTGGCAGCGGCTCATCCTCAGCCATCTTCTGGAAAAGCAGCATCTGGGAGTGCTCACCGGCTCTCCCATAACGGATATAAAAATAAGCCTTGCCGCCGGCAAAGCCCACGACAAACACACCGAGGGCGGGGACTTCCGCCAGGCCACCTACCGGGCGGTGCGCCAGGGACTGATGCAGGCGGAGAGCTGCCTGCTGGAGCCCTGGTACGCCTTCCAGCTGGAGCTGCCGCCGGAGCAGATAGGCCGGGCCATCAGCGACCTGCGCACCATGAACGGAGAATTTGAATCTCCGGAGGAGGCGGGAGAGCTGACTAGGCTCCGTGGCACGGCTCCGGTGTCCGCCATGAACGGCTATGCCCAGGAGCTGGCGGCCTACACCCGGGGCCGGGGCAGGCTGAGCCTGCGCAGCGCCGGATACCGGCCCTGTCCCAACCCCCAGCAGGTGATAGATGAGATCGGCTATGAGCCGGAGCGGGACCTGGAGAATACCGCAGACTCGGTGTTCTGCTCCCACGGGACCGGGGTGAACATTGCCTGGGACAAGGTGAAGGACTACATGCACCTGCCCTCCTGCCTGGAAAAGGAAAAAGGGGAGGAGCCTCTGCCCGCTCCCAGGTACAGGAGCCTCAGCATAGACGAGCGGGAGCTGGAGGCAATAATGGAGCGGGAGTTCGGCCCCATACGCCGGAAAGCATACACTGCGCCCCAGCGCAACCAGGCCCCGGCTCAATCTGCTGCCCCTCTCAATAAAAAGGAATACCTGATAGTGGACGGCTACAACCTTATATTTGCATCCCCGGAGCTGAAGGCCCTGGCCAAAGACAGGCTGGACTTGGCCCGCTCCCGGCTCATGGACATGCTGTCCAACTACGCAGGCTTTACAAAATCAGAGTTGGTGCTGGTGTTCGACGGCTTCCGCACTCCCGGGAACCCCGGCTCCCGCAGTGATTACCACAATATCCATGTGGCCTTCACCAAGGACGGGGAGACGGGGGACGCCTACATCGAGAAGATAGCCGACGAGATAGGCAAGAACTATTCCGTGCGGGTGGTGACCAGCGACAACCTTATTCGCCTGTCTGCCCTGCGCTCCGGCGTGCTGCGCTGCTCCGCCGGGGAATTCATAAACGAACTGGACTGGGAGCTGGGCCAGATGGAGCAGATACTCAAAAAAACCAACGAGGACGCCCACAAGACGAGATTGAAAGATGGAAAACAGTGAACTTATAAAGCGGGCCGAGGACCTGGCCCGGCGCTGCCAGCGCAGCGGAAAGGTCTGTGCCACCGGCTTTCTCAGCCCGGCGGAGCAGTACGAGATACAGACTCACCTGGGATACACCGACTGCAAGCTGGTCTTCAGCGGAGGGCCGGGGGACCGGGAGCGCAGGGCCGCCTTCTTCCTGCCGGAGTACATGGAGGAAGATGAGCTGGAGCTGTCCGACTTTATCTGCGCCATGGAGCTGAGGGCCTACTTCGGCGCTCCGGGACACCGGGACTATATGGGCGCTCTCCTGGGCATGGGCATAGGCCGGGAGTGGCTGGGAGACATCCAGGTGGAGGAGGACCGGGCCTATGTGTTCTGCATGAAGAGCGTGCTGAGCCATCTCCTATCCATAGAGAAGGCCGGACGCTACACGGTGAAGGCCCGGCAGATAGAGCTCCGGGAGGTACCTCAGCGCCATGTGGAGACGGAGAATATGAACTTTACGGTGATGAGCCTTCGGCTGGACGCCGTGGCGGCGGGGCTTTTTCGCCTCTCCCGCACCGAGGCGGCAAAGCAGATTGCCGCCGGGAACCTGAGCCTGAATTACAGCCCGTGCCTTAAAGCCGACTGCATGGTGAAAGAAGGGGATATAATATCCCTGAAAGGCCGGGGTAAGGGAAAAATAAACGGCACCGGCGGCACTTCCCGGAAAGGGCGGCTCTTCGTCTACGGGGAAATCTACAAGTGAGGTAATACACATATGAAGGCATATGAGAGACTTTTAAACTATGTAAGGATAGACACCACCAGCGACGAGGACAATTTCGCTTCCACCCCCAGCACCGACTGCCAGCATGAACTGGCAAAGCTGCTGGAGCGGGAGATGAAAGAGCTGGGCATGGAGGAAGTCTACCTGGACGAACACTGTTACGTCTACGGAAAGCTCCCCGCCAGCCCCGGCTATGAGGCAAGTCCCAGGATAGGGCTCATCGCCCATATAGACACTGCCCCGGACTTCTCCGGGAAGAATGTGAAGCCACGGATAGTGAAGAACTATCAGGGCGGGGACATTGAGCTGGGCCAGGGCCGGACTATCACGGTGGAAAAATTCCCGGATTTGAAGGAGCACATCGGCCAGGATATCATCGTCACCGACGGCAGCACCCTACTGGGGGCCGACGACAAGGCGGGCATAGCCGAGATACTCACCGCCTGTGAGAGACTCATAAAAGAGAAGCTGCCCCATTGCGGAGTGTCCGTGTGCTTCTGCCCCGACGAGGAGATAGGACACGGAGCGGAGCTTCTGGACCTTCGACGCCTGGGAGCAGACTTTGCCTACACTCTGGACGGGGACGCTGTGGAGGAGCTGAGCTACGAGACCTTTAATGCCTGCTCGGCGGTGTGGGAGATACAGGGGGTGAACGTCCACCCCGGCAGCGCCAAGGACATCATGGTGAACGCCAGCCTGGTGGCTATGGAGATAAACTCCCTGCTCCCTCCAGACGAAATACCGGGAAAGACTGAGGAATATCAGGGCTTTTTCCACCTGACGGATATGAAGGGAAACTGCGAAAAGGCGGAGCTCAAATATATCATCCGGGACCACGACGCGGAAAAGTTTCAGGCCCGGCAGGAGCTTATGGGCCGGATAGAAAAGCAGATGAAGGAGAAGTATGGCCGGGACAGCGTGAAGCTGAGCATCACCCAGCAGTACCGGAACATGGCGGAGGTGCTTAGGGACAAGAGAGACATTGTCCTTCGGGCGGAGCGGGCCCTGAAAAAGCAGGGGCTGATCCCGGACATCCGGCCTATCCGGGGCGGCACCGACGGCTCCCAACTCTCCTTCCGGGGCCTGCCATGCCCCAACCTGGGCACCGGGGGCTACGGCTTCCACGGACCCTACGAGCACATAAGCACCGCCGACATGGACACCATGGTGGAAGTGGTGCTGAAGTTTCTGAGCGAGAAATAAAAAACACAGAGTAAAAAACAGAAAAAGACAATCTTCCAACGGGGGGAAAGGGAGCATGACTAAGAAGATAGGCGGCCTGAAATGGTTGGGCATTGTGCTAATAGGCCTCTTCGGCCAGTTTGCCTGGACCATAGAGAACATGTATTTCAACGTGTTTTTATACAACACTATTTCCACGGACCCGAACTATATAGCCGCCATGGTGGGCTGGTCGGCGGCGGCAGCCACTCTCACCACATTGCTTATGGGAGCCCTCTCCGACAGGGTGGGCAGGCGGAAAATATTCATAGTACTGGGATATGTGCTCTGGGGTCTGAGCACCGGCATCTTTGGCTTTATCAGTGTGGAAAATCTCCACTCCGTCTTCCCGGCTCTCAACGCTGTGTCTGCCGCTGCCGTCACAGTGGTGGTGATGGACTGTGTGATGACATTTTTTGGAAGTAGCGCAAATGATGCCGCTTTTAACGCATATATCACTGATATCACCGAAAATGAGAACCGTGGAAGGGTAGAAAGTGTGCTGGCCATACTGCCGCTAATCTCCATGCTGGTGATTTTTGGGGCCTTCGACCCTCTCACCCAGCAGGGGAGATGGAAGGAGTTTTTCGGCATCTTCGGCACGGCCGTGAGCCTGGTGGGACTGGCGGCCATATTCCTTATAAAGGATGACCCGGAGCTTAAACCCCGGCGGGACGGCTATATCAGAAATCTGCTCTACGGCCTTCGGCCTTCGGTGCTGAAGGAGAACCCGGAGCTGTATCTGTCCTTTGCCGCCTTCTGCATATTTTCTGTGGCGGTTCAAGTGTTTTTCCCCTATCTTATCATATATATTCAGAACTTTTTGGGCATTACTGATTATGCAATTATACTGGGGGTGGTGCTGATTCTGGCCTCCCTGGTGAGCCTGGTCTCCGGCCGCTTCATCGACAAGATGGGCAAGCTGGTCTTTGCTTTCCCGGCGGCTATTGTAATGCTGCTGGGACTGGGGGGTATGTATTTTGTGCGGCAGGCAGGCGGTGTGATGGCGGCAGGAACGGTGATGATGGGGGGCTATATGATGGTATCCGCCGCCCTCAGCGCCAATATCAGGGACTGGACACCCAAGGACAAGGTGGGCCACTTCCAGGGCATACGCATGATATTTGCGGTGCTGCTGCCAATGGTCATCGGCCCTGCCATAGGAGCTGCGGTCATACGGGGCAGCGACAGCACTTATGTGGAGCTGGGACAGGTGAAAACCGTACCCACCCCGGAGATATATCTGGCGGCCGCCGCCGTGCTTTTACTTACGGTTATCCCTGTCATACTGCTGCGCCGGCGGGAAGAGAGAAAGGCTCCAGTACAGACAGAAGAAAAAAGGAGAGACAGAAATGCACACTGATATATGCGTCGGATTTGCACCTCAGGCAGAGATTGCCCACCGCTTCCCTATAGACGGGGAGGTGGCCTCCATAAGCCAGATAAAGAGCGGGCACATAAACGAAACCTATCTGGTGACAACCCACAATGGCAGCCGCTACATACTCCAGTGGATAAACCGCTATGTCTTTCCCAATGTGGAGGCCATAATGCAGAACATGAGCGCAATCAGCGCATTCCTCAGGGAGCACCACAAGGGAAAAATGGCTATGATAAGCTATATGGATACCTTGGATGGACACAACTATTATGACGACGGGAAGGGCGGGGCCTGGCGGCTTTACCGCTTTGTGCCTGACAGCATCTGCCTGCAAAGAGCGGAGACGGCGGAGGATTTCTACCAGAGCGCACGGGGCTTCGGCGGCTTTCAATATGCCCTGAGAGAGTTCCCGGCAGAGCGGCTGGCAGAGACTATCGAGAGGTTTCACGACACTCCTGACCGCTATAGAAAATTCCGGGAGGCCATAGAAGCGGACGAATACGGAAGACTCCAGGAGGTGAGAGCAGAGGTGGACTTCGCCCTGGAGAGGGAGGAGCGGGCCTGCCGCCTCCAGAAGCTGAGGCAGGAGGGAGAGCTGCCCATAAGGGCTACCCATAACGACACCAAAATCAACAATGTGCTTCTGGATAAGGACAGCCGCCAGGCCCTGTGTGTAATAGATCTGGATACGGTGATGCCCGGGCTTTCCGCACACGACTTTGGAGATGCCATCCGCTTCGGCGCCTCCACTGCTGCAGAGGATGAGACAGATTTGAGCAAGGTGAGTTTGAGCCTGGATTACTTCAGGGCCTTTACCAGAGGCTTCCTGGAGAGCTGCCCTAGTCTGACGGACAGGGAAGTCTCCGCACTGGCCCAGGGGGCCTATGCCATGACCATGGAGTGCGGGGTCCGCTTTCTCACCGACTATTTGATGGGCGACAAGTATTTTGCCATAGACCGGGAGAAACACAACCTGGACCGCTGCCGCACCCAGTTCAAACTTGCCATGGACATGGAGGACAAGTGGGAGGAAATGGAAAAGATCGTGGCGGAGGAATACAGAAGAGCCAAAGCGGCGGCTCCCGCCATGGCCTGAAACCAGAACAAAATACATATGGACAAAAAAGCCCCGCAGGATTTTCCTGCGGGGCAGTGTTATGTTCGGCGGTTTTTACTTCTCTATCCAGACCTTGTCTCTGGTGATGTCCTTGAGGCTGGCGGCGCCGCACATGGTCATGGTGGACTTCAGCTCGCCGATTATCTTGTCCATATAGACCTTGAAGCCCTCCTCACCGGCGGCATAGATCATGGGCAGCAGGGGACGGCCGATGAGCACGCCGTCGGCTCCCAGGGCCAGGGCACGGAACACGTCCACGCCGGAGCGGATGCCGCCGTCCACCAATATGGTGATCTTGCCCTTCACGGCCTGGGCTATCGCGGGCAGCACCTCGGCGGTGGAGGGAACGCCGCCCTGGACACGGCCGCCGTGGTTGGAGATCACGATGGCGGCGGCCCCGGACTCAACGGCCTTCTCGGCCCCGGCAACGGTCATGATACCCTTTATGATGAAAGGCATTTTGGCGTAAGATACTATCTCCTTCATCTCGTCCACGGACTTGCTGCCGGCATTGGGGTTCATGGCCTTCAGGAAGGGCAGACCGGCGCCGTCCACATCCATGGCGGCGGCAAAAATGCCCGCCTCATTGAGGATATCCAGCTTGGCAAAAACGGCTTCCTTGTTCCAGGGCTTGGTGGTGGGGCAGCCCATGCCGCCAACCTTCTTCATGTCCTCCACGGCGGAGATCATGATGTCCGGATCAACGCCGTCTCCGGTGAGGGCCATGAGGCCGTACTCGGCGGCCACCTTCACCAGGATGGAGTTATACTGCTGGTCCTTGTACTTGGGACCGTAGTGCAGGTCAACGGAACCCAGAGGGGCGGCAAAGATGGGGGCAACGAACTTGTGGCCGAAGAGCTCAAAGGAGATGTCCGGGTCCGCATTGGGGCAGAGGGTGTCCATATTCACGCAGATCTCCTGCCACTTGTCAAAGTTCCGGGCAGCCACATTGCCGGGATATTTGCAGCCGGGGCCGGGCATGGAGTTGCCGCAGGCCTTGCCGTTGCAAACGGGGCAGGCTTTGCAGTAGGGGCCGACGCAGTCCTTTGCGGCGGCCAGTATCTCGTTGTAGTTCATGTTGATCCTCTCCTTAATATATTTGCTAAGACGGTCTGATTTTGCGGCCTTGTACTTTTACCATTATCCGCCAAAGGGCTCTGCTTGTCAAGAATTATAGACCGGTAAGGTCAAAGTCCGGTATCATCTCACCGGTGGCCGAGCCGGTCTCCTGCCAGTAGCCGGACAGGCCCAGGCGCTGCATATAGCTTATGAGACGCTCATTCAGCTCCGGCTCAATGGGGCTTTGCAGCTCCGGGAATTTCTCCAGCCCGGGCATGGGGGTGTACTGGCTCATGAGGGAAAAGAGCAGCGAGTCCGGGGGAAACTCCTCGGAGGCAAAGTCCATAACGTCCATGGCATTCAGGTCCTGGCCGGGGAGGATAAGGTGCCGGATGAGAACTCCCCGCTTTATCAGCCCCTCATCGTCCAGCTCATAGGGCCCCACCTGGCGGTACATCTCCTTTATAGCCGCCCGGGCCACCTGGGGATAGTCCTCCGCCCCGCTGTAGCGCCGGGCTATATCACCCTTCCAGTATTTGAAATCCGGCATGTAGACCTGCACCAGACCATCCAGCAGCCTGAGACTCTCTACGCTCTCATAGCCGGAGCTGTTCCACACCACCGGGATGCCCAGCTCCAGACCGCTGAGGGCTTCGGCTATCCAGGGGGTGTAGTGGGCTCCGGTCACCAGGTCCAGGGAGGATACCCCGCTGTCCCGTAGCTTTAGGAACAGCTCCCTGAGCCGGGGCACGGTGAGTACCCGGCCGCCCTGGCCCCGGCTTATCTCCCGGTTCTGGCAGAACACACAGCGGAGATTGCAGCCGGTGAAGAACACCGCTCCGGTGCCCCGGCTGCCGCCGATGCAGGGCTCCTCACCGTAGTGAGGCGCTGCCCGAGCCACCTTGGGCAGGGAGGGGCTGAGACAAAATCCGCCCCCTTTTTCACACCGCAGAGCACCGCAGTTCCGGGGACATAAATTACATACTATTTCCATGACTTGCTTCCTCTGAAAACGCTTTTTGACAATAATATAACATATGCAAATTGACAATAAATGCCCCTTTGACACTGCTGATTATAGCCCCTATTTGTCTAATATGCAAGAATCGCAAAAAAACTAAAAAAAGTACATGATTTTTCTGATTTTTGTGCTAATATGTAGATGAAAAAGATACAGAGATTACTTTTTCATCTGGGCAAAGGAAGGTCTGCAATGCTTGATATCGTCCTTGTGGAGCCGGAGATACCCCACAATACCGGGGCAATAGCCAGGACCTGCGCCGCCACCGGCGCAAGGCTGCATCTCATCCATCCCCTGGGCTTTGACATCTCCGATAAAATGGTTAAGCGCTGCGGGCTGGACTACTGGCACCTGGTGAGTATCTTCGAGTATCAGAATATTGACGAGTACTTTTCAAAAAACGGTGATAATAACATATACCTGGCCACTACCAAGGCTCCAAGAGCCTACCATGAGGCGGACATGAGCGGGGATGTCGCCCTGCTCTTCGGCAAGGAGACTGCCGGGCTGCCCCAATGGTTGAGGGAAAAGTACCGTGACAGATGCATCCGCATCCCCATGATAAGTGAAGCCCGGAGCCTGAATCTTTCAAACTCCGTTGCTATACTGGCATATGAGGCGCTGAGGCAGCAAGGCTTCCCGGGCCTGCTGCGCACCGGCTCTATGTCGGAGTAAACCGCAAACAAATATTTAGGAGGATATATCATGAACTACAACAAGAAGACAATTTATGATGTTGACGTCAAGGGCAAGAAGGTTCTTCTCCGCTGCGACTTTAACGTTCCTCAGAACAAGGAGACCGGGGAGATCACCAGCGACAAGCGTATCGTTGCCGCTCTGCCCACCATCAAGTACCTGCTGGACAACGGCGCCGCCGTCATCGCCTGCTCCCACCTGGGCAAGCCTAAAGGGGAGTGGAAGACCAAGCTGACTCTGGCTCCCGTTGCAAAGCACCTCAGCGAGCTGCTGGGCCAGGAAGTCATCTTTGCCAAGGACATCATCGGTGAGGATGCCCAGGCCAAGGCCGCCGCTCTCCAGGGCGGCCAGATCATGCTTCTTGAGAACCTCCGCTTCGATATCCGTGAAGAGAAGAACGGCGCCGACTTTGCCAAGGCTTTGGCCGACATGGCCGAGATCTTCGTCTCCGACGCTTTCGGAACCGTGCATCGTGCCCACGCTTCCACCGCCGGCGTTGCCGCCTACCTGCCCGCCTACTCCGGCCTGCTGGTGAACAAGGAGCTGAGCATCATGGGCAAGGCCCTGGACGACCCCAAGCGCCCCTTCGTGGCCGTGCTGGGCGGCGCCAAGGTCTCCGATAAGATCAACGTTATCAATAACCTGCTGGAGAAGGCCGACACCATCATCATCGGCGGCGGCATGTCCTACACCTTCCTGAAGGCCCAGGGCCACGAGATAGGCAAGAGCCTGCTGGAGGCCGACCGTCTGGACTACGCCAGCGAGATGATAGAGAAGGCCAAGGCCAAGGGCGTCAAGTTCCTGCTGCCTGTTGACCACCTCTGCGCCGCCGAGTTCAGCGCCGAGGCCGAGGCCGTTGCCGCCGAGGGCGACATCCCTGCCGACATGATGGGCATGGACATCGGCCCCAAGACCATCGAGGCCTACTCCGCCGCAGTCAAGGGCGCAGGCACCATCGTTTGGAACGGACCTATGGGCGTGTTCGAGTTTGACAAGTTCGCCGTGGGCACCAAGGCCATGGCCAAGGCTCTGGCCGAATCCGGCGCAGTGACCATCGTGGGCGGCGGCGACAGCGCAGCTGCCGTTGAGAAGCTGGGCTTTGCCGACAAGATCACCCACATCTCCACCGGCGGCGGCGCCAGCCTGGAGTTCCTGGAAGGCAAGGAGCTGCCCGGTGTGGCCTGCCTGCTGGACAAGTAAGTCAAAGTTTCCCCGCCGTCTCACCGGCGGCGGGGCAGCAATATTATTCAGCTTATACATTTGATGGAGAAAAAGCAATGAACAGAAAGTACCGCAAGACCGTTATTGCCGGCAACTGGAAAATGAATATGCTGGCATCCGAAATCAAGCCCTTTATGGAAGAACTGAAGGCAAACCTGCCCAAGGCCCGCACCTGCGAGATGGTGCTCTGCGTCCCCGGCGTCATGGTGCCCGCCATGGTCAAGGCCGGCAAGGACTGCAAGGTGGCCGCAGGCGGCGAGGATGTGAGCTGCTTTGAGAAGGGCGCTTACACCGGCGAAGTCTCTGCTAGCCAGCTTGCCGACGTGGGAGCCAAGTACTGCATCGTCGGTCACTCCGAGCGCCGCCAGTACCACGGTGAGGACGACATGCTGGTAAACGCCAAGGCCAGAGCCTTGCTGGACAAGGGCATCATGCCCATCATCTGCGTTGGCGAGAGCCTGGAGCAGCGGGAGAGCAACCTGACCATGGAGTATGTGGCCTATCAGGTGAAGGCTGCCCTCAGCGGCATCGACGCCAGCCAGCTGCGCCGCTGCGTTATCGCCTATGAGCCCATCTGGGCCATCGGCACCGGAAAGACCGCTACCGCAGAGCAGGCTCAGGAAGTCTGCGAGGGTATCCGCGCTGTCATCCGGGGCATCTACGGCGCCCGTCCCGCCCGTGCCGTCAGCATCCTTTACGGTGGCAGCATGAACGCCAAGAACGCCTATGAGCTTCTGGCCCAGCCCGACATTGACGGCGGTCTTATCGGCGGCGCTTCCCTCAAGCCCGTGGACTTTGCCACTATCATCAAGGCAACCGACCAGGGCTGAGTAAAGCTACAAACTTATATTTAACAAGAAGGAACTTCAATGACTAACAAAGCAGTTCTTATCATTCTCGACGGCTACGGCCTTGCGGCTCCCACTGCCGGCAACGCCATAGCTCAGGCAAAGAAACCCAATCTGGACAGGCTGTTTTCCCAGAATCCCACCTGCAAGCTCTCCGCTTCCGGGCTGGATGTGGGCCTGCCCCAGGGCCAGATGGGCAATTCCGAGGTGGGTCACACCAACATCGGCGCAGGCCGCGTGGTGTTCCAGATCCTGCCCAAGATGAGCCAGGAGATAGAAAACGGCAAATTCTTCCAGAACCCTGTGTACATCAAGGCTATGGAGGATGCCAAGGCCAATCACAAGGCCCTGCATATCCTGGGCCTCATGTCCACCGGCGGAGTCCACAGCCACCTGACCCATGTCTTTGGAATACTGGACATGGCAAAGCAGCGGGGCGTGGAGAAGGTCTATGTCCACTGCTTCCTTGACGGCCGCGACGTGGCCCCCAAGAGCGGCGCAGGCTTCGTAAAGCAGCTGAAGGAGAAGTGCGACGAGCTGGGCAACGCCCGCATCGCCACCGTCCAGGGCCGCTTCTACGGTATGGACCGTGACAAACGCTGGGACCGCGTGGAGCAGGGCTACAACGCCATCGTCTGCGGCGAAGGCATTGCCGACGCCGACCCCGTCCACGCCATTGAGGCCAGCTACGCTCAGGACGTCACCGACGAGTTCGTAAAGCCCGTTGTCTGCTGCCCGGAGGGCGTAATCAATCAGGGCGACAGCGTCATCTTCATGAACTTCCGCCCCGACCGGGCCAGAGAGATGACCTGGGCACTGAACCTGGCCGATTTCGACGGCTTCAACAGAAAAAAGACCGTGTATCCTCTCAGCTATGTGTGCACCGCCCAGTACGACGAGACTCTGCCCCTGCCCATAGCCTATCCCCCCGAGGTCATAGAGAACACTCTGGGCGACTATATCAGCGCCCACGGCCTCAAGCAGTTCCGCGTGGCCGAGACGGAGAAGTATGCCCATGTGACCTTCTTCTTCAACGGCGGCGTGGAGAAGCAGACCGAGGGCGAGGACCGCTGCCTGGTGCCCTCTCCCAAGGAGTACGCCACCTACGACCTGGTGCCTGAGATGAGCGCAAGAAAAGTGGCGGACAAGTGTGTGGAAGCCATAGCCTCCGATAAGTACGACCTGGTGGTCTGCAACTTTGCCAACTGCGACATGGTGGGCCACACCGGCGTTATGGAAGCTGCGGTGAAGGCCGTTGAGACTGTGGACAGCTGCATGGGCCTTATCATGGACGAGGTGGCAAAGCACCCCGACACCGTGCTGCTGGTCACCGCCGACCACGGCAATGCCGACTGCATGTTCGACGAAAACGGCAAGGTGAACACCGCCCACACCACTAACCTTGTGCCCTTTGCCCTATGCAAGGACGGCGTGAGCCTGAAGGACGGCAAGCTGGCGGACATCGCTCCCACTATCCTGGAAGTGATGGGCCTGGAGCAGCCCAAGGAGATGACCGGCGAGTCCCTTATCGTAAAGTAAGTACCCGGCCCCTAATCTGTTTATTATATTTTATATAGAAGGGAAATTGCTATGATCTACACTACCGAAGTAAAGCATATGTGCCCCGTAGCCAAGGGTGCATACCATGGTCCCGCCCCCATCCCCGAGGAGGGCAAGTGGGTCCAGGCCAAGGAGATCTCTGACATCTCCGGTTTCACCCACGGCATCGGCTGGTGCGCTCCTCAGCAGGGCGCCTGCAAGCTGACCCTGAACATCAAGAACGGCATCATCGAAGAGGCTCTGGTGGAGACTCTGGGCTGCTCCGGCATGACCCACTCCGCTGCCATGGCTTCCGAGATCCTTATCGGCAAGACCATCCTTGAGGCCCTCAACACCGACCTGGTGTGCGACGCCATCAACACCGCTATGCGTGAGCTGTTCCTCCAGATCGTTTACGGCCGCTCCCAGTCCGCTTTCTCCGAAGACGGCCTGGCCATCGGTGCTTCCCTGGAAGACCTGGGCAAGGGCCTGCGTTCTCAGGTGGGCACCATGTTTGCTACCAAGGAGAAGGGCCCCCGTTACCTGGAGCTCACCGAGGGCTATGTCACCAAGATCGCTCTCAACAAGGACGATGAGATCATCGGCTATGAGTTTGTCAGCCTGGGCAAGATGATGGACTTCATCAAGAAAGGCGACGACGCCAATGAGGCAATGAAGAAGGCTACCGGTCACTACGGTCAGTGGGATGCCGCTGCCAAGTACATAGACCCCCGTCAGGAATAATAAAGGAGGACAAGATAATGGCTCTGTTTGAGAATTACGACAGAAGAATAAACAAGATCAACGGCGTCCTCTCCCAGTACGGCATCGGTTCTGTGGAAGAGTGCAGAGAGATCTGCAAGGCCAAGGGCTTTGACCCCTACGAGATAGTCAAGGGCATCCAGCCCATCTGCTTTGAGAACGCCTGCTGGGCTTACTGCGTTGGCGCTGCCATCGCCATCAAGTCCGGCGTAAAGACCGCCGCCGAGGCTGCAAAGCTCATCGGCGTGGGCCTCCAGAGCTTCTGCCTGGACGGCTCCGTGGCTGAGGACCGCAAGGTGGGTCTGGGCCACGGCAACCTGGGCGCCATGCTCCTCAGCGACGACACCAAGTGCTTTGCCTTCCTGGCCGGCCACGAGTCCTTCGCCGCCGCCGAGGGCGCCATCGGTATCGTGAAGAACGCCAACAAGGCCCGCAAGGAGCCCCTGCGCGTCATCCTCAACGGTCTCGGCAAGGACGCCGCCCAGATCATCTCCCGTATCAACGGCTTCACCTATGTCCAGACCCAGTTCGACTACTTCACCGGCGAGCTGAAGGTGGTCCGTGAGATCCGCTACTCCGAGGGCGAGCGTGCCAACGTCCGCTGCTACGGCGCAGACGATGTCCGCGAGGGCGTGGCCATCATGCACTCCGAGGGTGTGGACGTCTCCATCACCGGTAACTCCACCAACCCCACCCGTTTCCAGCACCCTGTTGCCGGCACCTACAAGAAGGAATGCATCGAGCAGGGTAAGAAGTACTTCTCCGTGGCCTCCGGCGGCGGCACCGGCCGTACCCTCCACCCGGACAACATGGCTGCCGGCCCTGCCTCCTACGGCATGACCGATACCATGGGCCGTATGCACTCCGACGCTCAGTTCGCAGGCTCCTCCTCCGTCCCCGCTCACGTGGAGATGATGGGCTTCCTGGGCATGGGCAACAACCCCATGGTTGGCGCCACCGTGGCCGTAGCCGTGGCTACCGCCGAGGCTATGAAGTAAGCCTGTTGCGCATACCGGAAAAAGCAATATAGAACCAATAATCCCGCAGACGGAAGCTTCCGTCTGCGGGATCTTTTAAAGCTGTACATGCTGCCGTATAACTGTCTGTCACCCCTTGACAGGCAGCGCGGCTTTCAGCCCGGCCAGGTCCGCCGCATCAGGGTGACTCAGTGCGGCGTCAAAATTATCCAGCATTGCGCTGCGCCGGGGACTGTCCTCCATCTGCATATAGCGTTGCCTTACGCTTACGGGCATTTTCCCCTGACACATATAAGTGCCGACGACAGATACTTCCGGCCCCAGCTTTCCTTTGACCCGATCAAGTATCTGCTGAAAATAGGCGGGGGCTCCGCCAAAACCTGCGGTGCCGAAAAGGAAAATCTTCCGGCTCCCCAGGCTTTTTAAAAACTCTGCGCAGCTCTCGTCACAGCTGCCCTTGTCGGTCCAGAAACCCAGATATATCAATTCCGCTTCCAGGGCTCTGGGGTCCGGGCCGCCGAAGTATATGCAGCTCTCCTCCGGCAGGGCCTCTTTTATGGCCTCTGCCAGCATTTTGGTATTGCCGGTGCGGCTGCTGTAAACTATTGCATAGCTCATGTTCATGCTCCTTTTCAAAAGTTTGGTATTCCCTGAAAACCGGACCACGGCGGAGGGTTTGTCAGCGGTTTAGGGGGAAACGGTTTTTACATGCGGCAAAATTCCTTGGCAGTACAAATGCAGTAAAGAAAATATTGCTGATGAAGCTGCTGAAAACTGAGAGGCCCGGAGAGCCAGATTGCTTTCCGGGCCGCTGATGTTTCAGATATGTCTTTCGGCTGTTAGGGGTATAAGTATCAAACGATATGAATGACGCCGAAGGTGATAAGGGTCATGATGGTGGCGGCGATACATACGCCCAGGAAGATGCAGGGCACGGAGCTCTTCAAACGCATGTTCAGCAGGGCGGCAATGAGGGCACCGGTCCATGCACCGGTACCGGGCAAGGGTATGGCCACAAAGATAAGCAGACCCAGAGGGCCGTACTTTTCCACTGTCTCGCCCTTCAGGTGGGCTTTGTTCTCCAGCTTGGTGATAAAACTGTCCATCTTTT
>CASFJB010000013.1 GCA_949294945.1 uncultured Eubacteriales bacterium
TACGGCTATCGCCGGATGCACCTGTGGCTGGAGAAACAGGGCATTCACCGAAATCCGAAAACTATTCTGCGTATCATGAAAAAGTATGGCCTTTTGTCCGAAATTCGCCGTTACAGGAAGTGGCGGCAGCTGGGGCAGCAAGTCCATAAGTACAAAAATCTGCTTAACCGGGAGTTTTATGCAGACAGGCCAAACAGCAAATGGGTAACGGATATCTCCTATATCCAGACCGGTCAGGGCGTGCTGTACCTGTCCATGATCCGGGATCTATACGACAACAGCGTCGTGGCTTACAAGACTGCATCGCAGCAAACGGTGAATCTGGTCCTGGACACCATTCGTCTGGCAATGAAGAAAGAGGAAAAGAAGGTCGCCGCAGAGTTGCAGCTCCACAGCGACCAAGGATTTCAGTACACCTCACAAGCATACTTCAACCTGACTCAACAATACGGCATTACGCCTTCAATGTCAAGGAAAGGAAATCCTTATGATAATGCTATGGCGGAAAATTTCTTTTCCATCCTCAAAACAGAATGTATCTACCGTCACAAACCGGCTACTTTCGTTGAAGCAAACGAAATGATTGACCGCTATATCTGCTTTTATAATCATGAGCGCATCCAGCTAAAGACTGGAGAGGCCCCGCTTGCGCGACGCCTCTCCTCCTAGAACTCAATATTCCTGCACCAGGGGCTTTTTTGTGCTGTCCGCACAATCTGGCGCGGTTCACTGTGCACATCCGGGGGCTTGCTCTGTTTGCAGCGAAACCCTATTCTATTTCCACAGGCACGCCGTTGATCTCCACACCGGAGTCGGCGGGGATAAGGATATATTTCCTGCCGTTTTCGTTTCTGGTCTTAATGAGATAGCCGAACTGGGGGTCCAGGCTTATCTTTATCTGCTCCGTCTCCACGGTCATCTTCTTGCTGTTGCATATGCTGGTGGAGACTATCTGGGCGTCCTTACCCAGGCGCTCCTCATAGTGCTGCACGAAAGCCTCCGCCTGCTCCGGGCGGCTGCCGCTTTCCTCCAGGATCTCCGCCATCTCATGGGCGATGAAGCTGAGCACCTCAGGAGAACGGCTCTCCTTATGGGCGGCTATCCTGTCGCAGAGCTGCTGGTTCAGATTCTGCATAAGCTCAAAGCTGCATTTGGAGTCTGTAGACTCGGCCAGCAGCTGGTCGAAGCAGTCCTTCTGCTCTGCCGCCGTGAGAGGGGCGGGGAGATTGAACACGGAGCTGACGAAGGCCTCGTGGTTCTCCTTGGCGTTGCGGCTGTAGAGCAGGGCTCCGTAGATATTGGTGCAGCGGTCGTCAAAAGCGGGGTACATGAAACCAAGTATAGGGGCGGTGACCATCTGGCTGATGACGGCGTTGTGGAAGCGCTTGTCCTCGTGGTCATAGCCCAGCTCCGCCTTGCCGGTGGCCACCGGACACACGCAGCAGAGTATGTAGCGGAACACGTCGGTGCTGTCCTCGTCCTCCTTGTCGGCCTTTACATCGTATATATCATAGGCCATGAGGATGAGGTAGTTCTTTTCCTCAAAGCTGAGATTCTCGGTGAGCAGAGTGCACAGCTTCTCCCGGAGGCTCTCATCCTCCAGCCGGCTCTGCCTCAGCTGAGTCAGCAGCTGGTGCTCCGGGCTGCCCTGGACCTGGGCGGTGGTAAAGCTCACGTCGCTGAGATTTTTCCCCATGCCCCCGGAGAGAGCTTTGCTGAGGAGCTTGAAGTATTCCAGCTGTTCCTGTTCCGACAAAAGGTTCACCGGCTCGTCGAAGCTGGATATCACCTCTCTGGTGGCGCTGTTTACATAACAACCATACAGGTGACTTATATTGTTTTTGCCGGGCTGGATGCGGCGGCGTGTAAATGTCAATGAAAAAGTGAGCCAGAGGCTCATGAAAGTTTGAGCCACTAACGACCACGAAAAAGTGAGCCACAGCGCTCACGAATATTTGAACCACCGAACTAAACCTTGCTTTGTATGGTTGCCTTTAATCTGTAGGAATCTCCGTTCATGTCCAGGACATGGCTGCGGAATGTCAACCGGTCAATAAGAGCGGCTACCATTGTGGTGTTCTCAAAGAGCTCTGTCCATTTGGAGAATGGCAGGTTCGTGGTCACAATGGTGCTGCTCTTTTCACTTCGGTCCGAAATGACCTTAAACAACAATTCCGACTGGTGTCGGTTAAAGCTAAGATAAGCTTGTTAGGTTTGCGTATTTCTGTCTGTTTCATCCTTATATCCATACTTTCGCGGCAAGCGCAGCGAGACATATAACAAAAGGTTCTGCCGACATTAAAAGTCAGCAGAACCTTTTGCTATATGCGTATCCGCAAATATCGAAACACGAATTAGAGCTTATGGGTTATACCCCGGTCCATGAATACGTTTTTCGAGGACACTGAGAGCGGGATGCCGAACCATGCGTAATCCGGGCCGTATTCCGGCATGCGCCTTAGCGTCTGCGCGATGGAGAACATAATCCTGTTATCTATGCGGTCGTCTCCGGTCACTGAAACCGCAGAGCCGATCGCTATGCCGAGGTCTATGAACGTATCGGCGCAGCGGCCGCCGGCGGCAGCGTTGGCTGCGCAGTTTTCAAAGCCGCAGATTCCGCAGCGGCTCATTCCGCGGCGCATATGCTTAGCTCCGATGACCACCACAGCGCCAGCCTTGCGCACGCCGTTTGCGTCGCGTCCGTACCATGTGGGCATTTCGTCGCCCATGTACTCCGTGCCCAGCCGCTCCATTTCACAGGCAAGCTGTTCTTTCTCCTCGCCGGTGAGTATATACGTCACTATGGAGTCCACGCCATGCCCTTTGGGAGCGGTTTGAGCTGCTGCGCACATTCTCCTGGCCGTGGAAAGTATGGCGTCCATGTAAATCTGCTCAGGTTCGTACTTCATAAAGATATTCCCTCCGTCTATGCTTTATCCCTTGAACGTCTGCCCTTCTTTGGGGAACTTGGGACAGCCGAATTTTTTTGCCCACCAGCTGGTTATAAACGGCACGAGCAAGCTTGTGACAACCACCGAAGCCGCGACCTGGACTGTGGCTGTGGCAGCTACGGCCTTCAGCGCCGGGTCTGCCAGGGCGACGGCGGCGGGGACGGCTACGGCGTTGCCTGCCGTTGTGGCGACCGCCCAGCCCGCATATCCGGGGCGGCGGGATATGAGCTTATCGCACAGCACGATGAAGCCGCCGCCGATGAATACGGTTATAAGGCCAAGCAATATGCCGGGCAGGCCGCCCTTGACGACGTCTACGAGGTTGATACCGGTGCCGAGAGCAAAGCCGATGAGCGGAATAATTCCGTTGCCCATGGGCTCAAAGAGCTCCTTCATTCCTTTGTCTATGTTTCCTATCAGCATACCGAGCGCAATGGGGACAATAGCTGCCACGAGCGACATGAAAGGAATTTCGGCAATACCGGACGCGCCAAGAGCTAAAAGCGTGAAGAAAGGTCCGTCGTTTAATGCGAGTATGGGGAAGCAGCCGCAGTCGGCCTCATCGCCGTATGTATCTACCAGGGTGAGGAATATGGAGCCGTTGGAATTTGTGACGGCAGACACAATGGCGAGGGCAGAGAGCCCCAGGAAGCCGGCGTCGCCGAATATCTTGCCGACAAGTATGCCCAGCGCCGCGCCAATGGCGAATTTTGAGAGCAGCAGTACGCCGCCGCGCTTGAGCACCTTCGGCATGTCGCGCACTTGAAGCGTAGTGCCCATGGAGAAGAGCAGAACACCAAGCAGCGTGTTTGTACCTGCGCTGGAAAAGAGAGCCGTGGTCAGGCCGCCTATTTCCAGAACCTGAGGGCAGAGCGTGGCGAGGACGCTGCCCAGCAGCAGCGGGATGACCATCATACCGGCCGGGATTCTGTTCAGAAATCTCTTTATCATCTCTTTTGTCTCCTTCTCATTTCCGTCGGTGATGGGATTACACGGCGCTCACTACCACAGAGGCTATGTGCTCGGGGGAGAGATTGTATTTGTCGAGCAGCTGGTCGTGCGGGCCGGACTCGGTGTAGATATCGTCGATGCCGACGCGGGTTACGCGGCAGGGTGAGTCACCGGCGCAAACGACTTCGCAGACTGCGCTGCCCAGGCCGCCTATGATGTTGTGCTCCTCGACGGTTACGATGCGTCCGCAGTCGTGCGCGGCGGCGAGGACGGCGTCCGCGTCTATGGGCTTGATGGTTGGCATCTCTATTATTCTGGCGTGGATCCCGGAGTTTTCCCAAACGGCTTTGGCGCGCAGCACACGGGCGACTGCGCAGCCGTTGCATATGACGGCGACGTCGGTGCCTGCGGCGTCCAGGAGGTTGGCCTTGCCGAGAACGAATTTGTAGTTGGAGTCAAACACCTGCTCGACCGCTCCGCGGCCAATGCGCAAATAGGCCGGACCGACATATTTCAGCACCTCGTGCGCCGCCGCAGTGCAGCTTGCGGCGTCGGCCGGAACAACGATGACCATATTTGCCATACTGCGCATTACACCTATATCCTCAAGACCCTGGTGCGTGACGCCCTCGATATTGCCGGACAGACCGGACAGACCAGATATGACCTTGACATCCAGGTTGGGATAGCAGATAAAGGTGCGCACCTGCTCGGAGATTCGCATTGAGGCAAAGGGTGCATAGGTGGCGATGACAGCCCTGCCGCCCGCAGCGGCGATACCCGCGCCTATCATTGCCATGTTTTGTTCGGCTATGCCGTTATTGATAACGCGGTCGGGAAATTCCTTCATCATGGGCTTGAAGCCCATGGACTTTGTAGTGTCGGCGCCGATGGCGAAGAGATTAGGGTATTCGCGGGCGGCCTCGACCAGCGCGATGCCGAATGCGTCGCGCGTGGAGATAGAATCATACTTTACAGACATTTCTGCGCCTCCTCAAGCTCCTGAACAGCCAGCTCGTACTGCTCCTTGGTGGGTATCTTCTGGTGCCAATCATTGTTGAACTCCATGTAGCTCACGCCCTTGCCCTTGACCGTGTCGGCCATGATGACGGTGGGACGGCCTCGGAAGTCGCGCGCGACTTCGAGGGTGGAGACAACCTCCTCCATATTATGACCGTTGCAGCGGAGCACGTTCCAGCCGAGATCTTCCCACGCCCTTGCCATGCCGGGCACGTCCTGGATGTCGGGCACTGCGCCGCAGCTTTGCAGATGGTTGCAGTCTACAATGGCGGTGAGGTTATCGCATCCCAGCGCCGGGGCGGCTAGCACGGCCTCCCAGACAAGACCTTCCTGTATCTCGCCGTCACCGAGGATGCAGTAGACCTGAGAGCTTTTGCCTTCGTGCTTGAGATATACAGCCATACCTAGCGCAGCGGCGAGACCGTTGCCAAGAGAGCCGCTGGTCATGTCAACACCGGGAGTTTTCTTCATGTCCGGATGACCCTGCAGATGGCTGCCGACGCGGCGAACGGTCTCAAGCCACTCCTTGGGGAAATAGCCCTTTTCAGCCAGCGCCGAGTAGATAACCGGGCAGGCGTGTCCCTTGGACAGCACAAGCCTGTCACGGTCCTCCCACTGCGGATTGGCCGGGTCTACCCTCATTATATCAAAATAGAGGGCGGTTACGATGTCCGTGCACGAGAGGGCGGGGCCGGGGTGCGAGGGTCCCTGTGCTTTGTAAGCGATGTCTATGATATCGCGCCGTATTGTGTTGGCCATCAGCTTCAGTTCGCGAATGCTGTCATTCATGGCGTGTCGCTCCTTTCGATTTGCTGTATGACGTCGTATGTTTGTGGTTCAATAATACAGGAAGCCTTGCAGCTTTTCAAGAGGGAATGTTCCATAAATGAGAGCCCTATTGCTTGTGCAAAACAACCAATTTAAGCGGAAACCGGCGATTTAATTGACAATTACGACAATTTGAGCAGGCGCATTTTGTGCATTACTCTGTATAGACAAACGGGTTAACAGGGGATATAATTCAGGCATAACATATGACGTCGTATAACAAAGCAAGACAAGTGAAACTATTTCAATTGCGGAGGGAATGTCATGAGAGCTATAATTAAGAAGGAGCGCGCCCCCGGCGTCGAATACACCAACATCCCCAAGCCCAGCCCGAAAAGCGACGAGGTACTTATAAAGGTGATGGCCACAGCCATCTGCGGTACGGACTACAGCTGCTGGAAGTGGAACGCCGCGGGCGAGAAGTTCAACGACAAATACGGCGCGCAGTATCCTTTTGTCCTCGGCCATGAGTGCTGCGGAATCGTCGAGGAAGTCGGCGCGGAAGTCAGGGACGTGAAGGTTGGCGACAAGGTCGCCATTGAGACACACATCTACTGCGGCGAGTGCTACCAGTGCCGCACAGGCGATGCGCACAACTGCCAGCATCTAAAAATTTACGGTATAAGCTGCGACGGCTGCTTTGCCGAGTACGCCACTGCTCCCGCCAACTGCTGCTTTGTGCTGCCCGACAGCGTAAGCTACGAGCAGGGCGCGCTCTTTGAGCCCGCGGGCGTGGCCATGTTTGGCCTTCGTGAAGCCAATGTACGCGCCGGTGACGTGGTGATGATTTACGGCTGCGGCCCCATCGGCCAGATGGCTATACAGCTTGCCCTGGCCAGCGGCGCGACGGTTATCGGCGTGGACATCAACGACTACAAGGCCGGCCTTGCGACTAAGCTCGGCGCTATCGGCGTCAACTCGACAAAGGACGACCTGCACGAGATAGTAAAAAAGACCTGCGGCGAGCGCGGCGGCGTGGACGTGATTATTGAGGTCTCCGGCGCGGGCGCGATCTATGACGACATGGCCGATTATCTGCGAAAAGAAGGCAAAATCATGCTCCTTGCCCACCCCGGCGAGCGCGTGAGCTTCGATATAATGAAGACCATGCACCACTCCGGCGCAACCATAAAGGGCATTTTCGGCCGCCGTATCTGGGACACCTGGTATGCACTCAGCGACATGGTGGCAAGCGGCAAGGTGGATTTGACGAAGGTCATAACTCACCGCTTCCCGCTTTCCGCAGCTAACGAGGCATTTGAACAAATTTCCGCAGGAGCCGGTAAGGTAATTTTCTTGCCCGAACAGGAATAAGCCTTTAACGCAGAATACGCAAAGGGCGGCGTTTCACCTGGTGAAGCGCCGCCCTTGACAGTTGCGGGAAGTGCAAATATAATTAGACGTACGATGTAATACAAGGAGGTGGTTATGAATATGCCGTCAGATTCTTATATTGCCAGCAGCCCGGACACAAAGCGCCCATCTCTGGCGAACGATGTGGCAAACAAGATAGTTGAGATGATACGCTGCAACGAGTATGAGCCAGGGACACGGATACCGAGCGAATTTGAGCTTGCCGACGAGTTTGGTGTAGGCCGTGGTACAATACGCGAAGCTGTGAAGCTCCTTGTATCGCGCAATGTTTTGGAAATACGCCGTGCCAAGGGCACCTTCGTGCGCGAGAATCCGGGTATGTCTGACGACCCTCTGGGTCTGTCCTTTGCCGGGGACAAAGACAAGATGATCTGCGACCTCTTGGATTTGCGCATCTTGCTTGAATGCTACGCCTCGCGTAATGCCGCTTACAACGCCACACCGGAGCAGACGGCGAAAATGAGGGAACTGACCGACGCCATCGACGCCGCTGAAAGCGACGAAGAACGCACAAGGTACGACATAGAACTGCACAAGTGTATCGCAGTGAGCAGCGGCAACAGCGCCATCTCCACAGTACTTCCGGTCATACGCTCCAACATGGAACACTTCAACCGCCTGGACTTTGAGCGCGAGTGGGACAGCGTCAATGCCAGCCACCGCGCTGTTATCGCAGCCATTGAGCAGCACAATCCCATGCTCGCCGAAGCCGAAATGGTAAAGCATCTTTCCTATGTGACGGAGAAGATGGATTCCATAAAGGGCAGAGAGAGCGACGAAAGCTCCAAATAAGCCAATGCCGCCGGGCATGTTGTGTTTTTCCAGGATGAGTATGTCCTTTATGCCCTTGGCCTGGAGCTGGAGGGCGGCTGCCATGCCTGCAAGAGCTCCGCCGATTATCACCACTTGATAGTGGTCTTTATAAAATTTCATAAAGCCATCCTTTCAAAATATGGAGAACGGAAAGCCCGTTCTCCATATAAATCCTAAAATCAGAAGAAGCGCTCCACCAGCTCACGGGAGTACTCGGCAGTCTCGTCCATGTCGCCGAAGGACATGATCTCGCCGGCGTAGTAGGTGCCGTCCTTGCCCTGCATGGCCTCCACCTTGTCGTACCAGCCTGCGGCATAGTCCTCGGTAAAGACATGGGGGAAGTAGTAAACGCTCCACTTGTTCACTACATCCTTGGCGGGGTTGCCCATGACCTTCAGATCCTCCAGCACGGTCTTGTTGCAGTCCTCGTAGGGGATGAGCTCCTTGTTCTTGTGCTTGCGCAGAGCGTAGGTGGTGATGACCTGATCCACGGTGTCTCTCCAGCGGCGGTAGTAGACCATCAGGTGGCCAAGGCGGCCGGGAGTCATGTTGTCAAAGACATAGTAGGAGATCTCCGGATGGTCCTTGGGCTCGGTGGTGACGGCCTGGACGGTGTAGCGCTCATACTCGATCTTGGAGAAGAGCTCCTTCTCGTCCTCCCGGGCGTCGAAGTAATCCAGCATGCCGTTGTCGCAGCCGCCGTTGCCGTCGTTCACATAGAAGGGGGCGGTGACTATTATCTTGTCATACTCCTCGACCTGGCCGTTGACGGTGACAAAGACCTTGCCGTCCTTGCGTTCCACCTTGGTGATTGTGGAGTTGAGGCGGGCGGAGTTTTTCAGCTTGGCGTCCAGGCATTCCCATATGTACTGGGTGCCCTTTTCCCAGGTCCAGAGATTGATCTTGACGAAGTTCATGCAGGTCTGGAAGTCCAGATACTTGAGAACATAGGCGGCGGGGATCTCGTCAAAGTAGCCGTAGCCGAAGGAGGTGAAGGGCCCTATCCAAATATCCTGGACCAGTTCTACGCGTTCTTTTTGCAGAACTCGGAGAAGGGGAGGGCCAGGTCCTTCAGATTCTCATTGACGCCGCTGACGGGCTCACGGCCGGGAGTGACGGCAAAGCCCTCGTAACGGCCCTGGGCCACGCCTCTGTGGCCGTTCGGGTCATAGCCCTTGTACTTGGTCTCCAGCAGCTCGCCGAACTGCTTGAGCTGCTTTTTCATCTTCAGCAGTCTGGGTATCTTCAGTATGTTCTTCTTGGGCTCGAAGGGCTCGATCACTTTGCCTTCCTTGTTCTTATAGTTGCGGTTGAGCTTGGGGCCGTCGTGGGTGATGCCGCAGAACTCCTCCACATCGTGGACGGCATAGTAGGAGGGCACACCCATGATGGCGCCCATCTCATAGCGGCGGCCGTTGAAGTAGGGGGACCAGCACTTGCCGCCTACGCGGTCGCTCTTTTCCAGAATCGTGTAGTTCTCATAACCTTTTTTCTCCAGATACATACCGGCGGAAAGCCCGGCAGGGCCGCCGCCAATTATGCATATGCGGGTGTTCTTATCCATTTCTATACCTCCGTTTAATTTATAACAACATTGTTGAAGCACCTTCGGCCGGTGATTTAACCACAACAATAATTATATGTTAAAAATTTGTTTAGTCAATAAGTTCTTGAATTTTCAGCATTTTTTTGCTAGAATCTTGTTGTGATTGTGATTAGAACAGATTTGAAGAATTTATACATCTCAGCAGGAATGTATAAATTCACACACTTAGAGATAAATGTACAGACAAAAGAAGACGTAGCGATGAAATTTCAGGCGATAGTTGCTCCCACCATTTCCGAGCTTTTTGAAAAGCAGATACAGAGCATGATACTTTCGGGGCAGGTGAGTCCGGGGGACAAGCTGCCTACGGAGGCGGAGCTGGCTGAGGCTCTGAATATCAGCAAAAGCGCGGTGCATGCCGGGGTGAAGAATCTGGAGCGCATGGGCTTTCTCCGGGTCATGCCCAGGCACGGCATATATGTGGCGGACTATACACAAAGCGGCAATGTGGACACGCTGATAGCCCTTTTGAAATTCCACGGCGGCAGACTGGACAAAAACACCATGGTGTCTCTGCTGGAAGCCAGGGAGGCGCTGGAGGGCCTGGCCATGCGAAAGTTCATTGCCCGCTGCAGCGAGGAGGACATCCGGGAGCTGGAGCTTATCATAGCCAGATTCCGGGAGGCGGGACGCCGTCAGCCCCGGCCGGACACCGGGGAACTGGCGGAACTGGCCTGTGCATTCCACTGCTATGTGTGTGCCAAAAGCGGCAACAATGTAGTGCCCATGATAGTCAACGGCTTTCACGATGTGAACATAGCCCTTTGGACCATGTGGGTGAAACAGGTGAGGCCCCAGGAGGCGGCGGAGACCCTGGAGGAGTTTCTGTACTACATAAAGGTTAAGGACGCAAATTCTGCGGTCAAGCTTTTCAGCCGCAGCGCCGGGGACTTCCTGGCCATGGTGGAGTGAATGCCGGATAGAAGCGATAATAATGAACATGCCGGGAGGGCCTTTGGCTCTCCCGGCGTTTGACTATTCAACCAATATTTCTTTCAGAGTCATGTCCCGGCCTGTAAGGGGCTTCAGCTTATCGCTGCCGCAGGAGGGACAGTGCAGATCCTCCAGATCGGCAATAAACTCCGTGCCGCAGTCCATACAGGCGGCGGTGCCCTCCAGAAGATCCACGGTGAAGCTGGCTTTCTCCAGCTCCGTGCCTTCGGTCACGGCGGTCCAGCAGTCCGCCAGATAGGCCGGCACCACGCCGGAGAGACTGCCCACCTCCACGGTGATGCCCTTTATCTCTTCCAGGCCCTCGTCCTTGGCTATGGAGCGGACCATTTTCAGCAGGGCGTCGCAGATACCAAGCTCGTGCATTACTTGCCGCTCACTGCCTTTCTCACCACGCTGCCGGTGCGCTTTACCAGACCCTCGGCCACCTTTATGGGCATGGTCTCAAAGCTGCCGGCGTGCCAATCTCTGACCTTCTCCAGGCGGATGGCGTCGAACTTGCACTTGGTGGTGCACAGTCCGCAGCCGATGCACAGGTATTCGTCCACCTTGGCAGCGCCGCAGCTGAGGCAGCGGGCGCACTCCTTGCGCACCTGCTCTTCGGTGAAGGTGACTCTGGCGTCGGAGAAGCTCTTGGCCTTGGCCTCGTTGTAGCCGGGCTGCTGGCGCTGGCCGTGGTCGAAACCGCCTACATCCAGCAGGGCCTCGTCCTTGTTCAGGGCTCTGTATATACGCCGGTCACGGCCCATGGTCAGGGTCTGACCGGGGTGTACGTAACGGTGCAGGGAAATGGCAGCCTCCTTACCGGCGGCAATGGCATCGATGGCAAACTTGGGGCCGGTGTAGCAGTCGCCGCCCACAAAGATGTCCGGCTGTGCGGTCTGATAGGTGAGGGGGTCGGCCTGTGCGGTGCCCTTCTTGCTCAGCTCCAGCTTGCCCAGGTCCAGCCCGCCCCAGTCAACGGTCTGGCCGATGGCGCCGATGACGCTGTCCAGCTCTATGGTCTCATAGCGGCCGGTGCCCACGGGGGCGGGACGGCCCTTGGCGTCCTTTCCGCCCAGCTCCATTATCTCCACCTTCAAGGCGCTGACCTTGCCGTCCTTGCCCATGATCTCCACAGGGGCGGAGAGGAAGCGGAACTGAACGCCCTCGGCCATGGCCTCGGCGATTTCCTCCTTGTCGGCAGGCATCTCATCCTGACTGCGGCGGTAGATGATGTAGGTCTGTTCGGCGCCAAGGCGGATGGCGCTGCGGCAAACGTCCATGGCCACATTGCCGCCGCCTATGACGGCGCAGCGCTTGCCAAGGGAGGGACGCTTGCCCAGGTTCACATCCCGCAGGAAGTCCACTCCCCCCAGAACTCCCTCCAGCTCCTCGCCGGGGATGCCCAGCTTGGCGGAGCGCTGGGCGCCGATGGCAAGGTAAAAGCCCTTGTAGCCCTGGTCTCTCAAATCCTGTATGCTTATATCCTTGCCCACTTCCACGCCGCACTTAAACTCAACGCCCATCTCCCGGAGCACGTCGATCTCGGCGTTCACCACGTCCTTCTCCAGACGGAAGCCGGGGATGCCCAGAGTGAGCATGCCGCCGGGAACGCTGCTGCGCTCAAAGACAGTGACGGGGTAGCCCTTGTTGGCCAGGTAGTAGGCGCAGCTCATGCCGGCAGGGCCGGAGCCCACGACGGCTATCTTTTCGGTGTAGGGACGGCCAATCTGGTTGACCATCTTGGGCACGAAGCGGGTGGCCTCGTTCAGGTCGTGGTCGGCAATGAAGCGCTTGACTTCGTCTATTGCCACAGCCTCATCCACGCTGGCCCGGGTGCACTCTTCCTCGCAGCGCTTGTTGCAGATGCGGCCGCAGACGGCGGGGAAGGGGTTCTCTTTCTTTATCAGCTCCAAAGCTTCGGTGTAGCGGCCCTGAGCGGCCAGCTTCAGGTAGCCCTGGACGGGGATGTGGGCGGGGCAGGCGGCCTTGCAGGGGGCGGTGCCGCTGGGCAGGCTGTCCTCCCGGTCCTCACGGTAGTCGGCGTCAACGGCCTTGCCGAACTTGAAGGTCTCGGTTATCTTCACATAGGGGGCGGGGCTGGTGTCGCCTTTGGAGCAGAGCTTCTGACCCAGCCGCACTGCGTTGCCGGGACAGACTTCCACGCACTGGCCGCAGGCCACGCACTTGGCCTCGTCCACCTTGGCCACGAAGTTGGAGCGGATGGCGTCCCTGGCGCCGAACATAAGGCCGGCCCTCAGGCCGAAGCAGGCGCAGGCGCAGCAGTTGCATATGGCGGAGGTCTCGCCGGGCTCTTCAATGTTGGGGATGTCGTGCATCAGGCCGTTCTCCTCAGCCCGGAGTATGATCTCCTCAGCCTCTTCCCTGGTGATCTGCCTGGCTCTGCCGGAGCGTATGTAGTGCTCGGCACCCTTGCCCATCTGCACGCACATCTCCTCAGCCAGATGGCCGCAGCCGTCGCCCAGGCTGGTGCGGGAGGCACGGCAGGAACAGGGGGAGACGGAGAAGGTGTCATACTTGTCCAGATAGTAGGAGAGGCGTTCGTCGGGAGTGACGTTGGGGATGTCCTTGATGGCGCTTTCCACGGGGATAACGCGCATCAGGCCGTAACCGTCGGGGAGGATGGGGCCCATGCTCTGCATACGAAGACGGGTATACTCCTCAAAAGCCCGGCCGACTTCCGGATGCTGGGCCAGCAGCTCCTGATTGTTCACCATCATCTCCAGGATGCCGGGGGCAAAGATCTGCATAAAATAGCCGTCCTGATCGGTGCCGGTGATCTTGCAGCGGCGGAAAATGCCGTAATAGACCAGGCGGTCCAGGGAGGGCATGATCTCCTCCACGGTCTTGCCAACCTTTGCTGCCAGATATTCCGCCGTGCGCTCTTTGCGCAGCCCGGCGGCAATGGCTATATCGGCTTCTTCGTCGCTGACGATGTCGGCCATGCAGTAATACTCCGGGGCGTTTTCGTCTATCTTGTTCACAAGACCGGAGACGCCGCCTATAACCTTGGCCAGCTTAACTATCTTAGGTCTAAGTTGTGCCATATTTCCAGCTCCTTATACATAAAGAATATAGTATCTGTGTTCAAACTACCATTTTAAGTATATGTCATCTTTTTGGCAAGTCAATATACAGCCGGGCTTTTCGTCATTTTTTTCAGACATATTCCTCTGTGATTGTGATTAAATCACAGAGGAATATAATCGGGATTACACACAGAATAAAAATGGTTAAAAAACACCCCTGCCGCACATGTTGGAACAGATAAGGGCGGCAGGGTGAAAATATAAACTTGAAGAAGCTCCTAAGTGAAAAGCCGGTTCAAAGGCCCAGTATATGCAGCGTGGCCTGATCCAGAAGGCCCCGGTAAAATTTTTCCAGGACTCTTTTAAAGACCGGCTCCTCCGGAGCGGCCAGGGCAAAGAGGGTCATGGAGGACCTGAGCTTCAGATCGTCGGGACTGCCCATGACGGAGCGGGCGTCGCCGGTGTTCAGGCTGAGAAGAGCTTCGGAAATCTCACGCAGGTTTTTGCCAAGGTATGGGTCGTCCAGAAAAGCCTTTGCCTCTTCCAGATTTTCTATGCCGTAGAAATAGGAAGTGGAGCTCATGCCCAGGCCCCTGAGCTGGGGAAAGATATACCACATCCAGTGGCTGCGTTTTCTGCCTTGACGTATCTCCTCCAGGGCGGTGGGGAAATCCCGCCTCTGGGCGGAGATGAAGCGGCCCAGATCGTATGCTTTGTTTTCCATGCTTTCAGCCTCCTTTGATTTTTTGAGGGTTAAGACAGCGCCGGAACATATTGGGAGCCGTTACAGTCTCTCTGCCTGACTGCACGGCTGCAACCATTTACGTATGCGGCCTGTGCAACTCACTTCGTATCAATCCTGGAAGTGACCACGCTGTTCCAGAAGGCTTTGGCAGCCATGGTTTGAGGATGGCCCCGCTTTCTCATCATAGAAAAATACCAGGAAATGTTGCTGTCTCCCACACGGAGATAGGCCAGCCTGCCGCTAACGCTTCTGGGCCAAGCCTCATTCATTACATAGTCGGGCATATAGGCAAAGCCGGAATCCGGCATGCTTATTATCGTGTCGATAATGGCGATTAGGTTGGACATGACGGTTCTGGAAACCGGACTTATCCCGTGAGCAAGCATGTCCTCCGACTCCACTTTGTACAGGTAGTACTCCTTGGACATCTGATAAAAATGCTGGCTGCTAAGAAGCTGCGGGGATATCTCCAGCGGCTGGGAGGGGCTGGACTCCCTTCCGGCCACAATTGGATTGGCTCTGTTGCAGATAATAAGTATCTTCTCTTTTGAGAGAGGGTGGACTACGCAATCGCTGTCGCTCTCTTCCATCATATGGCCGAAACCGATGTCCAGCTCGCCCTTTATTACTCTCTCCCGTACCGTGCTGGAGGTGCCTTCCCAAATAGATACGCTTATATCCGGCCGTTCCTTCACAAAGCGGGGCAATACCCGGCGTATGAGTTCATGGCTTTTTTGCAGAGGAATGCCTATCATAAGCGGGCGCTGGCTCTGGTTTTTCAGCTTTTGCAGAGCTATCTGCAAAGCCTCCTCATCCTTGCGCATCTTTACAAGGTACTCATAATACAGCTGCCCGGCTTGGGTAAGGCGCAGAGGCGTGAAGCTGCGGTCAACCAACATGACGTCCAGGTCTTTTTCCAGCTTGTTCAGATACTGCGTGAGAGAAGGCTGGGAGACCATGAGTGTTCGGGCAGCCTGAGTTATATTCAAAGTTTCGGCAATGGTGATAAAATAATACTTTCTCCCGGTATACAAGGCCATTACCCTCCCGGACTTCTATGATTTTATAAAAATTATAAAATCCACGCATGAGCCTGTCAATCATTTAAAGGGCAAATTTTATATAAATCACCTAACACTGAGGAAAAATATCAAAAGGATTCATGGATACAATGTGCATAATGACTACGATTATAACCATTTTATTATAATAGCCATCTCAAAAGTATTATACATAGAATAGGAGTTGTGGTAAAGTTTAAACAGAAACCAAGAAGGACGAAAAGAAAAAACGGAAAGGAGCAGATAAAAATGGCAAAGAAAAAAATGACGGTACTGGATTTCAAAAAGTTCAAGGAAGAGGGCCGTAAGTTCGCTTACTGCACTGCCTATGACTATACCACCGCCTCCATTGTAGACGAGAGCGAAGTGGAGGTCATCCTGGTGGGGGACTCCCTGGGCATGATAATGCTGGGCTATGACACCACCGTAGGCGTCACCCTGGACGACATGATTCACCATATCCGCCCCGTGGTAAAGGGCGCACCCAACACCTTCATTGCCGGAGACATGCCCTTCGGCAGCTATCAGGAGAGCCCGGAGCAGGCTATCCGCAGCGCCTGCCGCATACTCATGGAGACCAACTGCGACTGCGTAAAGCTGGAGGGCGGCAGCAATATGGCTCCCACCATCAAGCGCATGACCGATGTGGGCATCCCCGTCATGGGACATATCGGAATGACCCCTCAGAGCGCCACAAACTTTGGCGGATTCAAGGTACAGGGAGGCACCCCTGAAGGGGCCGCAAAGCTCATAGAGGATGCCAGGGCCCTGGAGGCGGCAGGCGTGTTCTCCATTGTCGTGGAGTGCGTGCCCAGCGGCGTGGCCAAGGCCATAAGCCAGGCGGTGAGCGTGCCCATCCTGGGCATAGGCGCCGGCCCCTATGTGGACTGCCAGGTGCTGGTGACTCAGGACCTTCTGGACATGTACGGCGACTTCAAGCCCAAGTTCGTAAAGCACTTTGCCCATGTGCGCAAGGCAATGGTGGAGGGCCTGAACGCCTTCCATCAGGAGACCGTGGACGGGACCTTCCCCACGCCGGAATTCAGCTTCAACAAGGTGGTGGAGGGCTACGAAGTGTAAAAAATGCCCGGTACCGGTCCGAGACATAAGTAGGATACAATGACGATGCCCAGCCCGCCCAAGATGCCCTACGCATAGAAAATAGACCTAGATGGGAACGGCGTCATCTCAGGGCTGGTCTTATGAAAAAGAATTTATATAGCTTTCTTCAGGCTCTGGCTTTTTCCCCACACCCGAGGGAGGAGGGGCGTCAGCCCTTGCAGGCTTTAGCCGTATAGCCGTAATTAGGGATAGGTCAGCAGAGCTCTGCACTGTAAAAATGGATGATTCTCTGCTGGGCCTGTTTTTGCTGGGCGTTCTATTCATTATTATTATTTACATAGCGGCAGAAGAATTCAGGAGCAATCCTTATGAACCCGGGAAATTTCTGTCGGAGTTACGGTGTACATCCTTGCAGGGACGGAGCACTGCGTGCCGGAGGGAGCAGGGGGAGGCTCAGCCTCGTCATACTCCTCAGCGAGCTTACGATAACTCTTCTCAATACCTTTGCCCTCTATGTGGACAGTAAGCTTTATGGCTACTATTCTCCGGCCTTTGTGTTCGGTACCCTGGCAGCCAGGTTCCTGGTCTGCGCCGTAAAGTCCCTGGCCTATGGTGCCGTGATCCCTGAGCTGCTGATGGCCCTGAGAAAAACAGCCCGATAAAGCTGAGCAGATTCCCCTGATACGGCTGCGAAGTTTTCCCCATGCCCGAGGTACGGAACAAAGGAGCAGCTGCATGGCCAGGAGAAAAAAATTGATATTGCCGCGTCTGCAAAAGCTGAAAAACAGCCTGCCGCCTGCCGGACAGAGATCCGGCAGACGGCAGGCTGTCCCTATTTTCCCGGGACAGTAAATGAAAAACCGGAAGGGGATGGCAATATTGCTTAATAAAAACAAAACAGCTTTGTGTAAAACGCCAATATATGTCTGTTATATTAACCTGTAATTGACAAAAGTTTGGATAATTTTTATAATTAGCTTGTGAAAAGGTACACAAACTTCATAACTTTTTCCGGCCGGCCTGTATTTTGCCCATGTTTTGAGGCTTAATAAAACGGCTCTGCAATTTTGAATTTGATGGAGATTTGAAGAGAATGGGGGGAGTAAAAAATTTATGAGAGATCTGAAACATCTGCACTATTTTGAAAAGCTTTTGCAGGAGGCCAACAATGCTTTGATAGTTCAGGCGAAGGAAGAAGGAGGAGTCTGTGTAGCCTACCCTTGTGAGAATGTGCCCGAGCCGCTGCTGAATCTGGACAGGGCATTTTCTATCCGGCTTTTTGCGCCAAATACAGGCTCCATGGATATTGCCACTTACTATATGACAAATCTGCTCTGCGAGCCCAGCCGCGCCCTTTTGGAGCGGGCCATTGAGGGTGGCTTCAACTTTGCCGACTGCGTTATTGCCCCGGACGGCTGCACCATGATGAACCGCTGCGTGGAAAACATGGAGCTGCTGCACACCATGGGCAAGGGAAACGAAAAATTTTTCCATCACTATATGGAAATACCTCTCAAGGGCGATGAAAACGGTGTTAACCTATGCAAGCTGCAGTGTACCAACCACATACTTAAGCCGCTGTCGGAAAATTACGGTATAGACGTATCAGATGCTTCAATCAGAAAATCGGTGGAGGAGCACAACCGCATCTGCCGTCTCATCCGGGCGATAGGAGAATACCGCAAGGAGGAGTATCCCAGGATCACAGGCTATGAATTCCATGTACTGACCCTGGCTACCTATGTTTGCCCGAAGCGTCTGGTGGTGGATAAGCTGGAGGAAACCCTGGAGGAACTGAAAACGAGGGAGCCGGATGACAGGGCCTGGCGGGCCAGAGTCCTGCTGGTGGGGTCGGAAGTGGACGACAGCGGCCTGATAAAACTCATCGAGGAATGCGGCGCCTTTGTCTGTGCCGACCGCTTCTGCTTTGGTTCTTTCCCGGGGCGCGAGCCCATAGAGCTCAACGATGAGGAGGATGCCCTTACCCAGGTGGCCCGGCACTATACCATGAACTGCCAGTGTCCCAGAATGATGAATATGGAAAAGGTGTACGGACGTAAACAATACGTGAACGACCTGGCAAAGGAGTACAAGGCCGACGGCATAATATATGAGCAGGTAAAATTCTGCGACCCATGGGCATATGAGAGAATGCTGGGTTCAGTAATGCTGAGGGAGGATTACGGTTACCCGGTGCTGTCAGTGGACAGGCCGTACAATGTGGCTGCCTCCGTAGGCCAGATGCGCACCCGTGTCCAGGCTTTCGTTGAGAGTATCGAGATCAAGAGGATAAAGAGAGGTGAGCAGTAATGGTGATCAAAAACCCCCGGGAAAAAGTGGGAGAAAAGCAATACGGTGTTCTTTTCGACCAGGGGAAGGTGCGCCGCCGCAGGGAATGGCGAGGCGTAAAGGACACGTTTTATGACTATACCAGATGGCTGTATCTCGTCTCCGTGCTGGGCAGGTTCGTATCCAATCCCAGAAATGTTAAAGGAATGTTCCGCTACCGCTGGATGGCGAATTACCTGGCGGTAATGCACGGCATGGATAAATTTACCATGGGGCTGAGGGACGAGCCGCTGCGCATCACCCACACAGCAATGAATTTTGTCATTGCCGACGTGACAAAGTCCATAAAGGACTGCTTCAGGGGCGACCGGCGCGTAGGCAACGACAGGGAATTTTCCTCCCGCTGCGTCCTCAGCGATGAAAATGCCATGACTGCATTCATGATGGGCTTTCCCAACGTCAAGACCATTTTGCGGGAGGTGCCCGCCATGTTTGCCGCCAATATCTTCAACCAGTATTCCACCACACACTACCTGGATGTTGCCCAGGAACACGGCCTGCCCGGAGATGTCTGCCCCATGCCGGAGGCGGAAACGGGCATCTGCATTGACGACGACCTCTGTGTGCTGGGCTGCTGTGCCGTGCAGGTCAACACCACCTGCGACGGTTCCCTTATGGGCAACGGGATAATAGCCAAGCGTCTGGAGCGGGAATACGGCATACCCACCTTCCAGCTGTCGGCGCCTATGCGCCACAGGGAGGACGATGTGCAGACCTATGCTGCCGAGGATATCAAAAAGGCCATAGCCTTTGTGGAGGAACATACCGGGCAGAAATGGGACTGGGACGCCTATTTCACCTGTGCCAAGAGGGTGAACGATGCGACCCGCCGGCGTCTGGCCCAGCTGGAGATAAACAGCTCCGATTATCCTCAGTTCTTCGGCGCCGTTTTCTCCCTTTATAATGACACCAACTATATGGGCAACTGCGGCCGCTTCCAGGCCTTTGTAAAGATAGACGCAAAGCTGGCAAAGCTGGCGGAGCGGGGATACAGGAAAAAGACCATGGTGGCTGCGGAATACCGGCATCGCTGCGTGGTATGGGGAGTACAGCCCCAATACTGTATAGACATGCTGTATTGGATGCTGCAATGTTGGGGAGTAGTGCCGTTGACGGATATGCTTTCCATGGTGAATACCAGGATGATAGCAGAGGAGGACACCCCTGAAAACCGCAGGCAGGCCTATTATGATATGGCATGGCTCAATGAAAACATGATAATGCGCAACCGTACTCACGGCGGGTATAAGGTCCTGGTGGATGAGCTGTGGGAGATATGTGAGCAGCTGAACGCGGACATGGTCATGATGTGGGAGCATATGAGCTGCAAGGCTCTGACGGGTATGCATGGCCAGTTTGAAGAGCAGGCCCGGCAGAGAGGAATCCATCTGGTATGGGTCAGCCATGACCTGTGCGATCCCCGGGTGTTCACACGCCAGGCCATCCGTGACCAGTTCAGCAACTACATGCGTACCGTCATGCGGGAGGAGCCCCTGGATCCCACGATAGAATTCCTGCCGGATGAGAACGCCTGGTAAAGGAGGAAAAGAACATGAAAACCACCTTGCTGCGCATATTGGGAAAACTTCTGCTGGTGGCCCTGGGATTTTTTGTAATAACATTTACCATTTATTTTTTCAACCTGGATATGAAGGCCACCTCTAAGATCGAGCCCCTGCTGTTAAGACATTACGACCGGTTGCCACGTAAACAGTACCTGTAAAAATTGCGGCAGCCGGGCCGATAGGCCGCGATCCCCGGATATGAATACGATATGGATTTAAAGCCAGTCTGCATAAAAATGCAGGCTGGCTTTAAGACTGTCAAAAAACTATAAAATTAACGAAAAATAATAGAGTAGCGGGGGAGCACGAGGGGGCAAGGCCGCCTCGTGATACAATAACCCGCCACGGAAAAGCCTTGATTTTTCAAGGCTTTTCCAGCGCAGCAGCATTTTGCCATGGGCGAAATAGATGCGGCGCTGAACTCATGCCTTTCCCCCAGAGGGGCTCTGCTGCGCCAGTAATTTAAGATCCCCCACAGCTGCGCTGAAGGCCTGTCCCGGATATCCGGCCTTGAGCTCAGCAGGGCGGCACTACCAAAAAAGCCAAAACTACGTACAATTATGGCAAGTTTATTGACTGGTAATTTCTAGGCTTGCTAAAATCAAAATCACTTTATTTTCTTTGTACTCTATTTATTTAAATTAAAAATATCCATTTTAAAGACAGGTGTTTCCGGCGGAGCTTTAGGACAGCCGAAAAATACTGCTGAAAGGTGATGTGCAATGAGGAAGGCTTCATGCAACGGAAGGGAATTTGAAAGCAAGCTGGCTGAGCTGGAAAGTGAAGTAAAGAGGATTAAGTCCGAAGCGGCAGCCAGCGGCTACAGATATGCTTTTGAAAATAAGCTGTCGCGAAGGGCAAAGAAAGTCCTTTGCAACGGTGTACAAAGGGAACATAATAAAAAACTTAATAATGGACTGCCAATCTTACAAAAAGTACCGCCCAAACGAGACTACGGGCGGTATTTTTG
>CASFJB010000014.1 GCA_949294945.1 uncultured Eubacteriales bacterium
CAAGCTGGACCGGGAGGCCCGCAGCCCCTATGATTTGATGGAGCAGCTGGAAAACGAGTTCGGCATCGGCACCTATCCCATGAACTGGCCCATAGGCTGCGGCCAGGACTTCAAGGGCGTATACGACCGGGAAAAGAAGGAGATACTGGCCTTCAACGAATTCCACCGGGGCCAGAGCCGTATCAAGGCTATAGAGTGTACCCTGGACGAGACTGAGAAGCTGGATGAGCTCATAGGCCCACGGCTGCGCCAGACCCTCTCCGACGATATAGAGCTGCTGGACGGAGCGGGCTACGACTTTGATATCAGCCAGGTGCGTCAGGGCAAGCTCAGCCCGGTGTTCTTCGGTTCGGCCCTGAATAACTTTGGTGTGGAACCCTTCCTGGAGAGCTTCCTGAAGATGACCATGCCGCCCCTGGCCCGAATTTCGGGGGAGGATATTGTGGAGCCCACCGAGCCCAATTTCTCAGCCTTCGTGTTCAAGATCCAGGCCAACATGAACAAGGCCCACAGGGACAGAATAGCTTTCATGCGCATATGCTCCGGACGCTTTGAACGGGACAAGGAATATTACCATGTCCAGGGGGGCAAGCCCCTGCGCCTGGCCCAGCCCCAGCAGCTTATGGCCCAGGATCGTACCATCATCGACGAGGCCTATGCCGGGGACATCATCGGCGTGTTTGATCCGGGCATCTTCTCCATAGGCGACACCATATGCGAAAAGGGACAGCATGTCTGCTTTGAGGGCATACCCACTTTCGCCCCGGAGCACTTTGCCGCCGTGGAACGTATAGACACTATGAAGCGCAAGCAGTTTGAAAAGGGTATAACCCAGATAGCTCAGGAGGGCGCCATACAGATCTTCCACGAGCCCTTCACCGGTGTGGAAGAGGTGATCGTGGGCGTTGTGGGTGTGCTGCAGTTTGAAGTGCTGGAGTATCGGCTGAAGACGGAGTACGGCGTGGATGTGCGCCGCCGGGCCATGCCCTACGAGCTGGTGCGCTGGGTAGACAGCGAGAACGTGAAGATAAACGAACTGAACCTCACCAGCGACACCAAGTGGGTGCAGGACTTCAAGGGCAACGACCTGCTGCTCTTCACCTCCGAGTGGTGTATAAACTGGGCCCTGCAGAAGAACGAGGGCCTGGTGCTGAGAGAGTTCAACCGGGATTAAATAAGGAGGCTTGAAATGGCGGAGAAGATACTTGTTGAGGTTTTCAAGAAGAAGACGGCAGAGGAACTGAGCCAGGCCCTGGCCGACCCGGACAGCCGCCTGGAGACGGGCAGCGGCTCCGCCATAACGGCTTCCCTTGCCGCGGCCCTCATGTGCCGGGCGGCGGCCATAACCGCAAGAAAGGCAGAGGGGAACGAGAGGCTGGATTATATCTGCCGCAACGGGGAGATACTGCGCAGCTATATGGTCCATCTTATCGATGAGGACGTAAAGAGCCGGGGCCCCCTGAACCGGGCCCTGAAGGAGGGCGAGCCCCGGGCCATAGAGGCGGCCCGGCAGCCTGCCTCCGCCATCCCCGCCGAGATAGTGAACATGACGGGAAAGCTCCTGGAGCTTGTCCGGGAGCTCTGTCCCCTGTGTCCAAAGGAGGCCGCCCACTATCTGGAGGAGAGCACGGAGCTGGCCTTGGCAGCCGCCGCCAGTGCCCGTGACTATATCCTGGACATGTCCTCCTATTGCAGCGACGAGACCTATCGCTTCGTCACACGTCGGGAAAACCAGCTGCTTATGGAGCAGCTGGAGAGCTGTGCGAGGGACATCAGGGCACAGCTGAAGGAAAAGAACTGAAAAACGAAGGCAGGCAGATATTTCATCCGCCTGCCTTTTGAGAAAATGGAGGGAAATATGAAGAGAATAATCATAGCGCCGGACTCCTTCAAAGGCACCTTGGAGGCAAGGCAGGTCTGCGATATAATTGCCGGGGAAGTGAGAAAGCTCTGCCCTGAGGCGGAGATACTGTGTATCCCCGTGTCCGACGGGGGAGAGGGCATGTGTGCCTCCTATATCTCCCTCATAGGCGGAGAGCGCCGCAGCTTCAGTGTCACAGGGCCAAAGGGGGCAGGCGTGGAGGCGGAGTTCGGCATCCTGCCCGACGGCAGCGCCGTCATGGAGATGGCAGCCTGCGCCGGACTGCCCCTGATGGGCGGGGAGCTTGCGCCTCTCACAGCCACTACCTACGGGGTGGGGGAGCTTATAGAGCACGTTGCCTCCTTGGGCTGCGGCAAGCTGCTGCTGGGCCTGGGTGGCAGCGCCACCAACGACTGCGGCATAGGCATGGCGGCGGCTCTGGGCTACAGATTCCTTGATGCCGCGGGTGAAAAAGTCAAGCCCCTGGCAGAAAATCTGGCCAGGGTGGAGAAGATCCTCTCGCCGGCGTCCCTGCCGGACATCAGTGTCCGGGCCGCCTGCGATGTGGACAATCCCCTGTGCGGAGAACGGGGAGCCGCCGCTGTTTTCGGTCCCCAGAAGGGTTTGCGGCCGGAGCAGATAGCCCCCCACAACCGGGCCATGGCCCATTTTGCAGGGGTGATAAAGCGGGACCTGGGCCGGGAGGTGGCGGATGTACCGGGAGCGGGAGCCGCCGGAGGCCTGGGGGCCGGAGTGCTGGCCTTCCTTAACGGTGAGCTTACTCCGGGCATAGAACTGCTTTTGGACAGCGTGGGCTTTGACGAGCTGCTGGACACTGCCGAACTGGTGATAACCGGGGAGGGCAGGCTGGACGGCCAGAGCATGGCGGGGAAAGTGCCGGTGGGCGTCTCCCGCAGGGCCCGGGCCAAGGCCGTGCCCTGCATCGCTCTGGCAGGCTGCCTGGGCCGGGGCGCGGAGCTGTGCCTCAATGAGGGCATCAGCGCCTTCTATGCCTGCGGACCGGAGGGCCGGGACATGGAGGAGCTGAGGCGCTGCTGCCGCAGCGAGCTTGCCGCCCTGGCGGCAAAAGTCTTGCGGGAATATCTCTAAATAATTGAAAAGTTCATATTGTTCGTATATAATACAAAAGCTGATATACTTTAAAAGGCGGTGACATTGATGGAAGACAAGATAGCTCAGCTAAGGCAAATGATAGCAGACAGCGACAACATCGTGTTTTTCGGCGGCGCCGGGGTGAGTACCGAGAGCGGCATCCCCGACTTTCGCAGTGTGGACGGCCTTTATAACCAGAAATGGAAATATCCGCCGGAGACCATATTGAGCCACAGCTTTTTTGAGAGGGACCCGGAGGAGTATTACCGTTTCCATCGGGAAAAGCTGGTGGTGGACGGTGTGAAGCCCAACCGGGCCCATCTGCGTCTGGCCCAGCTGGAGCAGGAGGGCAAGCTGAAAGCGGTGATAACCCAGAATATCGACGGGCTGCACCAGGCCGCCGGAAGCAAGAATGTTCTGGAGCTCCACGGCAGCATACTCAGGGCCTATTGCTCCCGCTGCCGCAGGCCCTATCCGGCAGAGGAGATGAATAAAGGACAAGGCGTGCCCAGATGCGCCTGCGGCGGGGTCATCCGCCCGGACATCGTGCTCTATGAAGAGCCTCTGGACAACGACATTGTCCGCAGTGCCATAGCCTACATCCGCAATGCGGATATACTTATAATCGGAGGCACCTCCCTGAACGTATATCCAGCAGCGGGACTTATAAACTACTACAGAGGGAAAAAGCTGGTGCTGATAAACCTCAGCGAAACACCTTATGACAGCTATGCCGACCTCATTATCCATGAGAAGATAGGCGAGGTATTCAGCAGGGTGTGACCGGCGCAAGGAGCTAAAGTGAGCAAAGGTAAACTGATAGTGCTGGAAGGCATAGACGGCAGCGGTAAATCCGCCCAGTACCGCCGCCTCTGCGCCAGAATGGAAAAGCGCAATATAGACTATAATCACATTGTATTCCCCAGATACGATAAGGACAGCAGCGCCCTTATACGCATGTACCTGTCCGGCCAATTCGGCGGACGCCCGGGGGACGTGAACCCCTATGCGGCCTCCACCTTCTATGCGGTGGACCGCTTTGCCTCCTACAGGGAGGATTGGGGCAAGGTGTACGAAAGCGGGGGACTCATCCTCTCCGACCGCTATACCACCTCCAACGCCGTGCATCAGGGCTCAAAGCTGCCGGAGCAGGAGCTGCCGGATTTCTTCCAGTGGCTCTATGACCTGGAGTATGTAAAGATGGGCCTGCCCAGGCCGGACCTGGTGATATATCTGGACGTGGATGTGGAGACCTCTCTGGGGCGTATGGCAAAGCGCCAGGAAAAAACCCACACCAGCGCCGATATCCACGAGCAGGACGCGGACTATCTCCGCCGCTGCCTGGACACCGCCAGAAAGGCGGCGGACTACTACGGCTGGGTAAAGATAGATTACCTGAAGAACGGCCGGGAGCGGGACGTGGACGAAAAGAACCTGGAGATATTCAACACCATCCTTAGAGAGCTGGGGCTTGACTGAAATAAAAAAGGAGCATCTTTCGATGCTCCGTCTATACTGCTCAGCAGCCGCAGCCGCAGTTGTTGCTGTTGCAGCTGTTGCCGCTGTCACATCCGCAGCTGCCGCCGCAGCCGCAGCAGCTGAAGAGACTGATGATGAGGATGATGAGCCAGATAGAGCTGTTACAATTGTTGTTGCAGAACATATTTGAACCCTTTCTCCGTGCCATGTTATTGAATTTGCCCGCCGGGGTGCACGGACGGCGGCGGTATATCCCAGATACTGTGTAGCAGCGGCTGGGGGATTCCCTCAGCGCTCGTGCCATAATATGCAGCATTTTGCCCCGGTGCTACTTCAAAGACCGGGGAACTACAGAAAACTTACGGATCTGCAAAGGCCTTTTCCCTGCCGCCGGGAAGGCCGGACAGCATATGCAGGCGGCAGAATGGAGAACACTATGCCAGGCGATATCGACAAGATAAACGAGATATTCCGCATCCACGATGAGGCTGCCGGCAGCAAGGAGCAGGCGGAAAAGAAAGAGGCGGAAGAGCCCAAGACCAAAAAGAAGCGGAGCAGGAAAGAGGCTATTAAGGAGCTGCGTTCTCCGGTGAAGGCCATGGACAAGCTCCTCACCGACGACGCAGGCCAGGGCCCCAGCAACTACACCGGGGACGAGGAGTCGGAGCGGGACTATCACCCTGTGCGCCAAAGCCACGAGTACCATTCCGGCTGCATGGGCGGGATAATGTATTTCGTGTTTATCGCCTGTGTCAGCGTGGTACTGGCCTGCCTGGCCTGGATGGCCGCCAGCGACATGCTGGCCCTGAACAAGGACGAGTTCACCGCCGTGGTGACCCTGCCCATGTCCATCTTCAGCTCCGAGACCGTGGATACCTACGACGAGGAGGGCAACAAAACCGGCACCGAGAGGGTGACCAAGGCGGACATGGACTATGTCACCGACGCTCTCAAGGAGGCCGGGCTCATTGAATACAAGTGGCTCTTCAATATCTTCTGCAAGATATCCACTGCCAGTGAAAAGGTCAGCCCCGGGGAATATGAGCTGAAATCCAGCTTCGACTACCGTGCTCTCATCCAGAATATGCGGGCCGGCTCCGCCTCCACCGTGACCGTAGACGTCACTTTGCCCGAGGGCTTCACCATGCGCCAGATCTTCCAGCGCCTGGAGGAGATGAACGTCTGTTCCTATGAAGAGCTGATGGAGTCCGCTGCCAACGACAAGTTCAATTACAGCTTCCTGGAGGGCATAGAGGAGGGCGACGCCTCCCGCCTGGAGGGCTTCCTCTTCCCGGACACCTATGAGTTCTATGTGGGCATGCAGGCGTCCAGTGCCATAAACAAGATGCTGGAGACCTTCTACTATAAGCAGACCGCCGATATGCTCAAGCAGGCCTCCGATATGAACATGTCCATGCGGGAAGTGGTGAACGTGGCTTCCCTTATCGAGAAGGAAGCGGCAAATGACGGTGAGCGTGCCCTTATTGCCTCCGTTATCTATAACCGTATCTATGCCGGCATGCAGCTGGGCATTGACGCCTCGGTGCTCTATGAGTATCCGGACCATCAGGGGGCGCCTACCGCCGAGATGCTCCAGACCGACAGCCCATATAACACCCGTATCCGCACCGGCCTGCCCCCAACGCCCATATGCAGCCCGGGCATGGCCTCCATTACCGCAGCTTTGAACCCGGAGAGCACCAGCTATTACTACTATGCCTTGGATACTGCCACCGGAGAACACAGATTCTTTACCAACGAAACGGAGTTCAATAACTTTGTCGCAACTCAGGATTACTCACAATGATTTGGAGCTCCTGTCCCCGGCGGGGGATATGGAGCGGCTGGAGATGGCTCTCTGCTACGGCGCCGACGCCGTATACCTGGCCGGCAGCGAATTCGGCATGAGAGCCTCCGCCGGAAATTTTAATACCCAGCAAATGGAAAGGGCCGTGGCACTATGCCACGGCCTGAACCGCCGCGTTTACGTGACCTGCAATACCCTGCCCAGAGAGGATGAGCTGAAGCGCCTGCCCGGCTATCTGGAGAGGCTGGACAGCCTGAAAGTGGACGGACTCATCATTGCCGACCTTGGGGTGATGGAACTGGCCAAGCGCTACGCTCCCCACGCAAAGCTCCATGTGAGCACTCAGCTGGGAGTAATAAACAGCGCCACTGCCTGCGCCCTGTACGATATGGGGGCGGATACGGTAGTCCTGGCCCGGGAGACTCCTATGGAGGATATACGCAAGATAAGGGCCAATACTCCCAAAGATCTGCGGCTGGAAGCCTTCGTCCACGGGGCCATGTGCGTGTCCTTCTCCGGCCGCTGCCTGCTGTCCAACTATCTCACCGGCAGGGACGCCAACCGGGGCGAATGCGCCCAGCCCTGCCGCTGGAAATACAGTCTCATGGAGGAGACCAGGCCGGGGGAGTATTTCCCCATAGGGGAAGATAAAGAGGGCACATACATCATGAACTCCCGGGACATGTGCATGATAGAGCATTTGCCGGAGCTGATAGACGCAGGTATAAGCAGCTTCAAAATAGAGGGGCGGATGAAATCCGCCTACTATGCAGCCATAGTCACCAACGCCTACCGCCATGCCATAGATGCCGCCGTCAGAGGCGTTGAGCTGGACAGACTCTGGGTGGAGGAGACGGAAAAGCTGAGCCACCGGCCCTACTGCACCGGCTTCTATTACGGCTACCCGGGTCAGCATTACTCCAAGGCCAGCTATTCAAGCCAGGCGGATGTGGCCGCCGTGGTGGAGAGCTGCGACGAGGAGGGGAGGGCAGTGCTCACCCAGCGCAACAAGTTCTATAAAGGGGACGAGCTGGAACTTATCGGCCCCGATATAAATCCGATAAAATTTACCGTGGAGCATATGTATAACGCAGAGGGGGAGGAGATAGAGGATACCCGCCACCCCATGATGGAGATACATATGGAGCTGCCCCGCTATGCGCCCCGCCTGTCCATAGTGAGAAAATGCAGGTAAAGGCTTGACAATCCCGGCTGTTGTGATAAAATTACAAAAGTAAATTTTGGCTGTGACGAAACCAGCCGGAATATGGAGCACTACAGAGAGGGGCTGTCTGCTGAAAGGCCCTGTGTCCCTAAACCGGCAGCCACTTCCGAGCCTCTCCGGGATGACCGGAGCGTAAGTCTGCGTTAAAGGCATGAGAGATGCCGCACTGCGGCAAATCAGGGTGGTACCGCGAACATACCTTCGCCCCTGTCCGGGGCGGAGGTTTATTTTTTTCCGCCCGGGGTAAATCAGTTTTATTTTGGAGGAAGACAAAAATGGAAAAATTCGGTGTAAATCAGCTGCGGGAGATGTTCCTCAGCTTCTTTGAGAGCAAGGGCCACCTGCGCCTGCCCAGCTTCTCCCTTATACCTCAGAACGACGCCAGCCTGCTGCTGATAAACTCCGGCATGGCCCCCATGAAGCCCTACTTCAAGGGCGAGCAGGAGCCTCCTCGCCACAGAGTCTGCACCTGCCAGAAGTGCATCCGCACCGGCGATATAGAAAATATAGGCAAGACCGCCCGCCACGGCACCTATTTTGAGATGCTGGGCAACTTCTCCTTTGGAGACTATTTCAAGAAAGAGGCAATCGAGTGGAGCTGGGAGTTCCTCACCTCTCCCAAATGGGTGGGCATAGACCCGGACCGGCTCTACCCCTCCATATATCAGGACGACGATGAGGCCTTTGAGATCTGGAACAAGGACATCGGCATCCCCGCCGAGCGCATCTTCCGCTTCGGCAAGGAGGACAATTTCTGGGAGCACGGCGCCGGCCCCTGCGGCCCCTGCTCCGAGATCTACTTCGACCGGGGCGAGGAGTATGGCTGCGGCAAGCCGGACTGCACCGTGGGCTGCGACTGTGACCGCTACATGGAGGTCTGGAACAACGTTTTCTCCCAGTTTGACAACGACGGCGAGGGCCACTACACCGAGCTCAAGCAGAAGAATATCGACACCGGCATGGGCCTGGAGCGCCTGGCTGTGGTGTGCCAGGGGGTTAACTCCCTCTTTGATGTGGACACCGTCATGAACATCACCAACAAGGTCAGCCAGCTCACCCACGCCTACTACGGCAAGAGCGAGAAAATGGACGTGTCTCTGCGGGTCATCACCGACCATATCCGCTCCGCCACCTTCATGATCTGCGACGGGGTACTGCCCTCCAACGAGGGCCGGGGCTACGTGCTGCGCCGTCTGCTGCGCCGGGCCGCCCGCCACGGCAAGCTCCTGGGCGTAAACGAGCCCTTCCTCTACCAGGTCATCGATACTGTCATCCACGAGAACGAGTGCCAGTACCCGGAGCTGCGGGATAAGCAGAGCTATATCACCAAGGTCATTAAGACCGAGGAGGAGAACTTTGCCCGCACCATCGATGCCGGCATGCATATCTTTGAGGAGCTGATGGCCGAGCACAAGGCCAAGGGCGAGAGCATCTTCTCCGGAGCCGACGCCTTCAAGCTCTACGACACCTACGGCTTCCCCATAGACCTGACCATAGAGATGTGCGCCGACGAGGGCATGGAGGTGGACGAGGCCGCCTTCCGTGAGCTGATGGAGGAGCAGCGCGTCCGCGCCCGCAAGGCCAGAGAAGCCCTGGGAGACCTGGGCTGGGCCGGTATGGAATTCGGCAAAGGTATTGCGGATACCGAGTTTGTGGGTTATGATAATGACAGCTGCAAGGCCGAGGTCCTGGCAATAGTGGCCGAGGGCGAGGCAAGAGAAGCCGTTTCCCAGGGAGCCGAAGCCATCCTGGTGCTGGATAAGACCGTCATGTATGCCGAGATGGGCGGCCAGGTGGCCGACAATGGCAGTATCAGCGCCGGGGACTTCATCTTCCAGGTGAACAACGTCCAGAAGAACAAGGGCGGCAAGTTCATGCACTATGGCACTGTGAAGTCCGGCTGTGTGAAACTGGAGGACCAGGTGGAGGTCAGCTATGACCGGCACCGCCGTGAGGCCATAGGCCGGGCCCACAGCGCCACCCATCTGCTCCACAGCGCTTTGAGAAAGGTCCTGGGCGACCATGTGCACCAGGCCGGTTCCCTGGTGGAGCCGGACTTCCTCCGCTTCGACTTTACCCATTTCTCCGCCGTCACTGCCCAGCAGCTTCAGGAAGTGGAGCATCTGGTGAACGAAGCCATACTCCACGGCTACGATATCAGCGTTAAGGAAATGAGCCTGGAGGAAGCCAGAAACAGCGGAGCCACCGCCCTCTTCGGAGAGAAATACGGCGAAGTGGTCCGGGTGGTCAACATGGGCGGCTACAGCGTGGAGCTCTGCGGCGGCACGCATCTGAGCAATACCGCCAAGGCCGGCGCTTTCCACATCATTTCCGAGGGCTCCGTAGCTTCCGGCGTGCGGCGTATAGAGGCCAGCACCGGCGAGCGCACCATAGAGGATATGCACAGCAGCCTGGACGAGCTCTCTGCCATTGCCGCCCTGCTTAAGACCGGCAGCGGCGATATACTCCAGAAGCTGGAGCAGCAGTCCAGTGAACTGAAAGAGGCAAAGCGGCTCATTGAGCAGTACAAGGCCAAGGAGTCTGCCGGCGGCGCCGAGGAGCTGCTGAAAAAAGCGGCGGATATAGGCGGCGTCCATGTGGTCACCTGCAAGCAGGGCTGCTGCGATGCCAATACTCTCCGGCGCATGGGCGACGTGCTCAGAGACAAGGACGGCTCCGTGGTGGCGGTGATAGCCGCCGTGAACGGGGACAAGATCAGCTTCCAGTGCGTCTGCGGCAAGGATGCCGTGGCCAAGGGACTGAAAGCCGGGGACATTATCAAGAACATCACCGCCATAGCAGGAGGCAAGGGCGGCGGCAAGCCGGACTCTGCCATGGGCGGCGGCAACGATCTGAGCAAGCTGGATGAGGCTCTGGCCGCTGTGGAGAGCTTCGTCAAGGAAAAAATATGATCAGGAGGTAAGAAGATGAGAGATCAGAATTGTCTGTTCTGCAAAATAATTGCCGGGGAAATACCCAGCAGCAAGGTCTATGAGGACGAGTATGTCTATGCTTTCCGGGACATCAATCCTCAGGCGCCGGTCCACATCCTGGTGGTGCCTAAGGAGCATATTGCTTCTGTGGCCCAACTGGAGGAGAGCAATTCCCTCTATGCCGCCAAGTGCCTCGAAGCCGTGGCAAAGATAGCCAAGGCCGAGGGCCTGGAAAAGGGTTATCGTGTCATCAGCAACTGCGGCGAGGATGCCGGACAGACTGTTTTCCATCTGCATTTCCACATCCTCGGCGGAGTGAAGATGGCTGAAAAGATGGTATAAAAACTTTGCCGCAGGGTGGACAGGCTCCGCCCTGCGGTTTTTTACTCCCTCTGTTTTGCAATTTAAAGAGATGCCAAAATAGCAAACTCAAAAGACAGACGAAAGCCATGTGAACAGAATGGAAGGAGGCGCAGAATGGGCACAAGAAAGCTGGCTGTGGCGGCAGCGGGTTTTTCCGCCGCCATATTTGCGGCAAATTATGTTTTCCCCCAGAGCCTGCTCATCTACGCCGCCGTCATATCCGCCTTTCTGGGGGCCTTGCTGATTCTGGCAAAAAGAAAATGGCTGCGCCCCGGAGTGATTGCTCTGCTGTCCTTTTCTCTGGGAATAGTGTGTTATCAGTTCAACTATGACAGGACGGTGGGCAGGACCCTGGACTTTGAGAGGGAGAGTTATGAGATATATGCCGAGCTGATTGATTATCCCAAGGTATATGAGGACTATTGCCGCCTGGAGGTACGGCTGCTGGGAGACGAGCTGCCCAGGCTGAGAGCCCTGGTCTATGACAACGACATGAGCTGTGCAGAGCTGCTTCCTGGACAGCGCATCAGTTTCACCGGTACCGTGAGAAAAGCTGACAGGGTGTACGGGGAGAGCTACGATTACTACTACAGCAGAGGTATATATCTGAAGATAAGCGCCCAGGAGAGTATAGAGCTTCTCAATGAAAAGGGCGGCAGCCACCCCATGATCCGTCTCAGCCGCAGTCTGACAGAGCACATAGCGGAGCTCTTTCCCAAGGATACAGCCGCTTTTATGCAGGCTCTGCTTCTGGGAGACAAAACCCTGCTGTATGAGGACGAGAGTTTGCACCTGGCCATGACCAGGGCCGGCTTTATGCACATAGTGGCGGTTTCAGGGCTGCATGTTGCTTTCCTTGTGGGCCTGCTGCGCCTGCTCATGGGAGCGGGGAGGAGAAGCTCACTGCTCTGCCTGCTGCTGATATGGTTTTTCGTGCTGTTTACCGGGGCCAGCCCCTCGGCGGTGCGGGCGGGATTTATGCAGAGCTTTCTGCTGCTGGCTCCGCTGCTGCGACGGGAAAATGACCCGCCCACATCCCTGAGCCTTGCCCTGGCGCTTATACTGCTGGAAAATCCTTTTGCCGCTGCCAGCGTCAGCTTGCAGCTGTCCTTTGCCGCCGTGGCAGGGATTTTCTGTTTCTCCGGAAAGATATGCCGCTTCATCTCAGAGAGGATAGCCTGGATGGCAGAGAGCAGGTGGGGAAGATATATTGCGGCAAATGCCGCCACTTCTCTGAGCGTCATGGTCTTTACCGCACCTATCACCGCCGCCCATTTCGGCTACATTCCGTTGCTGGCAGTACTCAGCAACATCGCCGGGCTATGGGCGGTCTCCCTGTGCTTCGGGCTGGGCTGGATATCCTGTGTCCTTGCTCTGCTGCCGGCGGCAGGGACTGTCGCCGCCTGGCTCTGTTCCTGGCTGGCCAGGTATATCTTCCTCCTGTCCCGGTTGGTGTCGGCCCTGCCCCTTGCAGTGCTGTACCTGGAAAATACCTTGCTGCTGCCTTGGATGCTGGGCTGCTATGCACTTTTCATTGTCTGTGCCCATTTCAAAAAGCATTTTTGGCTGCGTTTGGCTCTTCCTGTGAGCCTCAGCCTCCTGAGCCTTGTACTCATAGTATGTTATGTAAACCATGACTACGGTAAGGGCAGGGATACGCTGGCGGTGATAGATATGGGACAGGGCCTTTGCACTGCGGCCCTGGGTGAAGAGTGCACCGTGGTGGTGGACTGCGGAGGGGAGTACAGCCTTGATGACGCCGGGGAGCTGGCAGGGCAGTATCTGATAAGCAGGGGAAGGGACAAGCTGGATGCTCTGGTGCTCACGGAGCTTAGCCAGGGCCACGCCGGCGGTGCCGCCATGCTTATGGAGATGGTGGATGTGGAGCGGCTGCTGCTGCCCAGGACCCGGGCCGGTGACCCTCTTCTGGAGGAGGTATTGTCAGCGGCGGAGGAGAAAGGGACGGAGATAGAGTACATAGAGGCGGACACGGTGATTGACCTGGGAGGAGTGGAGCTGGAGCTGATTGCCGGACAGATGGGGAACCGGGGGAGCAGGCTGTCGGTAGTGCTGGACCTGAAGGGCTACAGAGCTCTTGTGACTGGGGAGACCGGCGAGGGAGAGCGGCGGCTGGCAGCTCTCTGCCGCCAAAGGGACATACAGCTGCTGGTGGCAGGCAGCCATGGCTGCTATGATTCCTGCAGCCGGAGTTTCCTGCGCGCTCTGGGAGCCGAGACTGCCGTGCTCAGCGTAGGCTTTAATTACCAGGATTGCCCTGCGGATGAAACACTTGAACGGCTGGAGCTTTGCGGGTATAATGTGTACAGGACGGATCTTGACGGCACTGTGGAGATACGCATAGCTGAATAACAGGAGAAAATAAATTGGCCAGGAAATACGGGAAAAACGACGAAAAACTGAATTATTCCGCCGCTGTCCGGGAACTGAAACAGTTAGGGCCGGAGAGAGCCTATCTCCTCTGGGGGCCGGAGGATTATCTTAGGGAGCAGTACCTGAGGGAGCTGAAAAAGATTTGTCTGCCTGAGGGCGAGGACAGCTTCAGCTACCACAGGATGGACGGCCCTGAGCTGGACATGGAGCAGCTGCGCCGGGCCATGGACACCCTCCCATTTATGACGGAGCGCAGCTTCATAGAGCTGAGGGATGTGGACGTCAACAAGCTGAAGGACGGCGATACTCTGGAAAAGCTTCTGGGGGATGTGCCGGATTACTGTGTAATAGTTTTCATACTTGGGGCCGGCTATGAGCCGGACGGAAGGCTGAAAAGTGTAAAAGCTCTGCGCCAGAATACAAAAGAACTGAAATTCACCAAGCAGTCCCAGGGACAGCTCACCGACTGGCTGGTGCGGCGCTTTGCGGCGGCAGGAAAGAGCATAGAGCTGGACGCTGCCCAACGCCTTATATTTATCAGCGGCGAACTGATGAGCGGCCTTATACCGGAGATAGAGAAGGTGGCCGCCTACGCCAAGGGAGACAGGGTCACTCTGGCCGATGTGGAGGCGGTGGCCAACCATGTCCCGGAGGCCGTTATATTTGATATGACGGAGTTCATAGCCCAGAAAAAATATAACAGCGCCCTGTCGGTGCTGTCGGAACTGCTGGCGGACAAGAACAACGAGCCCATAGCCATGCTGGCCATGCTGGGCATGCAGATGCGCAGGCTATATGCCGCAAGGCTGGCTCTGGACCAGGGGCTTGGGACCAAATTCCTCATGGATGACTGCGCAATAAAGTCCGACTATGTGGCAAAGAAGCTTATGAACGCCGCCAGGGGCTTTACCATGCCCCAGCTCATAAGGGCGGTGGAGCTCTGTGCCGAGACGGACTATAAAATGAAAAGCAGCTCCCAAAACGAAAGGGAACTGCTGAAGGAGGCAGTGCTGCGTATAGCGGCAGGTGAAGCCAATGGAGAGGATTAAAGAGGTCATCGTGGTGGAGGGGCGTTACGACAAGAACACCCTGAGCCAGGTGGTGGATGCAGTGATAATAGAGACGGGGGGCTTCGGCATCTTTAACGACAGCCAGAAGCGCAGTCTGCTGAAAAAGCTGGCGGAAAGCCGCGGGCTCATAATCATGACCGACTCCGACGGCGCAGGCTTCATGATAAGAAACCACCTGAAGGGCTGCATAGCCCCGGAGCTTGTAAAACAGGCCTATATCCCCGACATCTATGGCAAGGAGCGGCGCAAATCCGCCCCCTCCAGGGAGGGAAAGCTGGGGGTGGAGGGAATGCGCCCGGAGGTCATCCTGGAAGCATTGAGACGCGCCGGAGCTACCTTCCAGGGCCCGGAGCAAAGAGAGGAGCAGAGCAGGATCAGCAAGGCGGATCTGTACAGAAAGGGCCTCAGCGGAGGAGAAAACAGCGCCGCCCTGCGTAAGGAGCTGCTGAAAAAGCTGGAGCTGCCGGAGCATCTCAGCGCCCAGGGTATGCTGGATGTGCTCAATGCCATAATGAGCCGGGAGGAGTTTATGGCCCTTCAGCTGTGAAAGTCCTCTATGCACACCGAGGCTATGACCCCTATAAGGAGTATGGCTTGGGTGGTCTCCATAAGGGACACGGCCGTCATGTACAGCTCATATCGCTCCATGATGCTGCCGCCCCATTCCACCAGCAGGGCAAAGGCGCAGAGCATAAGAAAAGCGGACAGCTGCAGGCTGCGCTTGAATATGTACCAGGCCAGAGGACACATGTTCAGCATCCTGACGATTATTGCCCTAAGCTTCACCGGGCATCACCTCGCCTTCGATTGTACACAAATATTTTTGGCGGAGCAATGCTAAAATTTTTCCAGTGAATTAACGTAATTAAAAAAATAAATAATTTATGTAAACCATATTATTTAAACTAAATCCGGTACTGGGACAGTACCGGATTTAGTTATGTATGTTTGCAGGCCCTGGCTTCAAAGCCCTGCTTAGGCCCGGGATACGGTGGAGGCGAGGGCCTTTTCGGCCAGCTCAACCAGCTCCAGCTCCGACTCCAGTTCGCCGGGAAAGGGGTAAGTCTCCCGAAGCGCTTCAAGGCGCTGTTTCAGCTCTCCGGCCTTGTCCCTGTCTCCGGCAGCCAGAGCCTGGGCAAAGCTGCTGCGCAGGACTGAGGGATAATTTTTCATGGCCTTCATAAACTTTCCCATGGCCTTGTCCGGCGGCGTGACCTGGCCCTTGAGGGCCTGGAGATAGAAACTGTCCACCCTGAGGAGACTCTGATAAAGGCCGGGGACGGCCTTTTCCTCCAGAAGAGCGGAGATAAGCTGTTTGGCCTGGTCCAGAAGCTGCATGTCCATAAGGCGGTTTGCGCGGAACACGGCCAGAGCGGCATTGAGGGGACCGGAGCTGCTCTCTCCGCCTGAAAGGCTGAACCAATCCTCCGGCATATCCTTATATCTCATGCCCTGGCTGCTGTACTGATTTATCTTCAGCTGTATCCAGAAAGCCCGCAGAGCTTTCTCATCCTTGCCCAGGGAAAGGGCATTGCGGCCGTCGGTAGGGATGCCGCCCAGTTCCAGGGGCAGGGCATTGATAAGGGCCTGACTAAGCCCCAGTATGCCCAGGCTGAGAAAGAGCATGGGGAGTATGACCGTTTTGCCGCTGAGGTAATAGGCCCAGAAGAAAAACATTGCGCTTATGGCGTTGAGCAAAACGCCGCCCATGTTGTAAAGTCCCACAGGCAGATAGCCGTCCTCCTCAAAATCCGGGGGACCCATAAGGCACTGGCCGGCGGTACCCGCCAGATAGTAGCGCTTCAGTTTGAGTTTGCCCTGAGGATCTTTGCCCAGCAGGAAGCTGCCTATGCGGAAGGACACGAACTCATAGCCGGAGATTAGGCCGAATACCAGGTGCCCTGCCTCGTGGATGATGACCTGCAGCACGTAGGCCAGGGCCAGAAGCAAGAGTCCGGACAGCATCACCAGAATGCTCATAAACTCGCCGGCGGAGAGCTTGTAGGTGTAGTCCATTATGGTAAAGCCGCAGAGAAAGCCGACAGCCAAAGCAATGATAGCCATAAGTAAGGAAGAGAGGATGTTGGAGAGTTTTTTGCTCTTATTCATAAGATGCCTCCAATCAAAAAAATTCCGGAAACCCAATTGTGAACGGTTGATTAAATTTGCTGGGGGATAGGACAAGCGGGAAAAACTGTGATAAAATACATAAATGTTTCCGCCTGACTGAAAGGAAATTATAAAAGGACACCGGCAAAAGCCGATGTCCCCTCAGAGCACGGCGGCTCCGCTTGGCACTCCCGGCGCGATTCGAACGCGCGACCTTCCGCTTAGGAGGCGGATGCTCTATCCTGCTGAGCTACGGAAGCAAATCAATAGCTTGATTATTCTAGCGCAGATTCATCTGTATGTCAATAAATACTTAGCATAGAAGGGGAAAAAATGCTTAAACTCAAGGGAATCAAAAAGGACTATATAGTTGGAGATTCCGTTGTCCATGCCCTGAAAGGCATAGACCTGGAGTTTCGGGAGAGCGAATTCGTGGCCATACTGGGTCATTCCGGCTGCGGCAAAACCACGATGCTGAATATCATAGGCGGCCTGGACCAGTACAGCTCCGGCGACCTTATAATCAACGGCCGCTCCACAAAGAACTTCAGCGACGGCGACTGGGATACCTACCGCAACCATTCCATAGGCTTTGTTTTCCAGTCCTATAACCTTATTCCTCATCAGAACGTGCTGTCCAACGTGGAGCTGGCCCTGACCCTCTCCGGTGTTGGCCCCTCCGAGCGCAGGGCCAAGGCAAAGGCGGCCCTGGAAAAAGTGGGCCTGGGCGACCAGCTGAACAAGAAGCCAAACCAGATGTCCGGCGGTCAGATGCAGCGGGTGGCCATTGCCCGAGCTCTGGTGAACGACCCGGATATCCTTATGGCCGATGAGCCTACCGGCGCCCTGGACTCAGAGACCTCGGTGCAGATAATGGACATCCTGAAGGAGATATCCAAGGATAAACTGGTCATCATGGTCACCCACAATCCTGAACTGGCCAACTCCTATGCCAGCCGCATCATAAAGCTCAAGGACGGCCTCATTGTGGATGACAGTGACCCCTATGATTCCAAGGGGCAGGAGCGGGAAGGCAGCCTGGGCAAAAAGACCTCCATGAGCTTTGCCACGGCTCTGGCCCTCTCCACCAACAACCTGATGACCAAGAAGGCCCGCACCGTGCTCACCGCTTTTGCCGGCAGCATAGGCATTATCGGAATAGCTCTGATAATGTCCCTGTCCAACGGCATACAAAACTACATAGACAAGGTGCAGAAGGACACCCTGGCCAGCTACCCCATAACCATCCAGGCCGAGAGCATGGACATGACCAGCATGATGACCTCTCTCATGGGCGTGCAGGCCCAGGCGGCAGAAAACCAGCACGACAAGGATGCCGTCTATTCCAGTACCGTCATGTACGATATGATGAACTCCATGGTCTCCGCCGAGACCCAGACCAATAACCTCTGGGCATTCAAGGAATATCTGGAGAGTCCCGGCAACGGGATTAGCCACTATGTGAGCACCATACAGTATTCCTACGACCTGGACATGAACATATACGCCAAGGATGTGGATGACAATATTGTCAAGACCGATGTGGTGGCTCTGTTGGAGACCGCCATGGGCCAGACCTTCGGCGGAGATTACAGCTCCTATTTCTCCACCTTCGGACAGATGTACTCCGTTATGGATGTGTGGCAGGAGATGCTGCCCGGGGAAAACGGAGAGGCCGTAAATCCCATGGTAAAGAGCCAGTACGACGTGCTCTACGGCAAGTGGCCGGAGAAATACGACGAGGTAGTGCTGGTGGTGGACAAGAACAACGAGGTCTCCGACCTGGTGCTCTATGCCCTGGGACTCAAATCCAACAGCACACTGGCTGAGGATATGCAAACTTTCATGGACCAGGAAAACCTCACCAGTGAGGTGGAGAGCTGGAGCTATGAGGACATATGCAGCCGCTCCTTCCGATACATCTATCCCGCCGACCAGTACAAGTGGGACGAGGAGAAGGGGGAATATGAGGACCTGGCCGAAGAGGAACTGGGGCTGCGTACCCTCTACGACAAGGGCCTGGATATAAAAATCGTGGGCATAGTCCGCCAGAATGAGGATGCCATGTCCGCCATGATGACCGGTTCTATAGGATATACCCACGACCTGGTGGAATATGTGGTGCAGCAGGCCGCCGAGAAGGATCTGGTGAAGCGGCAGCTGGAAGATCCGGAGACTGATGTCTTTAACAATCTGCCCTTCCTGGACAAGGAGGACGAGGCCCTCACCGACAGCCGAAAGGCTCAGGCCGCCAGAGACTATATCGATGCCGCCGACGATGAGCAGCTGGCGGATCTCTATGTGAAATACATGAGCATTCCTGAGGACGACTATGTCCAGGAGCTCATTGACGAACAGATGGAGGACACCACCAGGGCCGACCTGGAGGACATGATTCTGGACTATTACCCCAGCTATGCCTCCATGCTGGAGGATATGGACGACGATACCCTCTTTGAATACATGGAGCAGATGATGGCCCAGCAGATCGAAGAGCAGTACGGTGTCCAGATGGAGAAGATGTACAGCTACCTCTCCGACAGCCAGCTGGCCAGAGATTTTGCCATGCTCAGCCTGGAGGAGGACGACTATGTCTGGCTCTATGACCATGCCATGCCTCCGGTATACTCCACCGGCAGCTATGAGGACAGTCTTAAGAAACTGGGCTATGTGGACCTGGACAGCCCTAGCACGATAAACCTCTATGCAGCCAGCTTTGAGAATAAGGACAGCGTGGCCGACGCCATAGAGGACTACAACCGGAAGGTGGAAGAGGAGGACCAGATAGAGTATACCGACGTGGTGGCCCTGCTGATGAGCTCCATCACCACGATCATCAACGTAATAAGCTATGTGCTCATCGCCTTTGTGGCAATCTCCCTGGTTGTCTCCTCAATAATGATAGGCATCATAACTTACATAAGCGTTCTGGAGCGCACCAAGGAGATAGGCATACTCAGAGCCATAGGCGCTTCCAAGCGGGATGTCTCCCGGGTCTTTAATGCCGAGACATTTATCATCGGCCTGACTGCCGGCGTCATTGGCATTGCGGCCACCCTGCTGCTGAATATCCCCATAAACGTCATTATCCATGACCTCACCGGCATTTATGCCATCAACTCCACGCTGCCTGTGGCGGGAGGCTTCATCCTGGTGCTCATAAGCGTGTTCCTCACCTTTATTGCCGGACTCATCCCCTCAGGCCTGGCCGCCAAGAAGGATCCCGTTGAGGCCCTGAGGACGGAGTAAAAAACAAAAACCGCCTTATGTGACATTATCACTGATAAGGCGGAGGACAGTGGGTATAATAAAGCCACAAAATAAAGATACAGGAGGACGAAAAAATGTCTGTAATCCACGTAGATAAGAACAGTTTTCAGGAAGAGGTAGTAAACAGCTCCAAGACCGTGCTGCTGGACTTCTGGGCCAGCTGGTGCGGACCCTGCCGGATGGTTGCTCCCATCCTGGACGAGATCGCTCAGGAGCGCAGCGACATAAAGGTATGCAAGGTGAATGTGGATGAGCAGCCGGAACTTGCAAGGCAGTTCGGCATCATGAGCATCCCCACCCTGATGGTTTTCAAAGACGGCAAGGTAGTCAACCAGACCGTAGGAGCCAGACCCAAGGGACAGATCCTGGCAATGCTTTGATAAGCAAAAAGCTCCCGCTGCAAAATGTGATCTTGCAGCGGGTGCTTTTACTTCAAAATCTCAGCCGTCCCTTAGCGCTTCCAGGGCTTCCGGGTCGCTGAGCTCTATGGCGCCGCGGCTCAGCCTGACCATGCCCTCGCTCTGAAAATACCGGAGCATGCGGGTGACTACCTCCCGGGCGCTGCCCAGATGCTTGGCTATAAGCTCGTGGGTAGTTTTCAAAAGAGTGCTGCCCTCAAGGGCGGATTCCTCCAGCAGGAAGGCCGCCAGACGCTTGTCAAAGCTCTTCCACATGACCTGCTCTATGAGCCACATCACCTCGGAAAATCGGCTGGCCATTATCTCATTGGTGTAATTTGCCAGGGGGGCGGACTGTTCCATCAGCCCTTTGTATATCTCCGCAGGGATAACATACAGCAGGGAGTCTTTCTCTGCCTGGATGGTCACCTGAAACTGGATACTGCGCATGATGCAGGAGGCGGAGAAAAGACAGACGTCCCTGGGAAAAAGCCGGTAAATGCTTATCTCCCGGCCCTCTTCCGACAGAATATAGGCCCGAAGCTGGCCGGACTGGATCAGGTACAGTCCGGTGCATTCCATATCCCCGCTGTGGATGATCTGGTCTTTCTTTACGCTGCGGCGGCCCAGGGCATTCTCCAGAGCCTCTCTCTGCCCGGGCTCCAATTTGTCCCACATGGGGAAAAAGTCTCTCAGCTCCATTGGCTCCCCCTCCTTTGCTCAGTCAAGTATATAGGGCTTTTATCCCAATGTCAACTGAGTGATATGGTCACCGACGGGGAAAACCCAGGTGTGTATAATAAAAACCATAATAAAAACATGCGCAGGCCTGAGCCCTCAGGCGGAAAGGAGAAGCTGCATGAAAGCAAAATACAGGAAGATCTATGTGGCTGTAATAGGAGCCCTGGTGGCAGCTATAAGCGAAAAGGAGAATAAAGAGTGCAATACCTGATATCCTTTCTTGAAGGTATCATAACCTTCATATCCCCCTGTCTGCTGCCTATGCTGCCAATATACGTCTCCTACTTTGCCGGGGGCGGAGAGCGCAGTCATTTGAAAACTCTGAAAGCCGCCCTGGGCTTTGTGGCGGGCTTCACCATCACATTTATGGCCCTGGGAGCTCTGGCGGGAACTGTGGGCAGTTTTCTGAAAAATCACCAGACGGCGGTGAACATAGTCTCGGGCCTGGTGGTGATATTCTTCGGTCTTAGCTTCCTGGGCGTGATCCGGCTGAATATTTTCCACGGAGGCGGCCGTCAGCTTAAGACGGAGAACATGGGCTTTTTCCCGGCCCTGGTTTTCGGTCTGGTGTTCTCCATAAGCTGGACTCCCTGCGTGGGGGCCTTTCTGGGCTCGGCGTTGATGCTGGCCTCCCAGCAGGGTCAGGCCCTTACCGGTACCCTGATGCTGCTGGCCTACTCCCTGGGCCTGGGCATACCCTTTGTGCTCAGCGCCTTGCTCATCGATTACCTGAAATCTGCCTTCGACTGGATAAAGCGCAATTACAAAGTTATCAACATAGTCTGCGGCTCCCTGCTGGTGCTTATCGGCATAATGATGGCCACCGGCACCCTGGGCCGGATGCTGGCTCTGCTGAGCTGAGGAGGTCGTCATGAACAAAGACAAACGCATATTGCCCATCATCATATTGGTCCTGGTGCTCCTTGTCGGCGGGGCCGGCTTCCTCTACGGCCGGCTCAGCTCCGGCTACAGCCCCCAGCAGCTCCAGGTACAGGGCGGCGAACAGGTACCTGCCGCCGGAGTCTCGCCCACTACCCAATCCGGTGCCGGGGCGGAAGAGAGCGGGGAAGAGGAGGCTTCAGAGACCGGAGAGGAGAACGTGCAGGCTCCGGACTTCACGGTCTACGATGCCGATGGCAATGCCGTAAAGCTCTCCGACTTTTTTGGAAAGCCCATCGTCCTGAACTTCTGGGCCAGCTGGTGCGGCCCCTGCCAGAGCGAGATGCCGGACTTTAATGAAGCCTGGGGGAAGCTGGGGGAGGATGTGCAGTTTCTCATGGTGAATATGACCGACGGCTCCCGGGAAACGGTGGACTCTGCCTCGGCCTTCATTGCCGAAAAGGCTTACGGCTTCCCCGTGTTTTATGACACGGGCATGGATGCCGCCATGACCTACAGCGTCTACTCCCTGCCCAGCACCTATTTCATCGGAGCCGACGGCTCCGCCGTGGCCAAAGCCACCGGGGCCATAGACGCCGAGACCCTCCAGACCGGCATAGACATGATATACAGCGAAGAGTAAAAACTCATAAGGCTAAGAAAACTCATGTGCCATTAGGATCTGGGGACTGTCAAAAAAGCCTCGCAGAGTTTTTTCGCCGCGGCGAAAAAATAATTTTAATCGTTTTCCGCGGCGACATGTGCGTCGCAGAAAACACCTCTCACGGAGCTGAGTGTCGAAGTGTACGCCGTAGGCGTACAACCGAGGCATGAAGCGAAGTGCAAGCCCTTTTGTCAAAGAAGGTGTAGCCTTCATTGACAAGATAGAAAACTCCCGTGCCCACGGCACGGGAGTTTCTTTGT
>CASFJB010000015.1 GCA_949294945.1 uncultured Eubacteriales bacterium
CTGTCCCTATACTCTATAAAGGGGTTTTCTATGCCGTGGGTCATCATGTTCATGGCGCCGATGCGCAGCATGGTGCGGTCCATGTCGTAGCCGTGGAACATATGGTTCATATAGTGGTCTTTGTTCCGCCGGTCAAAGAATATCTCCTGCTTTTTCCTCTCTTTGAGATACTCCCCGGCAGCCACCAAAAAGCCGGAGGTGCCGCAGGCCGGGTCGCATATCACGTCCTCGGCTCCGGGGTCCATTAGCTCCACCATCATGCGGATGATATGCCTGGGGGTACGGAACTGGCCGTTGCGGCCGGACTGGGATATCTTGCTCAAAAGATACTCGTACACGTCGCCCCGGATGTCGGTACTCTGTATTTGGGCCATCTGGCCGTATATATCGTCCAGGCAGTCCACCACCTTGCTGAGCACCAGAGGGGTGGGCAGCTTGAAAATTGCGTCGTCCATGTATTTGGAATAGGCGCTGTTTTTATCGGCGTGGAGCTGCTTTATAAAGGGGAAGACCCACTCCTGCACCACGTTGTACATACGCCCGGCGGGGAAGTCGTGGAACACGGACCATTTCAGCTGCTCCCCGTCTATCTTCCGCTCGCCTATCTCCACTTCCCCGGCAAAGATGCTCTCATAGGGCAGACCCAGCATTGCGCTCTCCTTGGAGCGGAGATTGTCGCTGTCATCCAGATCGTGGATGAACATCAGGTAGGTTATCTGCTCTATCACGTCCAGAGGGTTCACCAGGCCACCGGCGGCAAAGATGTCCCAAAGGCTGTCTATTCTGTTTTTCAGTTCTCCTGTTATCATATCAGTCTCTCTCCCTGTTCCATATATAGGCTGTATATCTGCCGCCGCCCAGCTTCAGCACCTGCCCGGAGCTAACCAGCTGGGCAAGGCTGCGCTGCACGGTTATGGGGCTTATGTCCGGGCACTTGGCCAGGATGTCCGCCTTTGTCATTTTGTTCAGGCTGCCCTTCAGCAGCTCCCGCACCCGCTCCGGTTTGGACAGGCCGCTGAGGCTCAGGGTCTGCACCCGGGCGGAAAAGTCCCGATATGCCGCCGCCACTATGCCCAGGCTGTAGAGCACAAAGGGCAGGTAATCGTTCTCTCCCTGGTGCCAGCCCTGGGAGCTCAGCTGCAAAGCCTCATAATAGCTCTCCTTGCTCTGCTCTATGAGCTTTTCAATGGAGATATATTTGCCCACGATATATCCCGCCCGGTACAGCAGCAGCAAGGTGAGCAGGCGGCTGAGCCTGCCGTTGCCGTCGTTGAAGGGGTGTATGCACAAAAAGTCCAGGACGAACATGGGGATGAGCAGCAGGGGGTCACAGTCTCCGCTGCCCAGGGCATCCTCCAGGGCGGCGCACATCCGCTCCACCGACTCCGGGGTCTCCCAGGCGGGCACCGGCTGCCAGCGGACTGTCCTGTTGCCCTGGGCATCGGTCTCGGATATGACGTTGTCGGAATTCTTATAGCTGCCGCCGGTGCCCATGCCGCTGTATTTATACAGATCCCGGTGGAGCTGCAATATAACGGAGGGCTTCGGGGGTATATAATCGTGGCTTTCGTGTATGGTGGCCAGCACATCCCGGTAGCCGGCTATCTCCCGCTCGCTCCTGTTCCTGGGCGTGGTCTTGTCCATGAGTATCTTTTTCAGGCGGTCCTGGGAAGTATATATATTCTCGATCCTGTTGGAGGCCTCGGTGCTCTGTATCTGCGCCATGTCCATGAGCTGGCTCAGGGTATCGGCTTTGGATTCGATGAAGAGGGTCTGCCCGCCCTTGTATTCGTGTATTGTGGTCAGCAGGCCCACCGTCTCCGGGGTAAGGAGCTTGCCGTAATTTTGCCTGTAATCGTAGTTTCGCATGATGTCACCCGCCGGGCAGTTGACCCGTATTTCCTTTCTCATTGAATTATAATACTTTAAGTATATACACGCAAGGCCAATTATATCATTTTTAGAAGAATGATATAATTGGCCTTGCTTTGATGCTTTTGATTATCTCTGTTCTGACCCTTGTTTTGACCCTTTAGAGCCTGGAAACATATGAAAACAATGGACTGAATAGTACGGAATTTCACAGATTCTGAACTAAAAATAACACAATTTCATCATAAAGATTATTTGATTTTTCTTCCGGGAATTCAAGTCCCGCCTCGCGCACCACGTCGCCGCGGACGGCATATCGTTCGCGGCGACGATTTTTCTTGCGGAACAATTGTCACCTCTCACTCATTATGTCGCGGCTCCTTCCAAACCCGAAGCGCAAGGCTTCGGGTTTGTTTTTTAGACCGGTGAAAAAGTCCGCTTTGGTCTGGCGCTTTCTATTTCACGGGGAATAGAAAACACCATCCGCCCGCTCCCTTGCTCCTCCTTTCCAAATCGAACCCGCTGCGCTGGGCTTCGATTTGGCTTTTGGAGACGGGGAACGACGGACGTAATATCCTTCGCGGCGGCGATTTTTCTTCCAGAACAATCGTCCGCAGCCTTGAAGAAAAAGCGACAAAAGCAGATATAAATTTTTCCAATTATATAATAGATTCTATAACTGATTTTCCCCGGAGGCTCTTTTCAGCACATAGTCCCGAAAGGCCTGCACTGCCGGCGGCATGAACACTTTGCCGTCATGGACCATAAAGAACTTCCGTTCATAGGGCGGGGAACTGATCTCCAGAATGGCCAGGTCCAGCTTCAGCAGCAGATCCATATACGGGACTACCGCAATGCCAAAGCCCTGGGACACCAGCCCGGCGATCACCTGATCCTCCTCCGTCTCGTAGGCAATGTTGGGCTTGCCGCCGGCAGCGGCAAAGAGTCCGTCCACCAGTTCCCGCAGCCCGGAGCCCTTGGAAAAGTATACCTGGGGATAGGGCAGAGCTTCGGCCAGATCTGCGCTGTGTCTGGAAGCCAGGGGATGCCCCTTGGATGCAATGAGCACGAGCCCCTGACCCGTTACCGGGACCGACTCCAGCTCCAGCTCCGGTGAGGGCTCAGAGCACAGTACCAGATCGTAGCGCCGGTCCAGCAGCCCATCCAGCAGGCCCTGGGTCCTGTCGGTGTGGAACTCAAAGCGTATGTTCTTCTCAGGGTTTGCGGCCAGAAAACCGGCGGCCAGCCTGGGCACATAGTCCGTGCCAAGAGGGCGGAGAAAGCCCAGACGGACAAGCCCGTCTCCCCGGGCGCTGCGCTGCAGGGAGGCGATGCCTCTGTCCAGCGTCTCAAGGGCCTGCCTTGCCGAGTCCAGGAACTCTTCACCGAATGGGGTGAGGGTGGTGTTTCGCCCGGACCGCTCAAACAGGGGCAGACCCAGTTCAGACTCCAGCTGCCTGATGGCGTGGCTCAGGCTGGGCTGAGTGATGCACAGCTGCTGGGCGGCCTTGGTATAGTGGCGCAGTTCCGCCAGTTTTACGAAATAGCGCAGATGATCCAAATTCATTTCTTCAGCCTCCTGTCCGGAAATATTATAGCTCTTTGGATAAATAAAATCTATAGTTTTATAAAAATTATAAATTGTGAAAATAGATGTTCTTAGGATATAATGACCGGGATTCTGAAAAATATATGGAGGGGATCCTGTGGAACATAAAGAACACCAGCGGCGCCTGTTTCGGGGCGAGCTGGCTCTGGCCATTGCAGTGGTGATCAACTCTCTGGGCGTGGTGCTGATGCTGTACTCCGGCGAGGGCATCTCCGCCATCTCCAGTGTGCCCTACGCCTTTTCTCAGGTGTTCAGCTTTTTCTCTCTGGGGACCTGGACATACATATTCCAGGCGGCACTGATAATCAGCCTCATGGTGCTGCGCCGCCGGGTAGTGGTGAACTATCTCTTCAGTTTTGCCGTAGGCTTTGTGTTCAGTCAATTTCTGGACCTGCACGAGCTGTGGGTGAATTTGCTCCCTGAGGGCCTGGCCTGGCAAATAGCCTATTTTGTGATAAGCTATCTGCTCATCTGCTTTGGCATAGCCCTGTCCAACCGCTGCAAACTCCCCATCATCCCCACGGACCTTTTCCCCAGGGAGCTGGCTCAGATAAGCGGGATAAGCTATCCAAGGATCAAGATATCCTTTGACGCAATCTGCCTTATGGTCACTGCCGGAATGACCTTCTTCTTCCTGGGACACATGAGAGGGATAGGCATAGGCACGGTTATGGCGGCCTTCACGATGGGTAAGGTCATCGGCCTTATGGGGGACTGCCTGGACAGGCACTTTGTCTTTGATATCCACCACCGTACCGGGGAACGAAAGGTTCACCGCTTTTCATAAACCGGCCTGCAAAGGCCTCCGGTCCGGGTAAGGGGAGGAAAAATACAAGGTGCAGCCGCAAACTCTGTTTTGCGGCTGCGCCTTTTCATATTTTTGCGCTCGGAAAAATTATCTTTGCAGCAAAAATGATTGTTTTAAGATACGGAACAATTATTTACGACAGAAAAAAATAAAAAATTGCTAAAGAACATTGCCAAAACAATGGAAGCATGCTATATTATACGGGTCAAATCAGGGATATGTCCGCGAAAGGAAATGTTATGTTAACCGAACGGCAGTGCCAACAAATTGAAAAGGAGCTCACCGGACATCCGGAGCCCAGAAAGCTTGGGGCATATCTGTGCCTGAACATGGGACTGATGCTCTCCGAGGTCTGCGCCCTGCGGCTGAGGGATCTGGACATGAGTTCCGGCCAGGTGAATATTGGCAGCATTGCCGTCAAGACCCAGGACGGGCTGAGCCTTATGGAGGCGGACATGCCCCGGAGCCTGCCGATGCCGCCCCATGTGCGGCGCTTCATCGAAGGCTGCCTGGGGCTTTACCCCGGGGAGGACTGTTTTATTATGACCGGGACCCGGGAGGCGCCGGCTTTTTACATGATGCAGAATTTGCTCAGCGCCGTGAACAAGAGGCAGGGCATATCCGCCACTCTCTCGGCCATGGACCTGCGCAACGCTTTTATACGCCGCTGCATCCAGGCGGGGATGGATCTGTATACCCTGTGCTACTATGTGGGGATACGCCAGCCCAATGTTATAATGAAGCGCTTTGGGGAATATTTTGTTCCCCGGCCGGAGACTGTGGCCGCCCTGGAGAGATTCAGTATCCACCGCAGGCTGCCGGAAAGCGGGGAGGCCGAAGGCGCGGGGATGAACCTGCTCATCCTGGGCGCCGGGAGCCAGGGGCCTGTGGTAAAGGAGATAGCCGAGGCCCTGGGCATTTTTTCCCGTATCGCCTTTCTGGATGACGACCCGGAAAACAAGCTGGCCATAGGGCCCTTGTCGGCCTACAGGGAGCTGAGGGGAGAGTTCACCGCCGCCATACCCAGCTTCGGAGATTCGGAGCTGCGGCGGGAATATTTCGACAAACTGTCCCAGGCGGGATATGCCATACCCCGGCTTATCCATCCCTCTGCCACCATCTCCAAGAGCAGCGTCAGCCTGGGAGTAGGCGTGGTGGTGGAGGCCAAGGTCATAATTGCAAACGACGTCACCGTGGAGGACAATGTGATACTTTCAGCCGGCTGTGTGCTGGACAGGGAGTGTGTGGTGGAGGCGGACTCCCATGTGGGCTGCGCCTGCACCGTCACAAGGGGCAGCCGGGTACCGAGGAAAATGCGCATCCCGGCAGGCTCGGTGTACGAAAACAAATGAGAGAGATTTGAGAGGTAATCTGTTATGTACAAGCGTTTCGGCAAGAGAGCGATAGATCTGCTGCTGTCCGGGCTGGGACTGGTGCTCCTGTCCCCGCTGTTTCTGATAATAAGCCTGGCCATAAAGACTGAGGACCCGGGCCCGATATTTTTCCGGCAGAAGCGGGTGGGAATACATAAGAGCTACTTCGACATAATCAAATTCCGCTCCATGCGCCAGGACACGCCCCATGACATGCCCACACATCTGCTGAACAATCCCCAGCAGTGGATAACCAAAACCGGGCGCTTCCTGAGAAAGACCAGCCTGGACGAGCTGCCTCAGATAGCCCAGATATTTACCGGGAAAATGAGCATCATAGGCCCCAGACCTGCCCTGTGGAATCAGTACGACCTGATCGCCGAGAGGGACAAATACGGGGCAAACGACGTCACTCCCGGGCTCACCGGCTGGGCCCAGGTCAACGGCCGGGACGAGCTGGAGATAGAGGAAAAGGCCAGGCTGGACGGGGAGTATGCCCGGAACCTCAGCTTTGCCATGGACATGAAGATATTTTTTATGACCTTCTTCAAGGTGGCCAAGGGCTCCGGCGTAGTGGAGGGCGGCCCCAAGGAGATGGGAAAGGGGAAAGAAAAATGATAGCAGTTACCGGCCTCACCGGCCATTCCGGCAGTTTCCTGCTCCGGCAGTTCATAGATAATGGATATAAGGGGAAGATCCGCTGCCTGGTGCGCAGCAGCACAAAGACGGATAAGCTGAAAGCCTCCGGCCTGGATATAGAGATATTCCCCGGGGACATACAGAGCCTGGAGGACCTGAGCCGCTTCGTGGACGGGGCGAATACGGTCATCCACATCGCCGGCATCTGGCGTACCCTGAAGCTGCTGGAGGCCATAAGCCGGACGGACAGCGTCAGGCACGTCATCCTGGTGCACACCACCGGCATCTACTCAAAGCATAAGATGGCCTCCGACGAGTACAAGGAGATAGAGGCCGGGATGCAGAAGTATCTGGATATGGGCATGAATATCACCATCCTCCGCCCCACCATGATCTTCGGCGACATGCGTGACCACAACATCTCCAAGTTCATAAAGCTGGTGGCAAAGCTGCCGGTGCTGCCGGAGATAGACCACGGCGCCGGACTTATCCAGCCGGTGAACGCCCGGGATCTGGGCCAGGCCTATTATAAGGCGGCCATGGTGGAAAAGCTTCCTCAGCTCAGCTATAATATCAGCGGAGAGCGGGAGCTCAGCGTCCACGAGCTCATGGAGCTCATTGCAAAGTACATGGGCAAGAAGGCCCGCTTTGTGAGCCTGCCCATGGGACTGGGAGTCTTTGGGGCAAAGAGCGTGAAGCTGCTCAGCGGCGGCAGGGTGGACCTGGTGGAAAAGGTCCTGCGCCTTGGGGAGGACAGGAACTTCTCCCATGCCGATGCCACCCGGGACTTCGGCTATGAGCCCGCCCCCTTCAATGAGGGACTGGAGCGGGAAGTGAAAGAATTTTTACAGCAGAGGAAGGCCTGATATGCCCAAAAAGATCCTTATTCTCTCCAATCACTACATAACCATCTACGCCTTCCGCCGGGAGCTGGTGGCGAAGCTCTGCGCTCTGGGGCACCGGGTGTACATCTCATCTCCCCACGATGAGCGCAACAGCTATTTTGAGGAGCTGGGCTGCACCATGATAGATACCCCCATGTCCCGCCGGGGTATGAACCCGGTGGAAGATCTGAAGCTGGTGCGGCGCTATAAGAAAATGATGGAGGAGCTGAAGCCGGATATAATCTTCAGCTATACCATAAAGCCCAATATCTATGGCACCATGGCCTCCAATGCCATGGGGCTGAAGCAGGTGTGCAATATAACCGGCACCGGAGCCACTTTCCTGAAAGAGAGCGTCCTGAGCAAGCTGGTACGCCAGCTGTACAGGATGTCCATAAGAAAGTGCTACAAGGTGTTCTTCCAGAACACCGGGGACCGGGACTACTTCATCCACTACGGTATGGTGAAGGACAATTACGACCTGCTGCCCGGCTCCGGGGTGAACCTGGACCAGCACAGCCTCACGGAGCTGCCGGGAGAGGAAGAGATCCGCTTCATCTATGCGGGCCGGGTCATGGCCGTGAAAGGTATAGACGAATACCTGGAGTGCGCCCGGGTCATCCGGGAGCTGATACCCAATACCAAATTCTATATAGCCGGTTTTACCGAGGACGAGAAGTCCAAGCAGATGGTGGAGCATTACAACGCCATAGACGTGGTGGAGTACCTGGGCTTTCAGGGGGATATCGACCGCTGGCTGAGACACTGCCATTGCCTCATCCTGCCCTCCCTGGGGGGCGAGGGGGTTCCCAATGTGCTGCTGGAGGCCGCCGCCACCGGCCGCCCCTGCATAGCCTCCGATGTGAACGGCTCTGTGGACGTGGTGGAGGACGGAGTGAACGGCTATCTTTTCCGCCGTGGGGACGCCGGCTCTCTCATTGAAAAAACGGAGCAGTTCCTCAGCCTCAGCCATGAGGAGAAGCGGCAGATGGGCCTGCGGGGCCACGAGAAGGTGGCCCGGGAATTTGACCGGAAGATAGTGATGGACAAATACCTGCGGGAGATCGAGACATGATACGCATCCTGCAAATGATAGGCGCCCTGGAGATGGGCGGCTCCCAGGCCCTGGTGATGAACCTGTACAGGCACATGGACAGGGAGCGGATACAGTTCGACTTTGTCCTGGACCACCCGGACCGGGACGACTACGCCGCCGAAGTGAGAGAGCTGGGGGGCAGGATATATGCCATGCCGGGCTTTCACGGCAACGTGGGGGAGATACGCCGCAGCTGGGACGGCTTTTTTAAGGAGCACCCGGAGTACAGGATACTCCACTCCCATGTGCGAAGCTATGCCTCCTTGTATCTGCCGGTGGCAAAGAAAAACGGCCTTAAAACCATTATCCACAGCCACTCCACCTCCAACGGCAGCGGGCTGAGTTCCCTGGTGAAAAGGGCTCTGCAATATCCCCTGAGATATCAGGGGGATGTGCTCATGAGCTGCACCCGGGAGGCGGGGGCCTGGCTCTACGGGGAGAAGGCCTGCCGGGGAGAAAACTTCTTCTTGCTCAATAACGGGGTGGATACCTCCCGTTTTTCCTTCAATGAGGAGGGCCGCCGCCGCTGCCGGAAGGAGCTGGGGGTGGAGGACAAGCTGGTGATAGGCCATGTGGGCCGCTTCCATGAGGCCAAGAACCACGCCTTCCTTCTGGACTGCTTTTCCGCCCTGCGCCGGCTGCGGCCGGACGCCATGCTGCTCCTGGTGGGGGACGGGGAGCTCAGAGGCCATATCGAGGACAGGATAAGGGAGCTGGGCCTGGAGGCTTGGGTGCTGCTGACGGGCAGCCGCAGCGATGTGGCGGAGCTGATGTGGGCCATGGACGCCCTGGCCTTTCCCTCCAAGTGGGAGGGCCTGCCAGTGACGGTGGTGGAGGCCCAGGCCGCAGGCCTGCCCTGCTTCATATCCGACCGGATAAGCCGGACGGTGGACATCTCTCCCCTGGTGCACCGGCTGGGAATAGAGGATGCCGGACTCTGGGCCCGGGAGCTGGCAAAGCCCCGTCCCAGACAGAAGGTCGCCGGGGATATCATAAATGCAGGCTATGATATAAACGACAGTGCGGACCGGCTGAGCCGGCTGTATGAAAAACTATACAGGGAGGCCAATACATGAGCAGATATATAATGCGTCTGGACGACGCCTGCCCCCGGCATGACCGGGACAAGTGGCAGCGGATGGAAGAGCTTCTCAACGCCTATGGCGTAAGACCCATAGTGGGCATTATTCCCGACTGCCGGGACTCACAGATGGAGCAGTATCCGGAGGACCCGGAGTTCTGGGACCGGGCCAGAGCCTGGCAGAGCCGGGGCTGGGCCATGGCTCTCCATGGCTGGCAGCATGTGTATGTGACACGGGATGGCGGCCTCAATCCGGTGCACCAGCGCTCGGAGTTTGCAGGACTGCCTTTGGATAAGCAGAAGGAAAAGATAGCGGCGGGTATGGAGGTATTCAATGCCCAGGGCATAAAGCCGGTGGCTTTCATCGCCCCTTCCCATACCTTTGACAGGGATACCCTCCGGGCCCTGCTGGAGTGTACGGACATCCGCAGCATAAGCGATACCATAGCGAGAGCCCCCTATAATAAATACGGCTTTACCTTCGTCCCCCAGCAGACCGGCCGGGCCAGAAAGCTGAATCTGGACTGGGTGACCTTCTGCTACCACCCCAACGTGATGGGGGAGGAGGACTTTCTGGAGCTGGAGGGTTTTCTGAGAGTCCATGAAGGTGAGTTCGTGGCCTATCCCAAGGGCCAGACCAAGCGCCGGGAGGACATAGGCGACAAGCTGCTGCGCCTGGGCTATTTCACCATGCGCCATATCAGAAGAAAGCTGAACGGAAAATAACAGGCTATGGAAAACAAGACCCTGATGTTCTATATAAATGCCATCCATGACGGGGGGGCCGAGCGGGTGATGCTCCAGCTGGCAAGACGCTTTGCCCAGGCCGGCTGGCGCTCCGTGCTGGTCACCAGCTTCGTGGACAGCTGGGAGTACCCGGTGCCGGAGGGCGTGGAGCGCATTTCCATGGAACAGGAGCAGATAGAGCAGTCCCGGCTCAAAAGAAATCTCAGCCGCATAAAGGCCCTGAGAAGGCTTATCAAGGAGTACCGGCCCCGGGCTCTCATATCTTTCATGGCCGAGCCCAACTTCCGCTCTCTCCTGGCCTCCGCCTTCCTGCCGGTAAAGACCATAGTCTCCGTGCGAAACGATCCGGAGCGGGAATATGCCGGGCGGCTGGGCCGCCTGGTGGGAAAGTTCCTGCTGCCCCTGGCAGACGGCTGCGTGTTCCAGACGGAGCAGGCCCGGGCCTGGTTCCCCCAAAGACTGCAAAAAAAGTCAAGGGTAATAATGAACCAGGTGGACGAGGCCTTCTTTGCCCGGAGTGAGACAAAGCCGGAGGGCTATGTGATGACTGCCGGACGGCTGACGGCCCAGAAGAACCAGGCAATGCTCATAAGGGTCTTTGCCTCCGTTGCCGGGGAAGTGGAGCAGGAGCTGCGCATCTACGGAGAGGGCGAGCTGAGAGGCGAACTGGAAGAGCTGATAGCCTATTTGAAAATGGAAAAACGGATAAAACTCATGGGGGCTTCGGACAATATGCCCCAGGTCCTGGGGAGAGCCGGACTCTTTGTCCTGCCTTCGGACTATGAGGGCATGCCCAACGCCCTGCTGGAGGCCATGGCCTCAGGCCTGTGCTGCATAGCTACCGCCTGCCCCTGCGGCGGACCGGAGGCTGTGATAGAGGACGGAGCCGGCGGCCGTCTCATACCGGTGGGGGACGAGGAGGCCCTGAGAGAGGCAATGCTGGAACTGCTGAGAGATGAGGACAAACGGCGCTCTATGGGAGAGCGGGCCCGGAGCCGGGCGGAGGATTTCCGACCCCAGGCCATCTTTGAGCAGTGGCGGCAGTACCTTGAGAGCGTGATAGGAGACTGAAATGGAATACAGAGGCATGAAGGACGTGCTGGACTTTTTTACCAGCAGGGAGAGGATATTCAAATTCTTTGACAACCGCCACTGGCTGGACCGGATGCCGGACAAGGCATATCTGAAGCTGGCCTTCCGCGCAAGGATGGGCTATCCCCTGAACCTGGAGAAGCCCGAGACCTTCAACGAAAAAATACAGTGGCTGAAGCTGTATGACAGGAAAGACCTGTACACCAGCCTGGTGGATAAGTATGCCGTGAGGCAGTATATAAAGGAAAAGATAGGTGAGAAATACCTCATACCTCTGATAGGCGGTCCCTGGTACAGAGCGGAGGATATAGACTTTGACTCTTTGCCGGAACAGTTTGTCCTGAAATGCAACCACAACAGCGGCGGAGTGATAATCTGCCGGGACAAGAGCAGCTTCGACAGGGAAGGCGCAAAGGCCAGACTGGACAAATTCCTCTCCCGGAACTACTATTACCGCAGCAGGGAATGGCCCTATAAGAATGTCAGGCCCTGCATTATTGCGGAGAAGTTCATGCAGGATGAGAAGTTCGACAACCTCAGCGTGTATAAGATACTCTGCTTTGGCGGCGAACCCAGGATATTCCAGACTATAAAGAACGACAAGACCCCGGAGGAGAGCATAGATTACTTCGATATAAACTGGAACCGGCTGGATCTGCGGCAGAATTTCCCAAACAGTGACGAGCCTTTGGAGGAGCCCAGCAACCGGGAGGAGATGCTGGAGCTGGCCCGTAAGCTGGCCCGAGGCTTCCCACAGATACGCACCGACTTTTACAGCATAAACGGCCGGGTGTATTTCTCCGAGCTGACCTTCTTTTCTGACACCGGATTTGCGGCCTTTGACCCGCCGGACTGGGACAAGATACTGGGCAGCTGGATAGAACTGCCTGCAAGGGAGTAAAAGATGAAATTAGCATTTTTCTACGGCAACCTGCTGCGGGGCGGGGCCCAGAGAGTCATGAGCGAACTGGCCAATCAATTCACCGCCTGGGGAGACGAGGTGATTCTCCTCACTCTGGACAAGGGAAGCTGCGAATATAAACTGGCCCCGGGGGTAAAGGTACAGGGCCTGGACCTGGCGGGAGACTCGGCAAACAAGCTGGAATCCCTGACCAGGCTGGCAAAGACGCTGAAAGCCCTGGGAAGCTGGGAGCGGCGGGAGCGGCCGGATGCGGTCATCTGTTTTTCCACACACCTGAGCTTTCAGCTCAGTCTGGCGCTCAGCCTGCGGAAAGACAGATGCAGAATAATCGCCTCCGAGCGGACCAATCCCCAAAAGCGGGAGCGGGAGGCCCTGGCGGCTCTGGAGCAGCGCTCCCTGGAAAAGCTGGACGGCTTCATCTTCCAGACCCAAAGAGTGTCCCTGCTGTTTCCGGAGAGCCTGAGGGATAAGGGCCGGGTGATACATAACGGCCTGTTCTCCAGCGACATCCCGGAGACGGTGACGGAATATTCCCGGAGAGACGGCAGGAGCATCTGCGCCATGGGCCGCCTGGACTATCAGAAAGCCTACGATACCATGATAAAGGCCTTCGCCCTCTTTACCCGGGAGCATCCGGAGCATACGCTGAATATCTACGGCAGGGGCCGGGAGGGAGCTCAAGAGAAGCTCCAGGCCCTGGCCCGGGAGCTGGGCGTGGGCGACCGGGTGGCCTTTCACGGCAACCGTCCGGATGTGCTGGAGCAGATAAAGGATGCCGGCATGTTCCTTATGACCAGCCGCTTTGAGGGCATGCCCAATGCCCTGATGGAGGCCATGGCCTGCGGACTGCCCTGCGTGTGTACCGACTGCGATTTTGGCCCGGCGGAGCTCATTGAGGACGGTGTCAGCGGACTTCTCTCCCCGGTGGACGAGCCTGAGGCCATAGCCGCCGCCATGGCCCGTATAGCCGACGAGCCGGACCTGGGGGAGAAATTGTCCCGGGGGGCTCTGGAAATAAGACAAACCCACTCCAGGGAGGAGATCTGCCGCCAGTATCACAGCTATATTGAGGAAATAGTCAGCAAGAAAAAGGTAGAGACATGAAAAAAACTTTAGTTGTTAGCTCCCTGATATACAAGACAGTGGAGCGCTTCTCCGTGAAAGGTCTGGGCTTTATAATCGGCATACTGCTGGCCAGAATGCTCAGCCCGGAGATATACGGCCAGATAGCCATAGTGAACGTCTTTGTCAACCTGTCCCAGAGCATAATCGAGGGCGGGCTGGGAACGGCCCTGGTGCAGAACAAGAATACCGACGACAGGGACTATTCCACCGTATTCTATATCTGCATGGCCATGTCCGTGGTGATGACCGCCATCGTATACATGGCGGCGCCCTTCATCTCCGATTACTACAGCAGCCCGGAGATACTTATGCCGCTTCGCGTCTATGCCTTCTCCGTCTTTTTCAGCTCCTACAGCTCCATACTCACGGCGAAGATACAGCGGGAGATGCGCTTCAAGCAGATGATGGTGTGCAGCCTCTCGGCAACGGTCATTGCCGGCAGCCTGGCGGTGGCCCTGGCCTTTGCAGGGGCGGGCATATGGACTCTGGTCATCTACTATTTCTCCCATACGGTAATAAGCTGCATATCCATGGTGATCGCGGTGCGCTGGGTGCCCCATTGGACATTTTCGGTGCAGCGGGCAAAGGAGCTCTACGGCTTCGGCTGGAAGATGCTGGCCGCCTCCATGATGTGCTCCCTGTACTATGACCTGCGCTCTTTGATAATCGGCAAACGCTTTTCCACCGAAGACCTGGGCTATTATGACCGGGGCCAGCAGTTCCCCTTTGTCATAACCCTGGCCCTGGAGGCCTCGGTGCAGTCGGTGATGTTCCCGGTGCTGGCCAAGTCCCAGGATGACCGGGGCCAGATGCGGGGCATAATGCAAAAGACCCTGAGCCTGGGCTCCTTGATGGTTTTCCCGGCCATGATAGGCCTGGCGGCTGTGGCGGAACCGCTGGTGAAGCTGCTGCTGACGGATAAATGGCTGCCCTGCGTGCCCTTCATGCAGATCATCTGCATCGCCCAGGTGCCCTTTATAGTGTCGGCCACAAACCTGGTGGCCATCAAATCCATGGGCCGCAGCGATATATATATGAAGCTGGAGTTTATAAGAAGGATAGCCATGCTTGCGATGCTGGGCCTTACGGTGCTTCTGTTTGACCAGGTGATAGCCATGGCCTACAGCTTTGCCATCAGCGCCTGGCTGGACGTGCTCATCATTGCCGCCCCAAACAAAAAGCTTCTGGGCTACGGTGTGTGGAGCCAGGTGAAGGACACCTGGAAAATACTTGCGGCAGCCCTGATAATGGGGGCCGCGGTGCTGGGAGTAAACTATATACTTATGCCGGTGGCTCTGAAGCTGGTATTGCAGATACTGACTGGCGTGGTGGTTTACATAATTTCTTGCTGGGCTCTTAAGATAGACATTTTCGTGTATGCCCTGAATATGCTCCGGGAGATGTTCCTGGAGAAGAAGGCCCATAAAGAACAGTAATTTTAAATCATATACAAGCCGAACAGGAGGACATTATGAATATTTCCCTTGAAAATAAGACGGTATTCGTCACCGGAGCCGCAGGCTTTATCGGAGCTTTTCTCTCCGAGGAGCTGCTGAGAAGATTTGAAGGCATCCATGTGGTGGGCATCGACAGTATGAACGACTACTACGAGGTGAGCCTGAAGGAGTACCGCCTGGCAAAGCTGGAAAAGCTGGCGGCGGAGCGGGAGAAGGCGGGCTGCCGCCTCAGCTTCATCCGGGGCAACATGGCGGAAAAGCCGCTGATAGACAAGATCTTTTCTGACTATAAGCCGGCCGTAGTGGTTAATCTGGCGGCCCAGGCCGGGGTGAGGTACTCCATAGAGAACCCGGACGTGTACATAGAGTCCAACCTCATCGGCTTCTACAATATCCTGGAGGCCTGCCGCCACTCCTATGACGGGGGCGCCAAAGGCGTGGAGCATTTGGTATATGCCTCCAGCTCCTCGGTGTACGGCAGCAACAAAAAGGTGCCCTACTCCACCGATGACAAGGTGGATAATCCCATCAGCCTCTATGCCGCAACAAAGAAATCCGACGAGCTGCTGGCCCATGCCTATGCCAAGCTCTATAATATACCCAGCACGGGGCTGCGCTTCTTCACGGTGTACGGCCCGGCGGGCCGTCCGGACATGGCCTATTACGGTTTCACCGACAAACTCCGGGCAGGCCAGACCATAAAGATATTCAACTACGGCAACTGCAAGCGGGACTTCACCTACATAGACGACATTGTGGAGGGAGTGATCCGCATCATGCAGCGCTCCCCCGACAGGCTCACCGGGGAGGACGGGCTGCCTGTGCCCCCCTACAAGTTGTACAATATAGGCAACAGCCATCCGGAGAATCTGCTGGACTTCGTCACCATACTCCAGGAGGAACTGGTCTCCGCCGGGGTCCTGCCGGAGGATTATGATTTCGACGGCCACAAGGAACTGGTGCCCATGCAGCCGGGAGACGTGCCGGTGACCTATGCGGACACGGCGCCCCTGGAGCGGGATTTCGGCTTCAGGCCCAGCACACCCCTGAGGGAGGGCCTGAGGAAGTTCGTCCGCTGGTACAAGGAATATTACGGACTTTAAGGAGTACAAGCCCGGATGGAAGAAAAACGTATAAAAACAAAAGAGGACCTGCGGGACTGGCTGGACCTGGAGCTGAAGCGCTATCCCAACTACGGCAGGTACAGGATATATAATATCCTGCTGATGAGTGAGAACGCCGTACTTCGTAGGCACCAGATACTCCTGAGAAAGACGGAGTACCATATAAACAGCGGCCACCGCTTTTTGACCCGTATATACAGGATGCGCCTGGAGCTGTTCCAGATGAAATGGCGGATACATATACCGCCCAATGTTTTCGGCCGGGGCCTCCGGGTGATGCACGTAGGTGAGATGCACATAAACGGCAAAGCCAGAGCCGGAGAAAACTGCACCGTGCATGCCCATACATCTCTGGCGGCGGCGGGATTCAACGACGGGGTGCCCACCATAGGCAGCGGCGTGGTGCTGTTCATGGGGGCGATAGTTGCCGGGGATGTGCATATAGCCGACAATGTGGTCATTGGGGCAAACTCAGTGGTGACCCGCAGCATTGAGGAGGAGAACGTGACTGTGGCGGGAAATCCTGCGAAAATAGTCAGCCATAAGGGCAGAATTGAAATGGAAAAAATCAGAGCGGGAAAGGACGATAAATAGAATGAAGATAGCAGTTGCAGGCGTAGGCTATGTGGGACTGTCTCTGGCAGTACTGCTGAGCCAGGAACATGAGGTTATGGCGGTGAGCACCACACCGGCAAAGGTGGAGATGATCAACTCCCGCAAGTCCCCCATAGTGGATGGTGAGATAAGCCGCTATATGGCGGAAAAGGAGCTGAAGCTCACAGCCACCGTGGACAAGGAGGCAGCTTACTCCGGGGCGGACATAGTCATTGTGGCAGCCCCCACCAACTACGACCCTAACAAGAACTACTTTGATACCTCCGCCGTGGAGGACGTGCTGGAGATATGCACCCGGGTCAATCCCCAGGCTCTTGTTGTCATAAAGTCCACCATTCCCGTGGGCTATACCCGGAGCATAAGGGAGAAGTTCAATAACCCCAATATCATTTTTTCCCCGGAGTTTCTCCGGGAGGGCAAGGCCCTGTACGACAATCTCCACCCCAGCCGCATAGTTGTGGGCACTGTGATGGAGGATGAGAGGCTTTTGAAGGCGGCGGAGGACTTTGCCGCACTGCTGAAGGAGGCCGCACTGGAGGAGGACGTGCCGGTGCTCATCACCAATCTCACCGAGGCCGAGGCCATCAAGCTCTTTGCCAACACCTACCTGGCCCTGAGAGTCAGCTACTTCAACGAGCTGGATACCTATGCGGAGATGCGGGGCCTGGACACCCGGCAGATAATCCAGGGCGTGTGCCTGGATCCCCGTATAGGCAGCCACTACAATAACCCCTCCTTCGGCTACGGCGGCTACTGCCTGCCCAAGGATACCAAGCAGCTGCTGGCAAACTATGAGGACGTGCCCAACAACCTTATAAGAGCCATAGTGGACTCTAACTCCACCCGCAAGGACTTTATCGCCGAGCAGGTGCTGAAAAAGGCCGGCTACTACGGCGGCGGCACCAAGGGCCTCAACGGCGTGCCCGGCAACAACTGCGTCATCGGCATTTACCGCCTCACCATGAAGTCCGGCTCCGACAATTTCCGGGCCTCCAGCATCCAGGGCATCATGAAGCGGGTCAAGGCCAAAGGGGCCAGCGTCATCGTGTATGAGCCCACCCTGAAGGATGACAATTTCTTCAACAGCCCGGTGGAGCGGGACCTGAGCAAGTTTAAGGCCATGTGCGACGTGATAATCGCCAACCGCTTCAATTCCGAGCTCAGCGACGTTGCGGACAAGGTCTATACCAGAGACCTGTTCTCCAGAGACTGAGGTGCCTGATGGTAGAGAAGCTTCTGCGTAAGCTGGGCCTGGGCCACGCTGCCTATAGGCTGGCGGCCCCTTTCTATGCTGCCAAGTACGGAAAAGGGAGCGGGACGGAGGACCCGGCGGGGGCGATGGCTCTGCTAGAGAGCACATCCCCCAAGCCCGGCAGCTCCTGCTATATTCCCGGACGTGGGGAAAAGGAGGGCGGAGAGGCCGCACAGCTGGATATAATAATCCCCGCCTACAATGTGGAGAAGTATATCCGCCGCTGCCTGGACTCGGTGCTCAGCCAGGAGACGGCTTACAGCTTCAGAGTGCTGGTAGTGGACGACGGCTCCACCGACTCCACCGGCAGCATACTGGATTCCTATGAGGGCATCTGTCTAATACGCCAGGAGAACAAGGGCTTTTCCGGAGCCAGAAACACAGGCCTGGAGCATGCTTCGGCGGAATATATTATGTTTCTGGATGCCGATGATGAGCTCTGTCCCGGAGCGGTGGAGAGCTTGATGCGCTGTGCCCGGGAGACCGGAGCTGCCATAGTGGAGGGCGGCTATGTGGAGACGGATACGGAAGGCAGTGTCATACGCCGCCACCCTCATCCTCAGGGCGAAATGTCAATTTCTCAGTGCCAGGGCTATGTGTGGGGAAAGCTCATTCTCCGCAGCCTTTTTGACAACGCGGCCTTTACCCAGGGCTCCTGGTATCAGGACAGTATCATAAGGCAGGTGATCTGTCCCTTGGCCTATAAGCAGGGAAACAAGGTGGTCGGCGTGGACCTGCCGGTGGTCATGTACCGGCAAAACCCCAAGGGCATAACCAAGACCAGCCGCAGCCGGAACAAGAGTCTGGACTCCCTGTATATCACCATGCAGCTCTTTGAGGACAGAAAGAAGTACGGTCTGGAGATCACCCGGGAATATTACGACTACATCCTGGGAATGGCAGTGCTGACCTACAGCCGCACCAGACAGCAGAGCGATGAGGTGAAGAGGGCCATATTTACCGTGTATGCCGACTTCCTGGATAAGAACTTCCGGGGCTGGAAGACGGAGAACGGAAAGCTGGCCTGCCTGGAAAAGGCCTTCAGAGAGCGGGATTACGGCAGCTATCTGGCCTATTGCCGGCTGCATTGAAGATTATGTAAACTTAAATCCGCCGGGCCGGACTGGCTGATATAAAAGATGAAGCCGCGGAAGAATTAACCGGCGGACTCCGCAATAGAGATGGGACAGGCAGAAGGGTCCGGGATTTGCCCGGAGCTTCGGACCTGTCCTCTCTTTTTTATTAAGAATAATTAAAACTGGAAATAAAAATTCCTTTTGTCCTCCGGGGCTATTGCTTTATGTAAACTTGAATGGTATAATTCCTTTGAAAAAAGCTGTTACGAGTTGAAACTTTTTGCCCTGGATACAGTCATATATATCAGCAGCAAACATAAACAGCAATGGAGGATGAAAAAGATGATGAGCAAGAAAATGAAAGGCCTGCTTTCCCTGGCCCTGATGCTGTGCCTAATGACGGCGCTGTTCTCTATGGGGGCCTATGCGGCCAACGCCAATGTGAGCTGCACTGTTAATCAGGACATGGGCTCGGTAGCGGTGTACAAGGGCACCAGCAATATCCAGAGCTGCAGTTATAACGGAAGCCTCCCCAGCGGCCTGCAGCTGAGCTATATTGGAGCGGACATATATCTGGCAGGTACTCCCACTACGGCCGGAACCTTTAACGCTGAGATATCCATGCAGACAGAGGGCGGGGCTGTGAGCTTTGGGCTGACCATTACTGTGGCAGAGGCCAGCACGCCGGTGCAGACCGCAGCGCCGATACAGAACAACCAGAAGCCTGTGATAACCAAGAACCCCACCGGCGAGACCGTTGAGGTGGGGGGTACCGCCCAGTTCGTGGCCAGGGCTGACGGAGCCACCAGCTTTGTCTGGCGTATAGTCAGCGCCGACACCACCAATACCGTCACGGCCAGCGAAGCTCCATACTATTTCGGCGTGAGCGTCAGCGGCCAGGATACCGAGCGCCTGACTCTCAGCAACATCCCCAAGTCCATGGACGGCTGGGCCATTGAGTGCAAGTTCACCAATGCCGCCGGCTCCTCCTATACTACCGGCGCTATCCTCACCGTTAAAGGCGGCAGCAGCAGTTCCGGCAGCAACAGCAACACCAACAACAACAGCAACAACAGCAGCTCCGGCAATACCAACAGCGGCACTAATACCGGCAGCAATACAAATACCAATAACAATACCAACAGCAATACCGGCACGAATACCGGTACCAACGGCGATGCCGCAACCAATGCCGATCTGGAAACTCCCAGCATCGTCACCCAGCCCAAAGCCGCCCAGCTGCAGCCCGGTGAGCGCACCACCCTCAGCGTGGTTGCCAATACCCCTGCCAGCGGCGTACTCACCTACCAGTGGTATGTCTCCGACACCAACAATATGAGCGATGCAAAAGCCATCGACGGAGCCAACTCCGCAAACTATACCCCCACCCAGACCGAGGGCACCAAGTATTACTGCGTGGGAGTATGGGTCAGCAAGGACGGAGAGAAGAGCGAGACCACCCGCTCCCAGCTGGTGGAAGTGAGCTATGAGAGCGACCTGGCTCCCCTCACCAGCTCCAGCCCCAGCCCCAGCGCCGGACCCACGGACAATGCCGACAGCGACAGCAGCAACGGCAGCTATGACCGCGGCAGCAGCTCCACCCTCATATTCTACATCGTTGTGGCCGGGCTTGCCCTGCTGGCAGTTGGCGGCATACTCATCTACTTTTTAGGCCTGATGTGCACTCACCTTGCAGCATTCCGCACCGCATCAAATATACGAAAGCAAGGTGTCAAGCATGTTACAAAAGCTCCTCTCGGATACTTTGATTCCAACGCATCGGGACTCATAAGAGGTAGGCTTGATGCTGCTGCCGCTGAAACAGAAACACTTTTAGCTCATAATCTTGCTGATATTATAGGCACTATAGTTCTGTTTATATCAATGCTTATAATTATGTTTATATTTGACTGGCGTATGGGTGCAGCTTGTGTTCTTGCCGCAGTAATATCTGTAATTGCTATGTTTTCCATGATGGGAGGTAAGAATGCCAAGATAATGGCAGAATATCAGGCTGCTTTGGATCGCATAAGCAAAGCCGGCACCGAATATGTCAGAGGTATTCCTGTAGTAAAAATATTTCAACAAACCGTCTATTCTTTTAAAGCTTTTA
>CASFJB010000016.1 GCA_949294945.1 uncultured Eubacteriales bacterium
CAAAGGACACGCCCTCATCCACATACACCACTCCCAGGTTGGGATACAGGGTGGTGAAGTGGTAGTTTGCTATCTTGGGATGGGCCTTGCTAACCACGCTGAGAAGAGTGGATTTGCCCACGTTGGGAAAGCCCACAAGGCCTATATCCGCCAGGAGCTTCAGCTCCAGGGTGATATCGTGGCTCTCCCCAGGCAGGCCCGGCTTTGCAAAGCGGGGCACCTGACGGGTGGGGGTTGCAAAGTGCATGTTGCCCCAGCCGCCCCGGCCGCCCTTGGCCGCCAGCCAATCCTCACCGGTGGACATGTCATGCATGATGGCTCCGGTCTCCGTGTCCCGGATAATGGTGCCCCGGGGCACCTTAATATACAGGGTCTCCCCGTCCTTGCCGTAGCAGCGCTTGCCCTGGCCGTTGGCGCCGTTGCCCGCCACATATTTGCGCTTATATCTGAAGTCCATCAGAGTGGACATATTGTCGTCTACAACAAAGACCACATTGCCGCCCCTGCCGCCGTCGCCGCCGTCGGGGCCGCCTGCGGCCACATACTTTTCCCTGTGAAAGGCCACGGCCCCGTCGCCGCCCTTGCCGGCATGGATGCTTATGCGGGCCTTATCCACAAAAGATGCTGCCATAGTCTCCTCCTCTGTATCAAATGAAAGGAATGATAAAAAAAGGCCGGACTGCTTGTCCGGCCTTGATGGTCAATTACTGAGCGATTTCTTCGTAAACAGAGACCTTCTTGCGGTCCTTGCCCATGCGCTCGAACTTCACAGTGCCGTCCACGAGGGCGAACAGAGTGTCGTCCTTACCCTTGCCCACATTGGTGCCCGGGTGGATCTTGGTTCCGCGCTGTCTGACAAGGATGTTGCCGGCCAGGACAAACTGTCCATCGGCTCTCTTGGCACCAAGACGCTTAGACTCACTGTCGCGGCCGTTCTTGGTAGAACCCATACCTTTTTTATGTGCCATTTAGCTTACACCTCCATAAGTCATAATCAGTTGCGGAAAAAATTATGCGTTGATAGCTTCGATCTGAACCTTGGTATAGGGCTGTCTGTGGCCCTGAGTTCTGCGGTAGCCCTTTTTGGGCTTCATCTTGTAGACGCGGATCTTGGCGCTCTTGCCGGTCTTGACGACGTTGGCAGTTACGCTGGCGCCTTCGATGACAGGTGCGCCGAACTTGGCGGTCTCACCATCCACAACAGCCAGAACCTGGTCGAACTTCACAGTCTCGCCGGCAGCGACATCCAGCTTCTCAACGAAGATAACGTCGCCCTCTGCCACGCGGTACTGCTTGCCGCCGGTAACGATAACAGCATGCTTCATGAACATTTTCCTCCCTCTCTTCAGGACTCGCTCTGGGGGTGGAGGCCAGGCCTCGGCTTGTAAACCCCTTCAATGCGGCTTGAATAGGATATCACATACCTCTCAGCTTGTCAACGATTTTATTGCATTTTTCCTTATTTTTTATAGAAAAGACCTGGGGAGTACCGTCTCCCCAGGTCCTGAAATTTACTTTTCAGCCCACGGCCTCCACCGTGTCGGTGAGCACGGGCGCGCCGTCTTCCCCAATGCTGAGATAGAGCTGATGCTGACCCTCGCCATCCCGGTAGCTCACCTGTATCTCAGGCATGCCCTCAGGCAGGGGGCACAGGATCTGAAGGGCCTCCTCCGTCATGGAGCTGCAGCTCCAGAGGGTGGATGAGGGGTAGAACATATCCGCATAGTCCCCCTCGGTCACGGCCACATTGCTTATGCTGCCCCGGGCCACCAGATAGAACTCGGCGCCCTCCTGATCCACCACCAGCTTATCGATGATGGGTGTGCTGCCGTCCACCATGTCCTCGGCCTTAATGAGCTGAATGCTGCCGCTGCCCTGAACTGCGGCGGGTATCCACTTGTCGTCGATGTGTCCTGCAAGGGCATCGTAGGGTATGACAAACTCCACTATACCGGCGGCATAGCTGCTTATCTCATAGAGGTCGGGGAATATGACCAGGCCTTCGCTGCCGAAATACCAGGAGCCCTCCCGCAGCAGAGGACTGAGCAAGTCCCCATAGCCGCTGCCCTCTGGGAGCAGGCTGGTATCTATACGCAGGGCCAGCTCCTCGTCCCCCTCCACCAGCTGCACCATATAGTCCGTCAGGAAGGCAGCCAGGGACTCATAGTCGGAGCTCAGCTCCTGGAGCGTGATCAGATGCCCGTCGCTGAGGTCGAAGCAATAGCCCTCATAACCGTAGCTGCCGTGGGCGCCGCCGGTATACATATAATCGTTATACAGCAGGCTAAGCACCTGGGAATCCACACGGGGCACGGACACGCTGCGCTCCGAGGCCATCTCCAGAGGCACGCCTTCCGCGCCGGTCTCCACCACATAGCGGTAGTTGTCCTCGGCCATGGTGAGCATGTTGTTGTAGCCGGTGCCCTGCACGCCGTCGTACTCGTTGCCGGTGTAATAGGCCTCGTCCATCAGGGCGACCCGTTCGTTTATGGCCGCCGCGGTCTCATCTCCGCCTTCTATATAGACCACCGGGGTGTCATAGGAAAAGCTCAGTATAAGCTGGCTGCCGTTCTGGGGGTCGTAGGCCTGCTGCATTGTACGCTTCACGTTCACGGTCACCGTCCCGGCCGCATCCTGCACCGGCTCCTCAGTGGGCTCCGCCGTGGGGCTGGGACTGGGGTTCTGTTCCTCCACCTCCGGAGTCACCGTAGGCAGAGGCGGCAGCTCCACATTGCTCAGCTGTTCACAGCCGGCAAGGCCCATTATCATAGCCCCCGCCAAAAGCGTGGCAAATATCTTTTTCATTTTCACATCGTCCTTTCTTAATGGGAAAATAACATTCAAGTGACGGCTTAAAGACGTCCGCCCCAGGCAAAATGTTCCATCAGTCCAGAGTCTCCATGGGTATCTCCCTGGCCAGGGAAGAATTGGTATACCGTCTGTCCTCCGTTACTTCCCTTATTATATTTATTTCCGGCGGAAAGTCCACCGCCTGGTCTTCTCTCTCCAGCTCTATCTCCATGATGGCTCTGTCGCTCCAGAAGGGAAACAGATCAATTTCAAAGCGCTGGTCCTTATACATAAGCACGTATCTGCGTTTTTCAATGGTCCTGCGCTTTGGGTCGGCCGTCAGGAGGAGCTTGTTGTACTCTTCCTCGCTTATCACCCGTTCGTATTCTTCCCGGCTCATGGCGCTTATATGTCTCTTTTGCGTATGGGTAAATACGCTGCCGCCTTTCCCGCTGCTCTTACGAACACGGCTATTCAGTCCCGACCCGTCCTTTATCAGGTAGGTCTGCACCATGTCCCAGCCCTCCGCTTCTGTCTCCAGCCATTTTTTATCCGGCTTGCGAATAAGAAATTTCCGCTCAATCTCCAGACAGTTGCAGGCCATCTTCTCTCCTCCTTTGCGCCGCCGCTGATATACTGCAATTATAAGTTGCATAAAATCAAAAATCAAGAGCCTGCTCTTTTGTACATATCCACCCAATTGTTTATTGATTAAGTCTCCGTAATTGTTGTATACTTAACATACCGAATTATGAGTTCTTATTCAGTAAACTTCTAATTTTTTACAGGAGGAACAGACATGGCAAACAGACCGAATATACTCAAGCTTGCCACCAAGATCAGCCTTGAGAGTATGACCTACACCGGCATAACTTATAAGGACAGCGAGTATCGTATCCTCGCCCCCATTGTTGACGACGATATGTGCGACGTCATGATGCATATGCGTCTGGAAACCAATCGTACCGCCGCAGAGATTGCCCGCCGCTGTAAGAAGGATATAGCCTTCGTTCAGCAGCAGCTGGATAAGCTGGTAGTAACAGGCATTGTCAGGACCCGCACCATAAACGGGGAGCTGTGCTATTACTACCCCATATGGGTGCCCGGTATAATGGAAGGCATACTCTCCAACCGGGAGCAGTGCGACAGATATCCTGACTTGGGGTGCTGTTTTGAAGAGTATACCCGTAAACGTCTGGAGGTCCTTGTACCCACTCTCAACTCCGGCAAGCAGGGCATGAGCTTTATGCGCGTAATGCCCGTCATGAGCGCCGTGGAGAACAATTCCCGCACCGCCTCCTACGATGAGATAGCCACGCTCATTGAAAACGCCACCGCTATATCCGTGGGCCCCTGCTCCTGCCGCCGTTCCCGCCGCCTCATGGGTGAGGGCTGCGGTCATCTGGAAGAAGACATGTGCATGTATCTCAATGACAATGCAATAAACTTCTCCAAGGTTGGCGCTCACCGTCTTGTCTCTAAGGAAGAAGCTTATGAAATACTCAAGCGTGCGGAGGACAACGGGCTTGTCCATGAAATAAACCAGACCGATGGTTTTGAAGGCACTACCGCCATATGCAACTGCTGCGGCTGTTCCTGCTTCGCCCTGCGTATAGCTGAAATGTTCCGTTCCAAGAACGCTATCCGCTCCAACTTTGTGGCAAGGGTGGACAAGGAGAAGTGCGTTGCCTGCGGCCAGTGTGTTGAAAACTGCCAGACCAATGCCCTGAGGCTTGGCCAGAAAACCTGCGTAAACAATCCCCACATCTCCGATGCCTACGACACCGACCGGGCCATTCCCTGGGATAAGAAGAGCTATAATGTGGAATACCGCACCAACCGCAGCGACGTTATGGAGAGTGGTACCTCCCCCTGCAAGGCTGTCTGCCCCGCCCATATTCCTGTTCAGGGCTACATAAAACTGGCCTCTGAAGGCCGCTACACCGAAGCTCTGGAGCTTATAAAGAAGGAGAACCCCTTCCCCGCCGTCTGCGGTCGCATCTGCAACAAGGCCTGTGAAGAGGCTTGCTCACGTGGCATAGTTGACTCCTCCGTAGCTATAGACGATATTAAGAAGTTCATTGCCGAAAAGGCCCCGCCGGCCTCAGCTGCGCCTACTACCTGGCTGTGAAGGGCTACTCCGTCACAGTCTACGAAAAGGAGCAGATGCTGGGCGGCATGCTCACCATGGGCATCCCCTCCTTCCGTCTGGACAAGGCCGTGGTCAACGCCGAGATAGACATTCTCCGTGAGCTGGGCGTCCAGTTCAAGACCGGCGTGGAAGTGGGCAAGGACGTTACCCTGGACCAGCTGCGGAGCGAGGGCTTCAAGGCCTTCTACCTGGGCATCGGCGCCTCCAAAGGCAGCAGCCTGAACTGCCCCGGCGAGGAGCTTCCCGGCGTGTACACCGGTATTGATTTCCTGCGCCGTGTCAATCTGGGCGAAAAGCCCGAAGTTGGCAGCGACGTGGCAGTCATCGGCGGCGGCAACGTGGCCATAGACGTGGCACGCTCCGCAGTGCGTCTGGGCGCCGAGAACGTCACCATCATTTACCGCCGTGGCCGGGACGAGATGCCCGCCGCCGACGATGAGATAGCCGAGGCCGAAGAAGAGGGCGTGAAGTTCCGCTTTCTCTCCGCTCCCGTGGAAGTTCTGGGCGAGGGCAAGTGCCAGAGCCTGAAGCTGGAGCTCATGGAGCTGGGCGAGGCCGACGCCAAGGGCCGCCGCAAGGCCGTGGGCACCGGCAAATACGAGACCGTCCCCGTCACTTCCGTCATCTCCGCCATCGGCCAGAAGATAGATCTCAGCGGCATAGCCGACTTTGAGACCGACAAGAGCGGCAACGTAGTGGTGAAGTTACCCAGCTACCAGACCTCCGTGGCCGATGTGTTTGCAGGCGGCGACGTGGTCACCGGACCCAAGTTCGCCATCGACGCCATTGCCGCCGGCAAGGAAGCCTCCATCTCCATCCACCGCTACGTACATCCTGGTCAGAGCCAGGTCATCGGCCGTGACAACCGGGACTACAAGCCTTTGGATGCCAGCACCATCGCCATCTCCATCGGCAGCTTTGACACCGCACCCCGGCAGAAAGCCGCCTCCGCTGCCGCTGCCGAAGCCAAGAAGACCTTCAAGGACCTGCGGGGCACCCTCACCGAGGAGCAGATGAAGAGGGAGGCCAGCCGCTGCCTTGGCTGCGGTTGCGTGGTCATAGACGAAGACCTGTGCGTAGGCTGCGGTATCTGCACCACCAAGTGCAAGTTCGACGCCATCCATCTGGAGAAGACTATTGACAATGTAGGCACTACCTATTACCGCACTCTGCTCACCGCCGCCACCAATGCTCCCAAGGCTATTGGACGTCTTGCCAGAAAGAAACTTGTCAAAAAATAAGGAGCTGTCCATATGCACGAGATAGGCATAGTCAGGAGCATGTGCAAAACCGTGCTGGACTACGCAAAGGAGAATAATGTCCAGAAGATAAGTGAGATCGTGTGCCAGGTGGGCGAGCTGTCCCTGGTGATCCCCCAGTATGTGGAGGAGATCTACCCCGCTGTGGTGAAGGACACCGAACTGGAGGATACCAAACTCATCCTGGAAACGGTGCCTGGGCTTGCCGAGTGCAACGAGTGTGACGAGATATTCAACGTCATACAGTACGAGGGCTATTGCCCCAACTGCGGCAGCTTTGACAAGGACGTGCTCTCCGGCGAGGACTTTACCATCAAGGAAATACATGTGCCCTGAAGATCAATATTTAAACAAAAAGGTTCCGGCTTTGTCCGGAGCCTTTTTCGTTTCCCTTTTTAATCATATCTTTAGAGCTGCACAGACTTTTTTCAGCGTCAGCCGATAGATCAGCCATGTTATAACCGACACCCCTGCCACTACCAGCAGGCAGACCCCCATACCTGTAATCTCCGTAAGGCTCAGGCGGCTGTCGTTGAAATACATTATCATGGCATAGAAAGCATAGATAAGGGCCGTGCCGGTAACGGAGGGCACCGAGAACACCTTTGCCGTCTGCCTGCGCACTGACTGGAACAAGTATTTCTTTGAGGCCCCCAATTTTGCCATGTCTTCATATACCTGGCTGTTGTTGAGAGCTATGGTCATACAGCGGGTAAAGGCTATCACGTACACCGCCGCAAAGCACACAATGGCAATGAAAATGAACAGCATTAAAAACACCGCCGTGGTACGCACAAAGTCCGCCTTATCCAGGACCCTGAATTGGGGCATATATTTCCAGTAAAGCCTGAAGTCGGAGCTGTCCCTCTGGTCATAGTCGGGAGCATACATGTCCATGAAATATTCCCCGCTCTCCATTATCTCCCGGTCCCTTACCACCGGGTCCCAGGCATCGTACTGCTCCACCTCCTGCCCCGAGGCGTCCACAATGGCGTTGAACAGCGCCTTTGCAAAGTCATAGCTCTCTTCACAGTTTTCCACGTTGAAAAACACCATGGTCTCCTGCCAGTCCTCCGGCAGGCCCTGGGCCATCTTCTCAAAGTCCGAGTCGTCGCATACATAGCGGCCAAAGAGCACATCATTCCTCAGCTCCCTATCTGAGTTTACATAATACTTTTCCCCGGTAATATAGTTGGTCACAACGCCGGCGTTTCCGCCAAAGATACCCTGTCCGCTTCCGGTGGAATCCATAATACCGGCGATGTGTCCCGGCTCCAGGTCTATGCTCTCCCCTGTCAAAGCTTCGTAGGAGCTTTCGGAGAGGAAGAGCTTGGACTGCATCTGCTCGCTGTATTTCACCTCGTAGGTGGTACCCATGGGGCCTTCGCTCTCCACTTCGTACTCCCCGTCCACAGCCAGGCGTATCATGGGAGCCTCCGCCCAGAAAATGATGTTCACGCCGTAGTCCTCTGCCAGCTGCCGCACCTGGGCTTTGCCGGGGATATTCTGGTCGTTACGGTAAAAATAGGCATAGTCCACAGGGCGGGAATCATAGCCCATCATTGCCCCTGTGCCCAGCATGGGCGCGTAAAATCCGGCAAAGAAGGCCCCGGCTATGAGCACCGTCATAACCAGCATATTGTTCACCGTCTGCCGTCCCTGGAACTTCATCATACTGGTGGATATTATATTTTTATACCTGTGCTTTTTTATGCTCCATCCGTTTACAACCGTGTGCAGCAGTACCATGTATAATCCAGGCAAAGCGGGCAGGTAAAATATTGCAGTGAGTCCCTCCGGAGGGTACCAGTGCAGGCCCCTTATAAATACCGTCGGGGCTATATATCCCAGAAATCCCCCCAGGGCCAGCATAGCTATACCTCCCCAGCCGTACCAGCGGGGCACCTCTCTGATAGCTTCGGACTTGCGGCTTTCCTGAATAACGTCGATGATATTGGTTTTCATCACCGAGCGCCGCCCCAATATAAACAGGGCTATAGTCACAAAGGCCGAAAAGGCCAGAGCCATGCCGTAAGAATCCATATTGAAGCTCAGAGCCATCTCCTCCGTGTCCACCACAGCCAGGCGAAAAAGCTGCCACAGACCCAGGGCCAGAGGGCCGCCCAGAGCCGCCCCGGCTCCGCAGGAGGCCAGCGCCATCAAGGCCAGCTCTCCCATGAGCTGCCGTTTCAGCTGGCCGCGGCCCGCCCCCAGGGCTAGGAAGATCCCGGTCTCCCTGGATTTGTAGCGAAAAAACAGGTTTGCCGCATACAGGCTGAACACTGCGCAGCCTATGACCGCCAGGACGAAAACCATCATCACCTGTTTGCGGGAATCTCCCCCCTCAGGCAGCACATTCAGTATGGTAGGCGAGCGCATCATGCAGGCATAGGCCGTTATCAGCAGCACCGAGAAAAAGCAGCAGCCGGTGAGCAGTCCGTATTGCTTCAGACTGCGGCGGCGAAGGCGGGCATAAATTTCGGTAAAGTTCTTCATTTTCTTCACTCCCTGCCCATCTCCCTGACGGAATCCAGCAGTATATCCTGGAAGGCCGTCCTGTCCATATTTCCCCGCTCAAGGCTTCGCCACACCTGGCCGTCTCTGAGGATTATGGCTCTGTCGCAGAAGGAGGCAGCATAGCTGTCGTGGGTCACCATGAAGATGGTGGCCCCCATTACCTGCTTTGCCTGGAGGAAACTGTCAATCACCGCCCGGCTGGACTTGGAATCCAGGTTTCCGGTAGGCTCGTCGGCCAGTATCAGCATTGGCCGGTTTATCAGGGCCCTGGCCACGGCGGTGCGCTGCTTTTCCCCGCCGGAGATCTCCGCAGGATATTTCTCCCGGATCTCGCTTATCCCGAATACACGGCAGAGCTCGTCCGCCCGGCGCTCCGTTTCACCGTCCATGCTGCCTCCGATAATGGCGGGCAGCAGGATATTGTCCCTCACGCTGAGGCCGTCCAACAGCAGAAAATCCTGAAACACGAAGCCCAGTTCCTTGTTTCTCACCTCTGCCAGCTGCTCCTGGCTGAGGCTGGAAAGCCGGGTCTTGCCCAGCATTATGCTGCCTTTGTCGGCCGGGATATAGCAGGAGATACAGTTTAAAAGCGTGGTCTTGCCGGAACCGGATGGGCCCATCACTGCCGCAAACTCCCCCTCTTTTATTTCAAAGGATACGCCTTTCAACACTTCGTAGGTGGCCTTCCCCACCTGGTAGGACTTATGCAGCTCATTTACTTCAAGCATGTCTATCGCTCCTTTCATGGCCCGATAATATATCCGCCTGGGAGATGGCGCAAACGGCCCTGTAATTTTAGGCGGGGCTGATGTAAAGTTTTGCGGCAGAGCTGCCGCCGATGTAAAGTTTTGCACTTTTGCCGTCAAATTCGGTTTGACGAACTTGACGGCATGTGGCAGAATACAGGCAGTCAGGTGGTGGTTATTTTGCTGAGAATTGCAATTTGTGACGACAGCCAGGATGCCCGGCTCAGCCTTCATGGAGCTGTTGAGCGCTCCCTGGACAATTTGGGACAGCAGGGCGAGATCTACGAGTTTTCCTCCGGTGAGGGTCTGCTCCGCTGGATGGAAAAGCACACCGGAGAGATCGACCTGGTGTTCCTGGATATGGAGATGGGCGAGCTGGACGGGATGGAGACTGCAAAAAGGCTGCGCCGAAGCTATGAGGGCTTGCAGCTGGTCTTTGTCACGGCCTATGCCGACCGGGTCTTTGAGGGCTATTCCGTCAGCGCCCTGGCCTATATAATGAAGCCGCCCAAGCCCCGGCAGCTGGAGGAGGTGCTGGGCCGCTGCCTGGAGTCCCTTAACAGAGACAGCGGAAAGGTTTTTCTCTGCCGCAGCGGCGATGTGAGCTACCGGGTGCGGCTGAAGGATATACTGTATTTCCATTCCGACCGGCGGCAGCTTACCTGCGTCACCCGGCACAGGAACTACACCTTTTACGGCAAACTGGATGAAATTCAGCAGGAACTGGGTGAAGCCTTTGTGCGCATACACCGGCGCTATTTGGTGAACTCCGCCGCCGTGGACAAAATGAGCGGCAGCGAGGTCTCCATCGGCGAGACCACTCTGCCGGTGAGCCGCTCATGCCAGCACAGCGCCATGCTGGCCCTCACAAGAGCGGCTCTGGAGGACAGGCCATGCATGAAAGACTGATTACTGTTTTGATAAACATCTGCGGGTTTGCACTGATATTCCTGGCCGGTGGATTTATATACAGGCTCATGTCCCCTTTCATATGCTTCAGGAAAGGCCGCTGGCCCGGGATTTTGCTGCTGCTTTTATATTCCGGCAGCTGCGGCATGGTGATATGGATAGGCGACCCCAATGTACTCTACACCATGCTGGTTTTCTTTCCCTGCTTCTTTCTTCTCACGCAGGGGCAGACGGCCCAGCGCCTTGCACTGGCCATGATCTCCATTTGCTACATCATGTCGGTCTGCGCCATGATAGACAGCTATGTATACAGGTTTAATTATTATGATTATATAGTCCGCCTGCTGCGTCCGGCCATTTTCGGCGGAATATACTTCTTATTCAGAAAACGCCTTCCCGCTGAGCCCCTGAGTCTCTCCCCGGGAATGCGGAAGCTGATGCTGGGCCTGTCTGCAATGCCCTTCCTTTCCCTCATTGCCGTGGTGGGCCTGACCTATTACCGCTATGAATCGGTGCTTGTGGACATCGTATCCAAAAAACAGGGCCTGGCGGTGCTGCCGGCGATACTGCTGGGCTGCCTCCTGCTGCTCCGCGCCATACTGGCCCTGGCCGACTATGAGCGTTTGCAGAGCGAGAGCCGGCTCTCGGCCCTGCGGGAGCTGTATTATCAGTCCCTGCAGCGGGAGCAAAGCCAGGTGCGCACCCTGCGCCACGACATGAGAAATCACATGGCCGTCCTCCAGGGCCTGCTGCAGCGGGGCGAGACTGTCAAGGCTGCGGAATATGCGGGAGAGCTCCTTGGCTCTCCCGCCCTGTCCGGCGGAAGGCGCATCTGCGCCCATCAGGCGGCTAACGCCGTCTTGTCCGTCAAGCTGGGGGAGCTGGAAAGGCTTGGCATTCCGGCAGATTATCAGGTGAGCCTGCCTGAAAAGCTGAGCATATCCGACACTGACCTGTGCGCCCTGCTGGGCAACGCTCTGGACAATGCAGCGGAGGCCTGCTCCAAGGCGGAAAAACCCGATGTCAGGCTGCGCTGCCGCCTGGACAAGGGCATGCTGATGCTCATAGTCTCAAACCCGCTGGCAGGAGACGAGAAGCCCGGCTTTGACACCACCAAGGCCGACGGCAAAAACCACGGCTTCGGCCTGCCGGGTATGACGGAGATAGCCCGGCGTCTGGGCGGCAGTCTGGACGCCTGTATCAAAGACGGGCGCTTTGAGCTGGTTGCCTGTATTCCCCAGCCCGGCGACGGCTGAAGTTTGAACTTGGCCTGCGCCTGTGCTACAATCTAAGCGAGAAACGAGGTGTTGGGCATGAGGCTGTTTGTGGCTATAGAGCTGAGTGAGGAAATGAAAAAAGGCCTGCTGGATGTCCAGGGGCAATTTCGCCGCCTGGGGGTGCAAGGCAATTACACAAGACCTGAAAACCTGCACCTGACCCTGGCCTTTATAGGCGAGTACCCGGAGCCGGACAAGGTGCTGGAGGCCATGGCTTCTCTGAGCTTTTATCCCATGGAGCTTCGGCTCCGTGGTCTGGGCTCTTTCGGGGAACTGTGGTGGGCCGGGCTGGAGGAGAGGGGAGATCTGTCCCGGCTAGTCAGTCAGCTGCGCCGTGCCCTGGCCCAGGCGGGCATCCCCTTTGACAAAAAGAAATTCCTGCCCCACATCACCCTGGTTCGAAAACCGGAATACCGCCGGGCCTCGGACTTTTCCTCTATTAAAATACCCGAGACCTCCATGGAGGCGGAGCGGCTCTCCCTGATGCTGTCCACCCGTGGAAAAGCCGGAATGATATATACCGGGCTCGGCTGTGTGGAAGCGAAACCAAATCTGGGCTGAAGCTCCCATCCCCGGCATTATGCTTCGATTCTGTACGTTTTCTTAACGTGCCCCCTTCAGGCCTCTACTGTGATTTATGCCGCTGTTCTTCAGCCGGCCATGATGTGCAGGCTTTCCTCCGCCGTCAAAAATCGTTAAAATTTCATAGGCCGCCGGGTCCATCTAAGCTCCCCGCTGTGCATATGGTCGAAAAAATATTCATTGCCGCTATGACAGCTCCAAAGGCGTTGACAGGACATTTTCCGGCGGCTATAATACTTTCAAAGTACAAAGCCGTACTTCCACAGTCACTTTGTGCTTTTTTTATATTCATCGCATTTATCGCCTTAAAGCGATAAACTTTTACAGTGCAATGTCAAAAACAGAAAAATCATGTTGGACTTTGGAAAGAGGTGGACTCCCTATGGGACAGGAGCAGAGGCTAAAAATATATGACCCCGGTTTGGAGCATGACGCCTGCGGCATTGGGGCAATAGTGGATCTCAGCGGCAAGCCCGGCCACGGCACCGTGGACAAGGCTCTGAAAATCGTGGAGAAGCTGGAGCACCGGGCAGGCAAGGACGCCTCCGGCGAGACCGGCGACGGTGTGGGACTTATGATACAGGTTCCCCACAAGCTTATGGTAAAGGCTGCCGCTGCCCTGGGTATCATACTGGGAGAGGAGCGGGACTACGGCGTGGGAATGTTCTTCTTCCCTCAGGACGGTCTCAAGCGGGCCCAGGCCAAGAAGATGATGGAGATAATTATTGCCAAGGAGGGCATGGATTTTCTCGGCTGGCGGGACGTGCCCACCCACCCGGAGGTGCTGGGGCAGAAGGCCCTGGACTGTATGCCCTGCATCTGCCAGTGCTTTGTGGCACGTCCGGAGGGCTGCGCCAAGGGTCTGGACTTTGACCGAAAGCTCTTTGTGGCCAGGCGGCTCTTTGAACAGTCCAACGTTAACACCTATATCTCCTCCTTTTCCAGCCGGACTATAGTTTATAAGGGAATGTTCCTGGTGGGTCAGCTGCGGAAATTCTACTCGGATCTCAGCGATCCCGACTGTGAAAGCGCCATTGCCCTGGTGCATTCCCGCTTCTCCACCAACACCACCCCCAGCTGGCAGCGGGCTCATCCCAACCGCTACATACTCCACAACGGAGAGATAAACACCATCCGGGGAAATGCCGACCGTATGCTGGCCCGGGAAGAGACCATGCACTCCCGGCTTCTGGAGGCGGACATGGACAAGGTGCTGCCGGTGGTAGACCAGAGCGGTTCCGACTCTGCCATGCTGGACAACACCCTGGAATTTCTCATGATGAGCGGAATCCCCCTGCCCAAGGCCGTGATGATGTGCATCCCTGAGCCCTGGGCCAACGACAGGAAGATGAGCCGGGAAAAACGGGATTTCTACCACTACTACGCCACCATGCTGGAGCCCTGGGACGGCCCGGCGGCCATAGTCTTTTCCGACGGCGACATCGTTGGCGCAGTGCTGGACCGGAACGGCCTGCGGCCCTGCCGCTGGAACCTCACCGACGACGGGCAGCTTATCCTGGCCTCCGAGGTGGGAGTGCTGGATATTCCCCCGGAAAAGGTGCTGAAAAAATCCCGGCTCCAGCCCGGGCGCATGCTGCTGGCGGATCTGGCCGCCCATCGGCTGGTGGACGACAGCGAACTCAAGGAACACTACGCTTGTCAGCGGCCTTACGGTGAATGGCTGGACTCCCACCTGGTTTACCTCAGGGACCTGCCCATACCCAACCGGAAGGTGGAGAAAGCCACTCAGCAGTGGCGCGACCGGCTGTACAAGGCTTTCGGCTATACCTATGAGGAAGTGAAGGACGCCATACTGCCCATGGCCAGAGACGGGGCCGAGCCCACCTCCGCCATGGGTGTGGACACACCGCTGGCCGTTTTGTCCGAAAACCATCCTCCCCTTTTCAGCTATTTCAAGCAGCTCTTTGCCCAGGTGACAAATCCTCCCATGGACGCCATACGGGAAGAGATAGTCACCGACACCACGGTATACGTGGGTTCCGGCGGCAACCTGCTGGAGGAAAAGCCGGAAAACTGCACGGTTTTGCAGATAAGAAATCCAATCCTCACCTCCGTGGACATGATGAAGATACGCTACATGAAGCGTCCGGGATTTCACGTGGAGACCATTCCCCTTCTCTATTACAAGGGTTCTCCTCTGGAAAATGCTCTGGACCGGCTTTTTGTCAATGTGGACCGGGCCTACAAGAACGGAGCCAACGTGATAATCCTCTCCGACCGGGGAGTGGACGAGAACCATGTGCCTATCCCCTCTCTGCTGGCGGTCTCCGCACTGGAGAAATATCTGGTGCGCACAAAAAAGCGCACTGCCGTCTCCGTGATACTGGAGAGTGCCGAGCCCAGGGATGTGCACCACTTCGCGGCTTTGCTGGGTTACGGCGCCCAGGCCATCAACCCCTATCTCGCTCAGGAATGCGTGGAAGAGTTGGTGACCCTGAACCTGCTGGACAAGGACCCCACAGCCGCCGTAAACGACTACAACAGTGCCATCCTCCACGGCATTGTGAAAATAGCCTCCAAAATGGGCATCTCCACCGTTCAGTCCTATCAGTCCGCTCAGATATTCGAGTGTGTCGGCATTAATAAAGACGTGATAGACAAGTACTTTACCAACACTGTCAGCCGTGTAGGCGGCATCGGTCTTGAGGAGATAGGCCAGGCGGTGGAATGGAACCACAACCAGGCCTTTGACCCCCTGGGCCTTGGCTACGACACGACTCTGGACTCCGTGGGCGTACATAAGCTGCGCTCCGGACCGGACAAGGCTCAGCACCTCTACAATCCCCGCACTATCTTGCTGCTGCAAAAGGCCGCCAGAGAGGGCAGCTATGAGACCTTTAAGGAGTACACCGCCCTGATAGACAACCCCACCCAGCCACACGCGCTGAGAAATCTCCTGGATTTCCGCTTTGACGACAATGGCGGGATACCCCTGGAAGAAGTGGAGCCGGTGGAGAGCATAGTCCGCCGCTTCAAGACCGGGGCCATGAGCTACGGCTCTATCTCTCAGGAGGCCCACGAGTGTCTGGCCATTGCAATGAACCGTATCGGTGGCAAGTCCAATTCCGGCGAGGGCGGTGAGGCGGCAGAGCGGCTGCTGGACGAGCGCTGCTCCGCCATAAAGCAGGTGGCCTCCGGCCGCTTCGGCGTCACCAGCGCCTATCTGTGCAGCGCAAAAGAGATACAGATAAAAATGGCCCAGGGGGCAAAGCCCGGCGAGGGCGGACATCTGCCGGGGAAGAAAGTATACCCCTGGATCGCAAAGACCCGCTGCTCCACTCCCGGCGTCACCCTCATCTCTCCCCCGCCCCATCACGACATCTACTCCATTGAGGACCTGGCCCAGCTGATATACGATTTGAAAAACGCCAACCATAAAGCCCGCATCAGCGTAAAGCTGGTGAGCGAGGCGGGCGTAGGCACCATAGCGGCAGGCGTTGCCAAGGCCGGGGCCCAGGTGGTGCTCATCTCCGGCCACGACGGTGGCACCGGCGCCGCCCCCCGCAGCTCCATACATGGGGCCGGTCTGCCCTGGGAGCTGGGCGTGGCGGAAGCCCACCAGGCTCTCATTGAAAACGGCCTGCGCAGCCAGGTAGTGCTGGAGACCGACGGCAAGCTGATGAGCGGCCGGGATGTGGCCATAGCCTGCATGCTGGGAGCCGAGGAGTTCGGCTTTGCCACGGCGCCTCTGGTGGCCCTGGGCTGCTGCATGATGCGGGTGTGCAATCTTGACACCTGCGCTGCCGGTGTGGCAACCCAGAACCCGGAGCTTAGAAAGCGCTTCAGCGGCAAACCGGAATATGTTATAAACTTTATGTACTTTATTGCCCAAGAGCTGCGGGAGTACATGGCCCGGCTGGGCCTGCACAGCGTGGATGAGCTGGTGGGCCGCAGCAACCTGCTGAAGATAAGGGATGAGCTGCCTGCCGGGCAGGCCTCCACTGTGGATCTGCGGGGGCTTTTGGCCATGCCCGGCCGCTCCACCGCCGTCCACTTCAAACCGGAAGACGTCTACGACTTTCATCTGGAGCGGACCCTTGACCAGAGCGTGCTGCTGGCAAAACTGGGCAAAAGCCTGAAGGGCAAGAAGTCCGGCTCCCTGGAGCTGGAAGTCTCCTCCACCGACCGGGCCTTCGGCACCCTCTTCGGCTCTGAGATAAGCCGCCAGTGCGGCAGCACTCTGCCGGAGGACAGCTATGTGATACACTGCCGCGGCGGCGGTGGACAGTCCTTCGGAGCCTTTATTCCCAAGGGCCTAACCCTTGAGCTGGAGGGCGACTGCAACGACGGTTTCGGCAAGGGGCTCTCCGGCGGCAAGCTGGTTCTCTATCCGCCCAAGGGCAGCAGCTTCAAACCCGGTGAAAATATAATCGTGGGCAATGTGGCTCTCTACGGCGCCACCTCAGGCAAGGCCTTTATTAACGGCATGGCCGGTGAGCGCTTCTGCGTGCGCAACTCCGGCGCCGTGGCAGTGGTAGAGGGCGTTGGCGACCACGGCTGCGAATACATGACCGGGGGGCGCTGCGTCATTCTGGGGCCCACAGGCAAGAACTTTGCCGCAGGCATGTCGGGAGGCATAGCTTATGTGCTGGATGAGAAGCACGACCTATATATGCGTCTCAACAAGGACCAGGTCATGACCGATACCCTTACCGAGGCCCACGACATCGCCGAGCTGCGTTCCCTTATCGAAGAGCATGTGGCGGCCACCGGGTCTCCCAGAGGTAAAAAGATCCTCGCCGCCTTCCATTCCTACATCCCCTGCTTCAAAAAGGTGATGCCCAGGGATTACGACAGGATGCTCCGCTCCATCGCCCAGTTTGAGGAAAAGGGCATGTCCCGGGAGCAGGCGGAGATTCAGGCGTTTTACGCCAACACCAGAACTTGACAGGAGGCGGAGACATGGGAAAACCTACAGGTTTTTTGGAATATCAGCGCTGCGAGGACCTGCGCCGGGATGCGGCGGAACGGGTCAGAGACTGGGAGGAATTCCACATCCCCCAGCCGGAAGATGTGCGGCGTCAGCAGGGCGCACGGTGTATGAACTGCGGCGTGCCTTTCTGCCAGACCGGCATGGTATATGAGGGCAAGGCCTTCGGCTGCCCGCTCCATAATCTCATACCCGAGTGGAACGACATGATACTCTCCGGCAACTGGGGCCACGCCATCAGCCGCCTTCACAAGGCCAATAACTTCCCGGAATTCACCGGCCGGGTCTGTCCCGCCCCCTGCGAGGCCGCCTGTATCTGCGGCATATACGGGGACTCGGTGACCATCCGGGACAACGAGCTGAGCATTATAGAGGATGCCTTTCTCCACCGGCGGGTACAGCGCCGCCGTCCTCCCCAGACCTCCGGCAAAAAGGTCTGCGTGGTGGGCTCCGGGCCCGCAGGTCTGGCGGCAGCCGACCAGCTGAACCACCGGGGCCATCTGGTGACGGTGGTAGAAAAGGCAGAAAAGCCCGGTGGGCTTTTGATGTATGGCATACCCAACATGAAGCTGCCCAAGCGTATTGTTCAGCGGCGCATTGACCTGATGACCGATGAGGGAGTCAGCTTCGTATGCGGAGTGGATGCCGCTCAGCCGGAAGTGGCTCAAAGGCTTTTGCGAGAGTACGACGCGGTGCTGCTGTGCTGCGGAGCGGGCCTGCCCCGGCCCCTTGGACTGGACAGTCAAGGAGTGAGCGGAATCTGCTACGGCACGGAATACCTGAAGTCCGCAGTAGAGCGGGCCCAGTTCGGCAAGCCAGACAGCCCCTTCCCCAGCGCCCAGGGCCTGGATGTGGTGATCGTGGGCACCGGGGATACCGCCAGCGACTGCGTGGCCACCGCCCTGCGCCAGGGCTGCCGCTCGGTGACCCAGCTGGTGCGCCGGCCCATGGAGGACTATCTGGACAAACAGGGCCGTTTGCCCCTGGCATATGCCCACGAGGAGGCTCTGGCCGTATTCGGCTCCGACCCCCGGCGCTTCGGCGTCAAGGTCAAAGAGCTCATTGTCAATGACAAGGCTGAACTCAGCGGACTTGTCACCAGCGACGGGGACACTGTCCCCTGCCAGCTGCTCATTGGGGCTACAGGCTTTACCGGCTGCCGGGAGGATGTGTGCCGGGCCTTTGGGGTGGAAATGGACAGGACAGTGAAAACCCCCAAGGGCAGCTATGCCACCAACATCGGCAAGGTCTTTTCCGCAGGAGATATGCGCCGGGGCCAGTCCCTGGTGGTCTGGGCAATAGCCGAGGGCCGCTCCGCTGCGGCTGAGATTGACGAGTACCTCATAGGCTACACCAATCTTGTGCGGAGTATTTGAAAAAGCGATCTGCCATATATATGCAATAAGTCCGGCCTGTATACGCAGTCCGGACTTATTGCTATAATTCTGATTCTGTTTTACGGACTCAGCAGGCAAATTCCTTTGCCAGCTCCTGGGTTATCTCCAGATATCTGTCTATATCCTCCACAGTGTGGCAGTGGAGAGGAGATACCCTAATGGCTCCTTCAATACCTATGGCTTCCACTATGCGCTTGGAGTACACGCTGGTATTCAGCCGCTCGAACACGGTGACGCCCCGTTTCTGATACTCCTGAACACAGCGGCTCAGGACTATCCCGTCGATGCTCATAGCTACTATAAGGTCGCGGCAGCTCAGATCCTCAGTGTCTACATAGACCTTAACGCCGGGGATATGGCGCAGGCCTGGCACCTTGTCGCTGCCCTCCAGCATGCGCCAGAGCAGGGCACGCTCCTGGAGATGTATGCGCTCCATGCCTGCGGCGAATAGCTGGCGGCGCTCCGTCTTATCGGTGAAGTGGCCGCCTATCCAGCAGACATAGTCCACCACTGCGGACATTGCCGCAAAGTTTCCGGGAGTGGGAGAACCCAGCTCCCACACGTCCTCGGGCCGCTGGAGTATCTTCCGATGGGGCAGCTTTGCCACGCGGTCGGAGACATAGCCGTAGCCCATGCCCCGGGTACCAAAGAACTTATAGGGGGCAAAGTTCACTCCGTCCAGCTTTAGCTCTTCCACGTCCATGATGGCATGGGGGGCATGCTGCACCGCATCGGAGATTATGTATATATCCGGGTTTATCTCCCGGGCGGCCTTGACTATGGCTTCCATGTCCATTATGGTGCCGGTGATATTGGAGGCATACATGATGCTGAGAAGGCAGGTGCCGGGGGTGACCACGCGGCGTATCTCCTCCACGTCTATGCCGCCGGTCTTGGGATTTGCCTGGGCGACCCTGAACTCCTTGCCGGTCTTGCCGCAATAATACTTCACTGCGTCAAAAGCGGAGGGATGCTCCAGCACGGAGGTGACGGCGCTGTCCCCTTCCACGTTCTCCAGAATGGCTCCCACCATCTGGAACATAGCCTGGGATGCGGTCATCTCGGTTATGAGAGCGCCGCCCTTGGCGCCCAGGATGACCTGCATGATATCCTCTATGCCCCTGAGCTGTACCTTCTTCAGCTCCCTTGAGCGGGCGTGGAGCCGCTCGGGGCAGTCGGCAAAGGCCTGATACTTGGCCTGCTCCTGGACCGAGGCCTTCAGGCGCAGGGAGCCGCCGGAGTTTTCAAAATAATGACGCAGAGAGTGTCGTTCTTTATGCCGTCCACAACTGCCTGCTCAAACATTTTCTTATCCTTTGCCAGCAGAAAAGCTACGCAGAACCCGGCAAAACCGGCCATGCAGAACAGCTGCAGAGACACCATCTGCTCCACGGCTATTATAAGCATGCAGCCCATAAAGCTTATGATCGGCAGACAGGCTCCTAAGGTCCCACCGTAAAATTCCATCTTCTTTTCTTTTTCCATGGTTTTCCCTCCCAATTGATTTGATTGCTACGTATATTTTTTCACTGTAGCAATTTACTATGTTGCATTGTAGACGTGAGGGAAAACATAAGTCAATATGCCCCGATCATTTTCTCCAAAAAGCTGTGTATAATTATAAAAAATATATTGCAATTTTAGCAAAAAATCAATATAATGTTGTTGCGGCAACGGTAAAAATTGCTGTTGAAATCACATTGGCGAAAGCAGGGTTTTTATGAACAAAGTTCTGGAAGAAAAGATCAGGGGCGCTCATCTGACCAAAACTGAGAAGCGTATAGCCGACTACTTGCTGGAGCACAGCGAGACGCTGTATTTTACCACTGCAAAAGACCTGGCCATGGAACTGAAGGTCAGCGATACTTCCATCATCCGGCTGTGCCGCAGCCTGGGTTACAGCGGCTACAAGGCCCTGCAGGACAGTGTTCGGCAACAGCTGTCCCAGGCAATGCTCCGGGAACGCTACGTTATCCCCCATGAGCAAGTCCAGGACAAGCTGAGCCGCTACAAAGGCCTCAGCTCCTACCAGAATCTTGAGATGGCAATTTCCAATCTTCAGTCCTCCTATGACAAGAACGAGCCGGAAAAGTTCTCAAAAGCAGCGGAAATAATACTCTCCAGCGAACATGTACTGGTTTCGGGTTTTCGCGGTTCCGCCGGTGTGGCAAGCCACCTGGCCCTGCTACTCTCCCAGCTCACAGGGCATGTGGATTGCTGCTGCAAGGCCGACTCCTGCTGTGTGGAGAAGATGATGGACTACAAAAAGGAGGACTGCGTGGTGCTCATGGGAGTGGAGCGCTACTCGAAAATGTCCCTGGTGATGGCGGAGATGGCTAAGGAATCCGGCTGCCGTCTCATTGTCATAACCGACAAGATAACATCCCCCTTGGCCGCCGGAGCCGAGCTGGTGCTTCTGGCGGACTTCTCCAGCCCCTCTGCCTTCAACTCCTTCGTGGGGGCGCTGTTTATCGCCGAGACGATAGCCTTTGAGCTCAGCAGGCTTCTGGGCATACAGCCCCGGTCCAGGCTGCACAGGATGAACCGCTACCTGGAGGAGCTGGAGCTGTTCTGAATGTGGCATATTTGTACAGATATGGAAAATCGGCTATAGCTAATTTCCCCGTTTTGTGTATAATTTAAATATACAGGTGTGTTCAACATACGGCCGCAAAGAGAGCCCTGGTCGCTTCTGAGCCCAGGGACTGAAAGGAATATATATGCACGAATTGAGTATAGTCACCTATGTTATACGGCAGGTGGAAGAGCTGGCGGAGGAGCATCAGCTGAGCAAGGTCAGCTCCGTTACCCTGGAATTCGGCGAGGTCTCCGGCATCGTTCCGGAATATCTGATAGACTGCTGGAACTGGTACGCCAAAAAGATGCCTTTAATAGAGGGGGCGCAGCTTATTACCGAGACTATTCCCGCCGTCACCTGGTGTGACAGCTGCAAAAAGACCTATTCTACCCTGAAATACGGCAAAATCTGCCCATTTTGCGGCAGTGGGGAGACCTGGCTGCAGCAGGGCAGCGAGATGAACATAAAACAAATAGAGGCAATGTAAAGGCAAAACGCAGGCAAAACAAAGGGCAATGCAAAGGCAAAACAAAAGCAAAACAAAAGCAAAACACAAGGCTAAGTAAAGAGCAATGCAAAGGCAAAACAAAAGCAAAACACAAGGCTAAGCAAAGAGCAATGCAAAGGCAAAACACCGTCCCGCCGAAAACGGCAATGGGACGGTGTTTTTTTCAGGCAGCGCCGGACCTTATTTTTTTGCGGTGTCCTCCGCCCGGTCAAAAAAGGCGACCACACGGAATTCTCCCCCGTAGGTGCAGGTATACAGCACCAGGTCATAGCCGCTGTCCAGCACGTAATCCACTTTGTGGGGGTCAACGGTCTCCAGCTTTTTCAGCTCGTACCGGACGCATTTGCCCATAACATCGGTGAAGCTCAGACTGTCCCCCAGGGACAGGTCCTTCAGCTTGCCGAAGTGGCTGTCGTAATTATGGGCGGCAATGACAATATCGTCAGTTTTGACGGAGCCCTGCTGGCGGCAGGGGGCGACCTGCAGCCGGTTATAGTCCCAGCCCCAGTCAGATATGACAGGCAGCACCAGCTCCAGCTCCGGGATGGTGAGATAGCCTATATAGTCGTTCCCGTCAATGGTGACGGTCTTCATCTCGTCGGACTCGTCCTCCGGGTCCTCGGTGGGCTCCGGGCTCTCCTGAGCCTGGGGGCTTGCAACGCTGCTGTTTTCTTCAATGGCCGCCTGTATGCCGTCTAGGGCGTCCAGAGAGTATTCTCCGGCCTGCCGGTCCTGGAGCGTATTTGAACGCAGCAGGAGCAGTGCTGAAATAATCAGCACCGCTCCCAAAGCCAGGAAAGCAATACCGGCTTTCCTATTATGCATTGTCCTTCCTCTTTCTGGAGACCATGAACAGTCCGGCGGCCAGGGCCAGGACACCCAGGCCCAGGAGCACGGGGACGGGCCAGTTCATCTGGCCGGTCTGTATCAGCTTGCCGGCATCATTGTAGCTCTCCACCGTGAACACCCAGTCAACTTCTCCGGCCATATTGGCATACTCATTGCCCAGGGTGCTGGGCACCTGGAGATTGACGGTGAGCTGGGTTCCCTGATTCTTTCTGAACTGTCCCAGATATACGTTATCGGCAAAGCCGTCCAGAGTATCGGGAGAGCCGGAATATATGAGCTTAGTGCCCTGATAGACCTCCATAGACAGCTGGGAGAGGAAGTCATTCATCGTTGCAATGTCCCCGATCAGAGGTTCGTTCTGCGCTCCGTGGGCCACGGCACGGATATAAAGCTTGATGTAATCACAGTCTACAGCCAGGTTGGTGACGGTCACGATTTCGGTGAGAGTGTCCCCGGGCATAACGGACTTGAAATTACCGAAAAGGTCGGTGGCGGTGGCCATGTTGCTGGAGTTGACGGAGAAGTTGGTTTTCCTGCCAAGAAAGTTCAGTTCGGCGGCAAAGGCGGGCACGCTGAGGCTGAACATGAGTATAAGTATAAGCAGCAGGGAGGAAACTCTTTTGAACATTTTTTTCATTTCTGTTTACCTCCTTTATGCCCCAGCAGGAGTGTATCCCCAAGCCTCTTGGGCCGCTTTTGCAGGCTGAGACTGGATAGCGTCGGCCAAAATCTCCACATGCAGGGAATAGCCCTCTTCCGGTGCTGGAATATTGCCCAAACTTTCAATCAGCACGGGGGTAAATTCGCCTGGCGCTACAGCGGTGCTGCAATAATAAAAACCGTACAAATCAGGTTTCCAGCCTTCACCGATTGCATGTGACAGCTCTGGAGCCTGAGGATAAATATTACCTGCCTCATCCTGCCAGGTGGCAACTATCTTTGCTCGGATGTAAGCTTCGGTATTTCCTGTATTCTTGATTTTAACATTTGACTTGGTATTGTGGTCAAATGTTTCGCTGACCTCGCAGCTGACTTTGCCATATATAAAGTCATTGGTCACTTCATCGCTGCTGGCCACAAGCCAGGCCAGGGAGCCGCCCACCATACCCAGGACCAGCACGATAACAGAGAGGGCAACAGCGAACTGCTTTTTCCACCTGAGCTGCCGTCTCTTTGCGGGCCGTTTAATGCCGGGAGCGGACTGCTCTCCGGAAAAATGTTTAGCTTGATACATTATCGACGCCCCCTCTCTCAGTTAGAAACAACGGCACTATAGCCATTATCAGAATAGCAACAGCCATTGAGCCACTTCACGCCGGTACGGCTGTTTTCAAAAGTTAAGCTTGCCTGCCCATCGGAAATATCCTCTGCACTGACAGTTTTTGCAGCAGAATCCGGAGCGTATCTCCAGCTCCACTGGGTATTCTCGGTGACAGTGTAGCTGCCGACAGGCAGGTTTTTAACTGTAGTACTGCCGTCTTTGGGTATTACAACTTCCATCGTAAATCCGTTGGGTCCGCTTACAGTGAACAGGAAGCTCTGATTTTCATCAATATTCTTCCAACCGGATTTTATAATGGTCAAATCAAAGCTTGCAAGGTGCAGAATGAAATGATAGCCATCAGTTAATTCATCCCATTTGCAGTCCTCTACAGTGCAGTCATCATGCAGGAAGCTTACATACTCCGTTATATCGTCCTCCCCTATGAAAACTGTTACCTTAACAGGAGTTTCAGTATATATCTGAGTGGCGGTCGGATTATAATTATATGTAAGGCTGGGCTCGGTACCGGTCATATTTTCTTCGACATATTGGACAGATTCATGGGTCCAAGTCAGGGAAACGAAGTTATCATTTTTATAGTCAGGAATTTCTCCGCTGTTCAGGCTGCTGTCCTTCCAAGTTAGCTGGGGTTTAAAGACATTTATTTTTGCTTCATCTGATCCCTGGACCTCTCCCACACTTCCATTATACTTGGGAGCAATTGTGACATTCAGCTTGTAAGTCTGATCTGCGGTAAGCTTTTCCAGATTTAGTTCCGGAAGTTTATTGCTACAAGCAACATCAATATCAACAAACTCATACTGCCACTCTTCAAGTCCATAGTTTTTAGCACTGAGGTCAATTACAATATTTCCGGCTTTTACCGTAGAATCCTTGAAGAGCTCCTCATTGGGCGGGCTTGCCATAAGATACACATTGTTATCTTCGGCAGTAACAGTAATGGTCTTTATGGGAACATCAGCTGTCGGTATCTCAAAAGCCTCCACCAAAGTGCCGTCCGGCTCATACACACCGGAATCGCTGCCGTTTGTAGGTACCTTATTGCCGCCCAGGAAGAGCGCTTCAGGTGTGACAGCAAACTCAATTATA
>CASFJB010000017.1 GCA_949294945.1 uncultured Eubacteriales bacterium
AGAGATTTTTCCCGGATTACCTTCGTTCAAAGCACATAACAGATTTTGTATACGAATTCTGCTCTGAGCCTCAAAAGCAAGGCACGAACAGGTACTGCTGCTTTGCCGGTCCTCTGTGCATGCAACCATTTTGTCTGCCTCCGGCAGCAGAGTATAGAGATAACCCTTGCCGGCATTACGCAGAAGCGCTTCGGCCTGCGCTGCAAAAGATGAAAATTGACTGCTGCAATAATGACTTTTTGTTTGGGGGGCCCTTTTGGCATGGGATGTTTCCAATACGCAGAAGGGCAGTATCAGCTCGCCGTCAAGATTTTTTACACTGACATTTTCCCAGGCGGGGTCAAAAGGGAATTTATCCTGAAAGCCCGGGACCCCAATTCCTGTGGGAATAAGACCAAAAGAGCTGTCGCAAAGCAAAGTGATACCCTCTTCCCACGACAGGTACCAACCTTTATGGGAAATCAGCAGAACCTTTCCATATTGAGAAAGAGAGAGAATCCTTTCAGCGCCTTGGCCAAGAGCTTCAACAGGATAGACCTTTTGCTCCTCACAGAACATATTGATAAGCCTGTCTTGCAATCCCAAGCTCCTCGTTTGCCGGAATAACAGATACTGTTACCGGGGAGCCCTCTTCAGATATAACACCGAAACGGGAAACCCTGTTTTTCTGGGCATCCAGTCTGATGCCCAGATGGGCCACTGCAGTGCATACTTTTTCCCTCAAGCTGCAATCGTTTTCGCCTATACCGCCGGTGAAAACCAGCTGATCCAGCCCGCCAAGAACTGCGTAAAAAGATCCGATATATCGGACAATGCTGTATATAAAAGCATCAATGGCTAAGCCGACCCGCTCATTTCCGGCCGCAGCAGCAGCCTCCAGATCTCTCATATCATTGCTCAGACCGGATATGCCCAGAAGTCCGCCCTTTTTGCTCAGACCATACATTATTTCTTCATGCTCCATGCCCTGACTTTCCAGGAACGGAGCAAGATAAGTATCCGCATCTCCACAGCGGTTAGCATGCATGATGCCGGTCTGCAATGAATAGCCGAAGCTGGTATCTACGCTTTTCCCGTTCAGTATGGCGCACAAAGAACAGCTTCCTCCCAGGTGGCAGGAAATGACTCTTTCCGCTTTCCCGCAGCGAACTGCTTCCTGAGCAATATAGCTGTGGGAAGCTCCGTGATAGCCCATGCGTAAGAGCCCGTACTTTTCAGTCCATTCATAGGGCACAGCATAGATGCGGCGTTCAAACGGAATGGTTGTATGAAAAGCTGTCTCAAATACACCGATCATGGGTATCCCTGGAAGCAGGGCTTTGAATTGCTCTATAGCCTCTATATAGGCTGCATTGTGTACCGGAGCCACGAAGAGAGCTTCCTTCATGCCCGCCATAACGGCATCGTTCAGCTCATGTATGCCATAATAACCTTTGGACAGCACGGTTTTGAAACCGACGCGTTCGATTTCAGCAACAGCTTTTATGACGCCGGTCTCATTATCGGTCATACAGTCGGTAAAAAGCCGGATTCCGGTAGAGTAATCCCCAATTTCCAGGCCCGATCGTTCTATTTTCTCCCCGTCCGTATGGCGAAGGTAAGTAAAAATGCTGTTTTTCCCGTCGCCTATCCGTTCTATTCTGGATTCACATAAAAGCTTTTCCTCCGGCATTTGAAAAAGCTTGAATTTCAAAGAGGTACTGCCAACATTACTCACAAGCAGTTTCATGGTTTGTCCTTTCACTTTGGAACTTTCCCAAGCTGTATGGTAAGGCAAGCCAAGATTCTTTTTCATTATAACATATCAGGAGAATCCGGCAAGTAAAAACAGCTTTTCTCATTTTCCTGAGTTCAGTCGGAATGAAAGTCCGGTTTTGTAGAAAGTGTAATTTCACCCTTTTGTACAGAGACAATAAAATTGAGTTCAAATTGTTCACTTTGGGCGGGATAATCGCTTCTGTAGAATACACCCCGGCTTTCTTTTCTGGCCAGCGATGCGGCTGACATAATCCGAGAGACAAGAGCCATATTTTTTAGCTCAATACATGCGGTCAGCTGCGACATGTTGTCCCATGAAATACGACTTGCAGAAGATTCAATTTCGGCAGCGGTTTCAGAGGAAGCTTTAATCCCTTGCTCGTTGCGTACAATGGAAAGCCCAGTTGAAACGCAAGAGGACAGTCTTTTCCTCATTATCGCAATAAGCTCATACTTTTCATCGCCTTTGGGACTGTACGTTGTAAAAATTTTCCTCGCAAGCATCTCGGCTTGCTGAGAGAAATTTTCTCCCGTTGCGTATTTTGCTGCACTCTCTCCTGCAATGGCACCAAAAACATAGGTTTCCGCTCCAGCACAGCCACCGATGCGGTTTGCCCCATGTAGTCCCCCCATAGCCTCACCAGCAGCAAATATGCCTTTTACTGATGTTTCACAGCGTTCATTTACTTTCGCTCCACCAAGGAAAGTGTGAGCTGCCGGACATACTTTAAGAGGTGCAATTCTCGCATCAAGGCCGCAGGCTTTTAGTTCCTTCGTCCAAAGGCAATGCGTCTCAAGATCTTCTTCGCTAATTGACCGAAGGTCATAGAGCAGAGGTTTCCATGCGGTTTTTCCCATCTCAGTGTACATTGCGCGGGCAAGATTTCCCTTTTGTATGTCCCGAATATCCGGAATATATTTGCTCAAATAATCGTGTCCATCAGCACGGAGTAATTTTGCACCTACATTTAGCATGGTTGTACTAATGCCTCTGCCTTTTAATATCTCAGGCTCTGCTAAGCAGCATGGTTCAAACTGTATAAACTCCATGTCAATTAACTCTACTCCAGCTCTAGCCATCATTGCATAGGAGTCACCTTGAATCCCTTCGGGGTAGGTCGTAACCGGATAGAGTGCACCGCACCCTCCGGCAGCAACCACCACGCTGGATGCTGCGTAACAAACCAGCTGATTTTGGCTGACAGCCAGAGCACCATAGACTCGTCCTTTCTCCACAAGAAGGTCCAGCACTGTCACATCAAAGGCTACAAGCACGCCCGCTTGGCCTAATTTTTCCAAGAAAACTTTTTCCGACTCTGGTCCTGTAGATTTTCCTATGTGAACCAGCCTGGGCTTACTACATCCCAAAGGTTGAAGTAAATCATATTCTCCTTGCGCTGTCTTTTCAAAGTTTAGCCCGTTACTTTCCAGATACCGTAGCTCAAGAGCTGAATTTTTGGAGAGAATATAAGCAAGCTTTTTATTGCTAAGCCCCTTTCCACTGGAGAGAATATCTTCATAATACAACTTATCACTGTCTTCTTTGCCAACAGCGGCATTAAAACCCATGACGCCGTAGGAGCAGCGTGGCCCTTTAGATAACACCAGCACTTTCTTACCAAACTGGGACGCAGCAAGCGCTGCCCGCAGCCCGGTTAGCCCTGCACCGATTACAAGGACATCGGTGGATATTGTATTTAACATAAATGTTTTTCTCCTTCGATGTGTTTACCGCTTCCGAAGTACTGCATGAAAGCATTGATTTTAAAAGTATAACGATCAACAGCTTCTCGGTTTGCTCCAGAAAACAGATGCTGTCTAAATATTCAGGATGTTATCGCTTTATCCCTCACTATATTTCTCAGCAAATGCTTTCAGAGCTTTCTGGAAGCATTCCATGGGGACTCTTGCAGTTCCTGCTCCTACAAGGCCGCCTTCCTTATGGAAGTTGCCGCCATGAATTATCGGGCAGATCCCTGTCTTGAGCACAAGACGGATATCAATACCAACAGGCAGAAAATCAAAGTCCAGGTTAGGAATCGGGAAATTGTGATTTTTGGCAATACAGATCTTTTCCATCTCACGGGTCTGGGCGATGGAATCCTTCAGCTTCTGCCCACGCAGAAGACTGACGATCGGGCTTGCTGCCGCAGCCATGCCGCCAAGTCCGGCGCATTCAACTATGCAGCTGTCGCCGATCCAAGGAAGCACATCGGCCTTCGTGTACTTGCTGGAGGTATAGCGCCCCTCCAGGTAAGGAGACGGAGCAGTAAACCACTGGTCGCCCAAACCGGCCACCTTGATACCAAACTCCACACCATTTCCACATACAGCGGTAACCATTGTGGAATACGGCAGGCCCACATTATTCAGCATAGCGCTGCGGGATGCCCCCTGGCCCAAGCAGTGGAACATGCGAAGAGTCTGAGAAAAGTAGCCTACAACCTTTTTCAGCACATCAAGAGGATAGTCCATATTGATAAAGTCCATGATGCACTGCTTCAGGATGATCATGTCTGCCGCATCCTGCCGTGTGTGGTTCTCATCGCCCATCTGCATACCCTGAGCCAGAATGGGTTTAAGGGCAACCCCACCCCGCTTTTTCAGCATTTCAGCCATAGGCGGAAATACCTCTTCACGCATATATCTCAGGTTTTCCACGATTTCCGGAGAGTATCTGCCCCAACCATTAAAGCCGCCCTGATAAGGCCCTTCGGCGGGGAAGGTGGCAGCAACCTTTCCGCTGGATCTGTCCTTGACCACAAACATGGCGATAGACTTGGTTATAATGCCTGTCCCCGCGCCTACCGTGTTATGATCCAGTGCGCTGGTGAGCTGAACCTCACCGTTTCGGAGCAGGCGATCAGCTTCCTCCGCATCCTTTGCCCAACCCTCCAACAGGCAGGCGTTGCGCATACCCCGTTTATGCAGCTCCACCATATCTTTGTACTCTATAGGAGGACCGGAGTGGGTGACCATTCGGTCTGTAAGGCCCTCTACCACTTCTCCTGCAGGACGAATATCGATCCAGTATGGATCGGAGTTTATAATATAATTGACTGCAACTTCATTGGCTTTTGCTATTTTTTCTTTGATATCCATTGTGCTCTCCTCCAAGCTTACATAATCATGTCCAGCAGGTTCTGAATTTCCTCGCTCTGCCTGAAGGGCGGTCTCCAATCCAGCTGGGTACTCTTTACGTCTTGAGCAACCAGTGCATCATAAAAACGTGTAAGGCCAATATTGACCACTTTCAGCTTGTGCTCATTACAGGCACATTTCTTTTCTTCCATATTTTTCCCCTTAAGCCCTTTCCGCCAGCATGTTCATCATCATACAGGCAAGCTTGGCACTTTGATAATTGCTCCCGGTAACAATTACTCCGCTGCTGCGCAGCAGCTGGGCTTTTTCCTCCACATTCTGGGGATCCTCCAGAGAGCCGCATATTGATGAGATAAAAGTAACATGACGACTACTGGAATTTACCTGCTTACAGATCTCCGCCAAGTCAGTTATTGGATCTGCATCCACTCCGGGTCCTGTAATAAAGTCCAGCATTACTACCGCGACCTGCTTATCCTCCAGCTCCTTTTTAAGCCGCTTCACACGGAGCCTTGAATCAAACACAGGATGCGGAAGACTTTCCGTAAAGTTCTCTGCACCCAGATCCAGAATGGAATTCCCAATGCTTACTTCAGGATCAGCTAACTGAACTGAGTATTTATTTTTCAGGTTGCTGTACAAAGTATTGCCTTTGGCATTTTGGCTGAAGTAGATCAGGGTCTCCTCTGTAAAAGTCCCGCCGCAGAACAGCCCGCGAAAATACTTTTGTTCAGGTGAAAGTTTGGCAAATTCCTGCTTTGCAGTTTCTTGCAGCTGCTCGTCTGAATAGCCGTATTTATGCTTTTCACCGCAGAGAAGTTCAACGGCAATTTCCGCCGCTTCCTCAAGGCTGTGGGCCCCGCGTACCTTATGGCCATTAAACAAGTCTTTGCTGCTGCCCAGAAAAACTGCAACAATAGGTTTGGAAACCGTGTCCGCATAGCAGAGGACTTTCTCCATGACGGCATTGTCAGCCAGTTTGGAAACCAGAGTAATGACTTTGGTTTCTTCATCTCGCTCCAGCCTCTTTATCCCCTCGAGCATAGTTATTCCGCCGATTTCAGGGAAAAGATCATGCCCGCCGGTACCGATGATCTGTGAGACTCCAAAGCCGCACTTTTCAATAATACAAGCTACTTCCTGGGCGCCGCTGCCGGAAGCGCCTATGATGCCAATATTTCCCTTGCGCACAATACTGCCGGCAGCTAAAGCCACGCCATCTATCAGGCCGACGCCGCAGTCTGGACCCATCACAATAACGCCCTTTTCCTTGCCAAATTCTTTTAAGCTGAGTTCATCTTCCAGAGGTACGTTGTCGCTGAATATAAATACGTCCAAGCCCTTTTGAATTGCCTTTTTTGCCTCAGCAGCTGCATATTCGCCGGGAAGGGAAATTTGAACGAGGTTATATCCGGTCTCATCAAAGTTGATTTCATCCAGATCGGAATATCTCTCTTCTCCGTCTACGTCTGCACCGGTTCTGTCCAGAAGTCCGTTTATGTAATCAAGAACATTTTTAACCGCTTCCTCACTGTCGGCAATAATGCCCGTCAGCATATCGGTGCAGCTCACGTCTTCCGGTATCTCAAAACCGATATCGCGCATAATCTCCAGATTTGCGGGAGTTCCCATTTGGACCTCCGCTATCTTTATGCCCGACTGCTTCATCGCTTTTTCCCGCACATCCATCAGCGTGACCGAGTCCACGTACCTGTTTTTCTCTACGCAAACTTTTATAAACATAATTTGTACCTCTGGTTTTTGTATTATATGCTCAGAATGAAGTTATGTGGTTTTTGCCTTCTTACTTCCAAATTTCTGAAGCAGGAAGATAAAAATTAACATTACAAATCCAATAAAGTCTGTTATTTTATTCGGGTGAATCAGCAGTAACGCAGAACCTGCGCAAAGAATTCTCTGCCAATTAGGCATTTTCTGAATCATATAGCCTTCAACACTCATGGAAAGAAGAACCACACCTACAAATGTTACAGCAAAGACATAAAGAGAGTCCCAGATAGTACCTGAGGCAAACAGCATTTCAGGTGCAAGCACGAATACATACGGGATAAGGAACCCGGCAACAGCAAGTTTCAGGCCATTCAATGCCGTCCTCGTTGGATTTGCCTCTGCCAGGCCGGCAGCAGCATAAGCAGTGACGGCAACAGGAGGTGTAAGGCCAGCCATAAGACCAAAATAGAATATAAAGAAGTGTGCAGGGAGTTTCTCGATTCCGGTTGCAATAAGGATTGGCACGGCAACTGTAGTCATAAGCAAATATACTGCGACAGTCGGAAGACCCATTCCGAGAATAATAGCAAGTAGCATGACGAAAAACAGAGTAAGATACATATTTCCACTACCTGCTTTAAGTATCAAATTGCTGAGAATACCGCTCAGACCGGTAATGGTGAACACCCCAACAATTAAACCAACGGCTGCACAGGATATACTGACTGAGAGTGAATTCTTTGCCCCCTTCTCAAGGGCCCAGATGATGTCTTTGAGATTCATGCGTGTAGATTTTTTTATTGCAGATGCTGCAATAACCAGGACAATACCGATTGCACCGACGTACAAAGGAGTATAGCCCATAATCAGCAGCACAACGACAACGATGAATGGAATTATCAGGTGTCCTCTTTCTCTGAGTATAGGCCATATTTGGGGCAGATTTTCCTTGCTAATACCGGCCAATCCTGCTTTTTTTGCATGAAGATGTATAGTAATAAATATGCCGGAGTAGTACAGTAGCACCGGGAACAGTGCAGCTAGACAAACTACAGTATATGAAACTCCCAACATATCGGCCATGATGAAGGCTGCGGCGCCCATTACCGGGGGCATGAGTTGCCCTCCTGTAGAAGCCACCGCCTCAACTCCTCCGGCAAACTCGCTTTCAAAGCCGGTCTTTTTCATAAGAGGAATAGTAAAGGATCCTGTGGTTACAACATTTGCCACGGCACTTCCGCTTATGGTTCCGAACATTGCGCTGGTAATGACGGAAATCTTTGCGGGACCGCCAGCCGTCCAGCCAGCTATTGCATATGCGATGTCTGTTATTACGTCACCAAGTCCACTTCGCTCAAGAAACGCCGAGAACACAACAAAAACGATAATATATGTAGCACAGGTCCCGAGTGAGACGCCATATATGCCCTCAGTACCAAGAAACATATGCGATGTCATGCGCATAAGGCTTATGCCTTTATGCATTAACAATCCTGGCATATAACGTCCGAAGAACGCATATGCAACAAATATGACTGGAATTATGATTAGCGACCAGCCGACAGATCTTCTTACTGCAATGAGCATAACAATCGTAAGGATACAGAACATTATGACGTCCAACTGAGTTGGTGTGCCTGCACGAAAAACAATCTTACTGTATTCAATAGCTATGTATCCTGAGGAAATAATTCCAAGACCAGCAAAAAGCCAATCCACAGGCTTGACCATCCGTTCACCTTTTCGCTGCGCTGGGTAGCAAAGGAAACAAAGGCACAGTACAAATGCCAGATGTATGGCCCTATACTGAAGCGCAGGAATGCGCCCAAACAATGCGGCAATAATATGAAACAGTGACATGGCGACAGCAATCCATTTCGAAATCTGCTGAACCAAACCTTTGCCACCTGTAATTACATTTTCTGTGTCATATTTGCTTATAAGCTTTTCTCTCTGCTCCTCGGTTAGATGTTTAATGCCAGCTACATCAGAAAACTCAGTTTGAGTTTTCAAGTTCTCATTATCATTCGGAAAGTTTTTTGTTCTTTGCATTTTAGCCCTCCATTATAGCATATCATCAATGACAGGAATGTGCTCTAAAGCACATCCCTGTCATTATACGGGTGAAAAGTTTATGCGATCACGCCAGCATCTTTGTAGTAACGTTCTGCGCCAGGGTGGAGAGGTATGGAAATACCAGCAGTAATGTTTTCTGCGTTAATCTTGCCGAACACAGCATTGCTGTTTTCAAGTGTGTCAAGATTCTCGTAAAGCATCTTTGTTATCTCATAAATAACATCTTCATCCATCTCTGCCGTTGTCCAAAGAACCATAGGTGCGTAGACCGTATTTATGTCCTCATTCTGCCCATCGTAGGTTCCAGCGGGGATCACATCAGGGGATAGCGGACTTCCTTCATGGGAAAAGGCGGAAATACCGTCGCTATTTAAGCTAACGAGGTGGGTGTCTGCGGTAAGCATAATTTCTGTCTGTGAAGAATCAGGAATAGGTGCGAAGAAGGTCATGGCATCTGCCTGACCGTTACGGAGCAAATCGGTACCAGAACTTGCTCCTACATATTCAGCGTTAATATCTTTAGCATTGGTATAATCGAAGCCCATTGCTTCAAAAACAGCCTTGGTAACGGTTTCGGTTCCACTGTTTGCCATGCCGACACAAACAGTCTTGCCTTTTAGATCCTCGGCCTTCTCGATGCCGGATTTCGGAGTTGCCTGGATGGCGAAATATCCTCTGTAGATAACAGCAACAGCGCGTAAATTGTCAACTGGTTTGCCCTCAAACTCTCCAAGACCGGTGTAGGCAATGTTGGCCGTATACTGGTCGGACATACCGAGTTCTATCTCACCGGACTGAAGTAGTTGCATATTGTTGGTGCCGCCATTCGTTGCTTGACCAGTAGCGGTGCAGGAAGTGTTGTCACTGATAAGTTGACCAAGAGCAGAGGCTACAGCATAAAAAGTTGCAGTTGAACCGCCTCCGCCTATAGTAATAAAATCAGGCCATTCGACCGAAGATTCAACCCCAGAAGACTCAACAACCGTAGCATCATTTTCGCTTGTTGCCGGCGTAGCGGCAGTCTCAGCAGTTTGACCGCATGCGCACATTGTAGTCAGCATGCAAAGCACCAGAACAAGCACAAGGATTTTTTTCATGTCTTTCTTTCCTTTCTTTTCATTTTTTCCTTTAGCGTTCACAATTACGAACTGCTTTCGTCATTAAGAATGATAAAGCATCTTTCACTCAAATTCAAGCCTTTTTTTCTGTGGCAGCCTTTTTTCTACCTACTTCATAAAGTTAATAATCTTTTTTTGTGTAATATAACTATTTCACAAATTTAGAATATTTCTGTGCATTATTTACAAATTCCAAGCGGCCAGGCAACCTTTTCCATTTCTGTTTTTCCCGTTTTCACATTTTAGGATTGATTATGCGCCTGATTTGAAATATAATATAAAAACAATATATAGCTTAAAAGGACAAAATTTCTGCATACAAGCCTACAATTTCGTATATACGAACACACACTGCGGATGAGGAGAGGGTTAATGTGTCGAAAAGAAATGCTTCTGCGAACGAAACTCACAGAGGCACCGATCGGGTGCTTTCAATTTTTGAATATCTTACGGAAACAGAAAATGTCGGGAAGACACTTACAGAAATCGCTAATGAACTTGATGCGCCGAAAAGCAGTCTGTTTCCCATCCTTAGGACCCTTGTATCCCGAGGTTATCTACATTACAACAGCCTTACCTACCAGTATTTTATCGGGTACAAATTGTATGAAATCGGTACGAAATATGCCAACGACGACAATCTGGATGATGCTATCTACCAGGTCATGGTCAATATAGCAAACAACTATAATGTGACGGTTGCCTTGGGCGAATTGGTTGCCGGTGATGTGCTGTTCCTTCAAAAAGTTGACTTGTTTGAAAAGCTCCGCCTGTATAAGGCGGTAGGCAGGCGTACCCCTGCTTATGCTAATGCACTGGGAAAAGTCCTGCTTTCAGATAAAACTATTGCTGAAATAAAAAAGCTTTATCCTGATGGACTTATTCCCATTACGGCGAAAACCATTACGGATTTCTCCGTCCTGGAGGAACAGCTGGAGCAGGTCCGTCAGCTGGGTTTTGCCCGATCCAGCGAAGAATCTACGCCTTATGTCGGGTCTGTTGCTGTCCCCATAATTAAAGCAGGTACCATTGTTTACGGACTTGAAGTCAGCATGTCCATCTTTGAGTATAACGAGAACCGGGAGCGGCAGATACTCTACGCATTGTACGATGCCAAAAGCAAGATTGAGAATTTTATAAAGCTTTAATTTTAAACGCAGCAGGAACGGGGCAAGGCATTGGCTGCAGCGTTGTTCATCATGATTTTTCCGGCGGGCGCTTGACCGGCGGCGGTCCCGACGGCAGCTGATTCTTTGCCTTTTATGCCAACGTGAGAAGAAGCCGGTTGCTGCGCTGTGTCACAACAAAGGAACTATTTAAAGGGATGCGGCTGCATCTCTTTATTTTGCGTTTAACTCGACCGAAAATTCCTGTATGTATTTTTAGGTAAACTGCTGTACAGAAAAGATGTCTGCCGGGATATCACCCATTGAGGCAAAAGAGATTGCTTTGTTATGCCTTGTTTATCCAGCTCATTTTTGATACCATTGACACAGCTTGTGTTGACAATATTAGGACTATGGAGAGAACATCCCGGATCATAATTTAGACTAAGTGCCTTTGTGACAAACACGGCTGACTTGAAAGTCAGGCCGCTGTTTCTGAGATGATGACTCGTATGTTTTTTATTGGTAGGGACTTACAATATTGCAGCAGTAAACAGAATATAAATATGCCGTGGGCGCCGGTACTTATATCCGGGCAAGCCTGCGTCGCATAGGGGAGAAGACATGGCAATCAAACTGATAGCACTGGACCTGGACGGTACAGTGCTGAACGAGGGAAAAAAGATAACGGAACCTGTTGCGGAGGCGCTGAAATATGCTGCCGGGCGTGGGGTATATATAGTCCCGGTCACCGGACGTCCTTATGGGGGCATACCCCGGGAGATTATGGATATGGATTGCGTGGACTATGCCGTCAGCTCCAACGGTGCTTCGGCCTGGAGGAAAGGCGAGAAGATAATAAGCCACCCTGTGCCGGCACAGCTGTGCAGGGAGCTGCTGGAAAAGCTCCGGGGCATGTATATAATGGAAGAGCTGTTCATGGACGGAGCCGGCTATGTCAGCCCGGAGTCCTACAAAAAGGCGGAACAGCTCCACGCCGGGACGCCTTTCTGGGAGTACTATAAAAAGAGCCGCCGTGTGGACCCGGAGCTGGAGAGAAGACTGCTGGAGCGGGAGGACCTGGAAGAGCTGGCCCTGAGATGCCTGGGAGCAGAGGAGGGCGATGCTGTGGCGGAGCTGCTTAGAGCCTATCCTCAGCTGAAAGCCGCCCGGCCCACGCCCTTTTATACTGAGATCGTGTCCGTCCAAGCGGGAAAGGGCAGGACTTTGGAGGAGCTTGGAAGCCTGCTGGGCCTTGGTTTGAAGGAAATAATGGCCGTAGGCGACAGCGATAACGACCGGGAGATGCTCATGAAAGCCGGGCTGCCTGTGGCCATGGGCAATGCCGGGGAGGAATTGAAAAAGCTGGCCCGCTATGTCACCGCCGACAATGAGCATGACGGCGTGGCTCAGGCCATATATAAATTCATACCTTGACATACACCGAAGAAGCAAATTGAAATTTTATAAAAGCAGATGCTTTGCAATCACCGGGAAAGGCATGGAGGGACTGACCGTGACAGATGAGGAGCTGATTTTTTTCCAAAGGCTGCCGGAGATGCTGCCGGTATATGAGCGGCTGAAAAGGCGGCTGGATTCAGCTTACCCGGACATGGGAGTAAAGGTATCCAAGACCCAGATATCCCTGAAAAACCGCCATGTCTTTGCCGCTGTGTCCCTGCCATGGCGGAGGCTCAAGGCTTGGCCGGAGAAATATGTTCTGGTCTCCTTTGGCCTGGGCCGGAGACTGGAAAACCCCAGGATAGTTCAGGCCGCGGAGCCCTATCCCGGCCGCTGGACCCACCACGTGCTGCTGGAAAAGCCGGAGGATGTGGACGAAGAGCTCATGGACTGGCTGGATCTGGCCTACGGCTTCGCAATGACAAAATGAAATATTCAGCCGCCCGACTCCTGTTCCGGGAGCCGGGCGGCCTTTTGCTTTTTTATTGCGTTTATCGGCAGAATCCCTTTATGCCGGGGCTGTCAGAGAGTCACTACGGATTCGCAGCAGCGGTAGTCGGTATCAATATTGTGGGCGATGAATCTGGCCTTGAACTGGCGAGGGCTGCACATTGCGCCGATCTCCTCGTCGGCAACAGACAGGGCCTCAGTCACCACGAATTTGATGCACTTCACCAGCACATCCCGGCAGCCGGGGGCGGAATGGGCAGGCAGGGCAAAGGTTTTCATCCCCCGCTGATGCTCCATGCCGTTTTCGTCTACTTCCGTCAGAATGGCGGCCAGAGCCACCCGCTTGCCGGGGCAGACGTTTTTGATGGTCACGTCCATTTGAATTATCCTGCCCAGGGATTCCAGCTGCACCTCTCCCATATCCACAAGCACGGAGTCTGCGCAGCCGTCCACGCTCAGGTCTACCGGCTCGGGACAGCCCTCGGGGTTGACCACTATATCGCAGTTCACATCCACCTTGGGGTCCGGGAAGATGACTACGTTGCCCTCGTTGTCGGAATAGGTGATGGACTGGTTCACAGCTTTGGTGCCCGGCTCCTTGGACACGTGGCGAACAAAGAACTCCAGTATTGCGCTTTCGCTGCCGGTGACGCCCAGCTGGTCTATGGTCCATTTAAGCCTGTGGGCATCCAGCAGCTGAGTGTCTCCTTTGTCAGGAGGCAGGATGCCGGTGATGATGAAATTTGGGCTCACCACCTCATCTATTTTTATGCCGGTGGCACCGGGCTTGGAGATATTGGCGGCAAGTTCTGCAAAGAGCTCTTCCAAATCCGCCGCGTCCGGGGTCACCGCCACATGAGTGGCGTCCGGGTCTGTGGCCCAGTTGTTTAGAGCCTCCACATCCAGGCCGTCGGAGCCGATAAGCCCGATGCAGTATATGGTGATGCCCTGGGCTCTGGCGGCAGCAGCCACGGGGGCAGGGGGAGCTCCGATGGTGGTGTTGCCGTCGGTGAACATCACTATGACCATGGCATTGCCGGAGGGCGGGGTAAAGAGCTCGGTTGCCTTGGAAAAAGCTTGGGCATGATTGGTGTTGCCGCCGGAGCTGAGAGAGTCTACGGCGCTTTTCAGAGCGTCAACCGAGGTGATGAGTTGGGCGTCCACCCTGGCCTCGGTGGCAAAGCTCACGATGCCTATGCGGCTGCCGTTGCCTATCTGGCCGTCCTGTGAGCCGTCGGTGGCTTCGTCGATTATATCTATAAAGGTTTTGGCTCCATCTTTTACAGCGGCCAGGGAAGCCCCGGCCATGCTGCCGGAGCGGTCTAGCACCAGGACGATGTCCGTGGGATTCTCCACGATATCCGGGGCTGCGGTGAGAGCCAGGGTCACCTTCAGCGAGCCGTCGCAGGATATACGGTCAGCATTTACAAGTTTATTTGAACTGGTAACACCCATTTGTGTTATCTCCTTTCGGGGCTATGCCCCAATGCAGGATATGCACCAATCAGGAGATATGACACCTTGGACGGAAAAAATACAAGACCCCGCCGGGAGACCGGCGGGGTCAGACGATGTTCAGTTCACGGCTGATTTTCCTTGCCAAGATAGGCTTTCAGATAACGTATGGCCATGGCGTAGCCCTCAAAGCCGTGGCCCATATAGGTCTTGATGCAGGCCATACCTGCATAGGAGACCTGGCGGAAGCTCTCCCGGCGGCTCACGTCGGAGATGTGCACCTCCACGGCGGGCAGGGTCACTGCCTTCAGAGCGTCCAGGATGGCCACGCTGGTGTGGGTATAGGCGGCGGGGTTGATGACTATGCCGTCAAAGACTCCATAGGCGGACTGTATCTTGTCCACAATGGCCCCCTCGTGGTTGGACTGGAAGAGCTCCACGCTGATGCCCTCTTCCCGGCAGACATTTTCCACCAGCTCCACCAGGGCCTTGTAGTCCTGCTTGCCGTAGATGTCCGGCTCCCTCAGGCCCAGCAGGTTAAGGTTGGGCCCATTTATCACCAGTATTTTCATTTCAGCGCCTCCCTTATCCGGGCCAGAGTGTCCTCGATGGTGCCGTTGTTGTCCGCCTTCAGGTCGGCAAAGCGGGCGTACATGGGCTCCCGCCTGGCGTAAAGCTCGTTGAGATCGCTTCTCAGAGAGACGGGGCGGCCCGTTTTGTCCAGCTTGTCAGTGTCCCGCAGAAGCCAGATTATCCGGCCGTTCTGGTGCAGGGGGGCGTAGTTCTCCTCCCGGGTGACGCTGCCGCCGCCGGTGGAGATGACGGCCCCGGACAAGGCCCCCAGCTTTTTGAGCACCTGAGTCTCCAGCTTGCGGAAGTAGTCCTCGCCGTGGGCGGCAAAGATGGCGGGAATGTCCATGCCCGCCTCCTCCTCAATGAGGGCGTCGGCCTCGTAGACCGGACGGCCCAGCTCTTTGCCCAGGGCCGCGGCCACGGTGCTCTTGCCGCTGGAGGGCATGCCGATGAGGATGATGTTCTGCATCTGAGCGGAGAGGAGCTTTTCAATGTGCTCCGTCTCGCTGTCGGGAATACTGCTGCCGGTGAATATCTCCGAGGAGCGCTTGGCCTGGGCCACCAGCATGTAGAGCCCGCCGGCACAGGGGATGCCCCGGCTCTCCGCCTGGAGGAGCAGAGCGGTGCGGGCCGGGTTATATACCACATCCAGCACCCCTTCGCAGTCCGGGAAGGCCGCCAGGTCCACGGCTGCCTGGCCGTTGTTGGGGTACATGCCCACAGGGGTGGTGTTGACGATTATCCTGGCGTCGGAGTGCTTTTGGATATTGTCGTAGTTATCCTCGCCGCTGCGGGATATGACGGTGACGCTGGCGGCTCCCAGCCTTTTCAGCACCGCCACCACCGTGACGGAGGCTCCGCCGCTGCCCAGCACCAGAGCCTTCTTGCCCCGGACAGCTATGCCGCTTTTTTTCACCAGGCTCTCAAAGCCGTAGGCGTCGGTGTTGTCCCCGAAGAGGCTGCCGTCCGGGCGGCGGACTATGGTGTTCACGCTGCCTATCTCCTCTGCCAGGGGGCTCAGCTCCCGGCAGTAGGGCAGCACGGTTTTCTTATAAGGGATGGTGACGTTTATTCCGTCCCAGTCCCCGTGGAGGAGAAAGTCCTCCAGCTGCTCCGGCTCCCGTTCAAAGAGCTCATAGCTGTAATCGGAGAGCATGCTGTGGATGGCAGGGGAGTAGCTGTGCCCCAGCTTCCTGCCCAAAAGACCGCATTTAAGCATCATATCACCTCACTGTAGCTTCCAAGATAGCTGAACTCCTCGGATATGGTCTCCATCTCTCCCATGAGCTGGATGAACTGGGGGGAGTAAACCGAGGTGTCCAGGTCGAAATAGAACATGAACTCGAAGTTCCGCTCCGGCATGGGGCGGCTCTCCAGCTTGTTCAGGTTGATACCCAGGGCATAGAAGCGGCTGAGCACCTTGTAAAGGGAACCGGGGGTATGGGGCAGCACCATCATAAGGCTGGTGCGGTCGGCCCCGGGGTATATCTCCAGGTTCTTGGAGATGCAGATGAAGCGGGTGAAGTTGTTGCCCATATCCTGCACCGAGCTCTCCAGACATTCCAGGCCGTAGAGCTTCATGCAGGAGCGGGATGACAGGGCGGCAACATCGGAGGTCTCCGACTGGGCAACGTACTTTGCCGCCACGGCGGTGTTCTCGCAGGGAATTATCTTCACCCCGCTGAACTTCTGAAGATATCCGGCGCACTGGTTTATGGCCTGCTCATGGGAATATATCTCCTTTATGTCCGAGAGCTTGGTGCCCGGCTTTACCAGCAGGTTGTGGTCCACCTTGAGACGCACGCTGCGCACGATACGGAAATTGTGGCGCATCATCAGGTCGTAGACCTTGTTGACGGAGCCTGCGGTGCTGTTTTCCAGGGGTATCACCCCGTACTGACACAGGCCCTTCTCTATGGCGGAGAATACGGAATCAAAGTTGCTGAAGTAGAAGATGCCCGGCAGGCGGAAGAGCTTCTCGCAGGCCAGCTGGGAATAGGCCCCCTCCACCCCCTGGCAGGCCACGCTGGCCTTGGCGGGGAAGAGCTTGGGGGTGTTCTCGATGGCGGACTGTATCTGCTCCGTGAGAGCGGAGCCGGTGCCCAGGATGCGGTGCTGGTAGCTGCGGCTCAGCTCAAAAATGAGGGAATAGAGGGAGGACGTGTAGTCCTGGAACTCCTCCGGGCACTTGCCCAGGATGTCCAGCAGCTTCTCCCGCTCCCGCTTTGCGTCCATGACCCCTTTGCCCATGTCCTGCTTGCACCGGGCTATGGCGGCGGCGGTCTCCATACGCCGGGAGAAGAGCTTCACCAGCTCGTCGTCTATCTCGTCTATCTGCTTTCTGTAGTCGCTCAGGTCCATCTCTCTCTACCTCAATTCCTTTCTGCGCCCCAGCAGGGCGTCGTATACGGCTATGGCGGCGGCGGCCTCCATGCAGGGCACCGCCCGGGGGACTATACAGGGGTCGTGGCGGCCGCCCACGCTGAGCTTGGCCTCCTTCAGTTCCCGCATGTCCACGCTGTCCTGCTCCCTGGCTATGGAGGGAGTGGGCTTTATTGCAGCCCGGAACACAAGGGGCATGCCGTCGGTGATGCCGCCCAGGATGCCGCCGCAGTTGTTGCTGCGGGTCTTTATCTGTCCGTTTTCTATGATGAAGCTGTCGTTGTTCTCGCTGCCCCGGAGCCAGGCCGACTGAAAGCCTGCGCCGAACTCTATGCCCTTGACGGCGGGGATGCCGAAGACTATGGCGGCGATGCGGTTTTCCATGCCCCCGAACATGGGGTCGCCCAGACCGGCGGGCAGGCCCAGCACGGCGCACTCGATGACGCCGCCCAGGGAATCCCCCTGCATCCGGGCCTCTTCAATGGCCGCCTGCATGGCCTCTCCCGCCGCCTCGTCCACGGTGGGGAAATCCTTCCCGGCGGTGGAGAACAGCAGCGGACTCTCGTCGGCCACCGGGCCTATGGACTTTATCCGGGATATCACCTCTATGCCCTGGCGTTTGAGTATCTGAAGGCAGATGCCCCCGGCTATGCACAGGGGGGCGGTGAGCCGCCCGGAGAAGTGGCCGCCTCCGGCGTAATCCTGGTAACCGAAGTATTTCACGTCGGCGGTGTAGTCGGCGTGGCCGGGCCGGGGCAGGGCAGAGAAAGCGGCATAGTCCTTGGAGCGGGTGTCCCCGTTTCTGATTATAGCGCTGAGAGGGGCGCCGCAGGTGTATTCATCCCGGACTCCCGAGAGGAACTCCGGCCTGTCCGCCTCCTTGCGGGCTGTGGAGTAGGCCTTGCGGCCCGGGGCCCGGCGCTCCATAAAGCGCTGCAATTGGTCAAAATCTATGTGCTCTCCGGCGGGTATGCCCTCCAGGGTCATGCCTATGGCCGGGGAATGGGACTGGCCGAAAATACTCAGCCGTATGTTTTCACCGTAAGAACTGCTCATGCTTCGCCTCCTGTAAGCTTTTCAAAGTCCTCCCAGAAGCGGGGATAGGACTTGTTCACCGCCTGGGCGCCGCTGAGCTCCACCGGGGAGGTGCAGCCGCAGGCGGCCGTTGCCGCCGCCATGGCGATGCGGTGGTCACCCCAGGAGTCCACGCTGCCGCCGGAGAGCCGGGGCTTGCCCTGAATGACCAGGCCTTCCTCCAGCTCCTCCGCCTCCCCGCCCAGGGAGCGGATGAGAGCGGCGGTGCTGGCGAGCCGGTCCGACTCCTTCAGCCGCAGCCTCCCGGCATTGACTATGCGGGTCTCTCCCTCAGCCAGAGCCGCCACCACGCTGAGCACCGGGATAAGGTCGGGGATGGGCTTTGCGTCTATGGTCAGGCCCCGGAGCTTGCAGCGGCGGACAAAGTAACCGCCCTCCAGCTCCCGTATTTCGGCGCCGAAGGCGCGGAGAATGTCCACTCCCGCCTTGTCCCCCTGGTGGGAGGCGGGGTTAAGGCCCGTGACCTCTATCCCCTCCGGGGACAGGGCCCCCATGGACAGGAAGAAGGCGGCGTTGGAGAAATCCCCCTCCACCCGGAGAGAGCCGGGCAGGCGGCAGCGCTGAGCGCCGGGGATGGAATAGCTGTTGTTTTCCTTGGTAAAGGCTATATTGGAAAGCCCCAGGGCGTCCTCCGTCATGGTGATGTAGGCCGCCGACTCTATGCTGCCGGTGACGGTGAGACGGCTGTCCCCCTCCACCAGGGGCAGAGCCATCAGCAGCCCGGAGATGTACTGGGAGGACACGTTCCCCGGCAGCTCATAGTCCCCGGCCTCCAGTTTGCCGGAGCAGCAGAGCAGCTGGCCCTCCTGCCTCAGCTCCATGCCGTGGGCCTTCAGCTGGGCGTCCAGGGGAGCCAGGGGCCGCTGGGGCAGCCTGCCCTCCATGTGGAAAACCGCCTGGGCTCCCAGAGCCCCGCATACCGGCAGGAGGAAACGCAGCGTGCTGCCGCTCTCCCCGCAGGGCAGGTGACAGAGCCCCTCAGGAACTTCTTCTAAGGGCCGGACGGAAAGGCTGCTCTCGTCTGCACTGGAGCGGATGTCCGCCCCCAGGGCATTGAGACACTGGGCAGTGGAGCGTATATCCGCCGAGAGCCCGTCGCATTCAATAAGAGTTTCCTTTTCGCCCAGGGCGGCGCAGATGAGCAGCCGGTGGGCCTGGGATTTGGAAGCGGGTATCTTCACCCGGCCGCTTCTCTCGCCGGGAGCTATACTGATGTTCATTGGATTATACCTCCCGCGGCCATCCAGTCTTTTATCCCTTCCATGGCCACCGCCTCAATGCGGCAGCGGCCTATCTTCTCCGGCACTATGAGGTGCATCATACCCCCGGTGAACTTCTTGTCCAGCAGGGAGGCGGAGTACATCTCCTCCAG
>CASFJB010000018.1 GCA_949294945.1 uncultured Eubacteriales bacterium
GCTTCTTGCGGCTAAATTCAATTGAGCTCCTGTTCGCTGACGCATTCGTCCTTGATGCGCCCCACCAGGTATTGCAGGGCCTCCACCACGTGGGGACGGATATCCCCGCCGATGAGTACCCGCATGATGTCGTCGCCCACACTAAGCAGGCCCTCGTTGAGCCAGACCCGGATGTAGTATATCCCCTCCAGCTCATAGGCGGCGGCTATGGCCGCGTCCAGCTTCTCCCGGTCATAGGAGAAGAGCATGCCGGTGACGGGACCGGCGCTGCCGCCTCCCTGGCGCACCAGGGCCCTGGGGCTTTGGCGCACTACCCCGTCGTGAAACAGATACATGCCGATTTTCGGGGCGCTCTCCTGCTCCTTGGCCTCTCTCAGCCAGTCGTCCATCGAAGGGGCTGCTTTGCTCATGACAGTTCCTCCTGTGCTTTTTTCTTTTGCTGACACTATACACCAAGAAGGAGAAAAAGAAAAGAAGAAAAGAGTTGAAAGAGGGGGGGCGGCTGTGATATAATCCCCCTATGTGAAAGCCGGTCTGCAAGACAGGGACCGCAGTGAAATGAATATTTGCTGTAAAGCGGTGGACGAGCCTCTTTCCAGAAGCTGCTCAGGTGCGGCCAATGCCGTGCCGGGGCGGACCATGTCTGGGACCGGCCGTCTATTTTTATATTCTATGGAGGAAGAAAATGAAGAAAAGCATAGCCCTTTTGCTGGTACTGACTATGATAGCCGCCCTGCTCTCCGGCTGCTCCGGCTCCACTACCGCCGAGACGGAGGCCCCGGCGGCAGAGCCCACTCAGGTCCCCGCCGAGACCGTGGAGACTGAGGAGAGCGCCCAGGCAGTTATCGTAGATACCAAGATACTTTACGAGGCCGACGACAGCATGCTCAACACCTATACCCTCATTGCCGTTGACCCTGAGGCTCCCTTTACCGATGCCGACGGCAACGCCGTCAGCGACGTGGCGGTGAATACCGCCGGGGCCGACGCCCTCATCCACTGGATGCTGAGCCGGGAGGCCCTGGACTTGGCCGCCAACTACGGGGTGGAGGAATACGGCGAGAACCTCTTCTATCTGCTGGAGGAAGCCCCGGTGTATGAGGGCGAGATAGCCGCCGCCACCGATGAGACCAAGACCATCCGCCTCTCCACCACCACCTCAGTCAACGACTCCGGCTTGCTGGGCTACCTGCTGCCCATCTTCCAGGAGGAGTACGGCTACAGCGTTGAGGTCCAGTCCGCCGGCACCGGCAAGGCCATAGCCGCCGCCCAGTACGGCAACGCCGACCTTATCCTGGTCCACTCCAAGTCCCAGGAAGAGGCCTTTGTGGAGGCGGGCTATGCCCGCACGGTTGAGGGCTTTGATGCGGAGCGCCTCTCCTTTATCTACAACTACTTTGTCCTCTGCGGGCCCTCTTCCGACCCCGCCGGCGCTGCCGCCTGCCCCAGCGTACTGGATGCCTTTGCGGCCATAGCCCAGGGCAAGTACAGCTTCATCTCCCGGGGCGACGGCTCCGGAACCCACACCAAGGAGCTGGCCCTCTGGCCTGAGGAGCTGGGCATCACCGCCGAGGCCGAGTCCTTCGCCGACTACACCGACTGGTATATCTCTGCCAACACCGGTATGGGAGCCTGCCTGGTGATGGCCGAGGAGATGGGGGCCTACATCCTCACCGACAAGGCTACCTTCCTTGCCTTCGTGGCCAACGGCGGCCAGGCTTGATTTTACAGCGGAAAGATATTAAAATTTCCCCAGGGGGAGCCCTGCTCCTTCCGGGGATTTTCTATAGAGAGGTGAAAAAATGGGAAGCGCAGCGGAAAAGGCTCTGGAGCTGATACTCAGCGGAGACAGGGAGCTCTGCAATATCCTCTCCGTCACCGCCCGCATGAGCCTTGCCAGCTCCCTGCTGGCCCTGCTCATCGGCCTGCCCCTGGGCGTCTGGCTGGGCTCCTGCCGCTTTCGGGGCCGGGGGGCTCTGCTGGTGTTGAACCGCACCCTAATGGGCATGCCGCCGGTGGTCTGCGGGCTGATATTCTATATGCTGTTTTCCGGGGTGGGGCCTTTCCGGCACATGAAGCTGCTCTTCACCGTGGAGATAATGGTCCTGGCCCAGGTGGTGCTGATAACGCCCATAGTGGTGGGCAGCATGGAGAGCTATGTCTCCGGCATAGCCCCGGCGGTGAGGGAGACGGCCCGGGGCCTGGGCCTTGGGGGAGGATGTACCCTCGTCCTGCTGATGAACGAGTGTACCTATCAGATCTGTTCGGCCTATCTGCTGGCCTTCTCCCGGGCCATAGCCGAGGTGGGGGCCGTGTCCATGGTGGGGGGAGCCATTGCCTGGAAAACCAATGTGATGACCACGGCCATCATGCTCTACACCAACCGGGGGGATTTCTCCCTGGGCATAGCCCTGGGCATGATACTCCTGGGGGCCTCACTGCTGGTGAACCTGGCCATATCCCTGCTGCAAAGGGGGCTGAGCCGATGAAGATTCAGGCCTTTAGCAAGACCTATGAGGGCCGCCGGGTGCTGGAGGTGCCGGAGCTGGAGCTGGAGGGCGGAAAGATATACTGCGTCATCGGGGCAAACGGCAGCGGCAAAAGCACCTTTGCCAAGGTGCTTGCCGGGGCGGTACCGGCGGATGAGCCGGGACGGAAGCTGGAAAAGGGCCTGAGCCTGGGCTACATGCCCCAGAAGAACTACGCCTTCCGCATGAGCGTAAAAAACAATATTCTCCTGGGAAAGCGGGACCCCCGGCGGGCGGAAGAGCTGATGGCAGAGCTGGACATAGAGCAGCTGGCGGACAAGCGGGCCCGGCAACTCTCCGGGGGAGAGACCGCCCGGATGGCCCTGGCCCGGCTGATGATGAGAGATTTCGATATTCTGCTCCTGGATGAGCCAACCGCCGCCATGGACATGGAGGGCAGCCTGCTGGCGGAAAAACTGATGAGGGACTACTGCCGCCGCAGCGGCTGTGCCTTGGTGCTCATAACCCACAGCCTGCAGCAGGCAGAGCGCATGGCCGATGAGCTGCTGTTTTTCCATGAGGGCAGACTGCTGGAAAGGGGAGAGAAGCGCAGGCTCCTCAGCAGTCCCGCCGGGCCGGAGCTGCGCCGCTTCCTGGATTTCTACGGCAGCGGAGGGGACGGCGGAGCCAGGGAATGACCGGTCTGCCCGGCCGGGCAGGAGAGGTGAAGGATAATGGAGATCAAAGACATATGGCTGTCCCCGGACAGCGCGGGCAAAAGCCGTTTTGCCCTGGGCGGCATCGGAGGCGTGCTGGGCATAAGCGCCCTGGCCCTGCTGCTGGCAGGGGGAGGGACGGTGCTGATGCTGCGCCGGGGCTTGTCGGTGCAGGCTATGGGGCTAGGACTGTGCGTGCTGGTCACGGCGCTGGTGCTCTTTCTGGCTTTTAGGCTGGGCAGGCGCAGGGTGCAGGATGCCACGGTGTTCTTTCTAACGGAGGAGGACCGGCTCTTTGCCCTGGATGCCCGGGAAATGACGGACTACGGCGGAAACACCGTGGATAACCTGCTGGGGGATTTCAGGACCCAGCGGCTTTTAAGAGAGCTGGCCAGGAGGCCGGAGCTGCCCGGCCGGGCCCGGGAGATAGTGGTAGTTGAAAAGCTGAAGGACAGGGGCGGCAGCCTGGCTGCCGTATGCCTGGTACAGAACATGAGCAGCCGCCGTTTCCGGCGCACATATTTCCTGGTCAGAGGGCTGGACAGGGAAGAAGAGCTGATAAGGCAGCTGGAGCGGCGCAGGAGCTGGAGAAGCGGCCCGGAGGAGAGGGACAGTCCCTATGCTCTGCAAATAACGCTGTGGACTCTGGCCCTGTTCGGATGCGCTGCTCTGGGTATCCTGAGCCACCCGGCCATTGGAAAACTGCCCCGGTGCCTGTATTATCCCAGCCTGCCGGGGCAGATGGTGGCCTGCTTTTTCCTGCTGTGGACCCTGGTGCGGCGCCGGAGGGGAGAATAAACGGCAAAAAGCAAAGCACAGGCGGAAGCCTGTGCTTTGCTTTTTTGTATGCCTCCTGTCAGCTCTCCAGGTATTCCCGGAGACTGTCCAGATGGTTCTGACCGTCGGAATAGCCCAGGTAGTAGAACTCTCCCAGCTTTTCCATATCCTTCTCCAAACGGCTGACAGAGTTGGAGGAGCTGGGGCTTATCACGTATACCCGTCCCTCTTCCTTCAGCCGCTCCAGCTCGTCGCATTCCCGGTTGTATCTGGCGTCGCTGTCGGCTATGGATTCGGCCAGCGCCGGGGAGCTCTTGTAAAAGCGCCGGGCCATTTTGGAGGCTCTGCTGCTCTCCTTCTTGCGGAAGGAGGCGGGCCGGGTGCGCACCACCACTATTTTCTCGTAGCCCTGCTCCAGAGCCCAGCGGTAGGGGATGTTCAGCGAGCAGCCCCCGTCCAGGCAGGGGATGCCGTCCACCGTCACCGGGCGGGACACATAGGGCATGGAGGCGGAGGCCTGTATGGCTTTGAGTATATCCTGGCAGCGGCCCTTTTCAAAATACTCCGGCTGTCCTGTACGGCAGTTGGTGGCCACGGCCACCAGCCGCCGGTCCTCCCGGTTCAGGGCTTCCATATCCAGCGGGTCGTCCCTGTCGTACTCGTCCAGCACAAAGTCAAAGCCAATGATGCCCCGGTTGGATCGGTAGGCCCGAATGCCCACGTACCTGGGGTCCCGGCGAAATTGCAGGTTTATCCTGGCGGAGCGGCCTATCTGGCCGGAGACATAGTTCATGCCGTTGAGGGCTCCGGCGGAGACGCCTACAGTGCATTCCATGTTTATGTCCGCCTCCATCAGGGCGTCCAGTACGCCGGAGGTGTAGACCCCCCGGAAGGCTCCGCCCTCCAGAACTATGCAGCCCTTGCACAGACTATCCGAGGCCTGGCCCCGGGGCAGCTGTTCTATGCCTGAAAACACAGGTGTCTTGGTCATATGTAAGTTTCCCCTGTCATTTTTGAAGATCCTGTCCGTTGCCTGAGCGCAGAACCCTTCGGCAACGGACAGAACAAATTATATTCCTCTCTGGCACAAAGGTCAACAGGGCCCGGCTGCCTCAAATCTTAAAGTTTCCTTAACTCAGCTCCGCCCGGACAAAAGTAGAAGAGGCTCCGGGCTGATATGTCAAAAAGGCATATGTCCCGCGGGACACATGCCTTTTGAAAACTTTGGGAATACTGCTTTAGGATTCAGGCGTTTACCTGGCTGGCCTTCTTCATGACCCAGACGGAGATAAGGCCCATTATAACAAGGAAGATGGGGGAGATGAGCAGGCAGACGATGGGCTCTCCGCCAAAGGACTCGATGAGGCTTATATAGGGGGTGCCTATCTGGCCGCCGATGTGGGCCACGGAGCAGGCCATGGCGGCTGCGGCCACGGCGTTGTCGTTGGTAATGGAGAGCATGGACTGGGGGATGTCCCAGCTGATGGAGCAGCCCACTATGACCGCGCCTACCATAACTGCCACTATACCGTCGGCGGCAATGGTGATGAACATACCGATGGCCATGAGCACGAAGGCAGCGCAGAAGGTGTAGGTCTTGAATATCTTGTTTACGAAGCCAAAGGTGGCGCCGCCAACCATACCGCCGATGGTGCAGACGGCCATGATGGTGCCAACCAGGGCAGGGGAGCCCAGTTCCTTTTCAACCACGAAGAAGGAGATATTTGCGGAGTGCACGCCGTAGAGGATCATAAACAGGAAGGTGATGGCGCCGTAGACCCAGGTGGTCTTGGCAAGGGAACGGACGGAGACCTTCTCTCCCTCTTCCTGGGCGGCGGCAGCCTGATTTGGCTTGTCATTGGGAAGAAAGATAATGCCCAGGATCACGGGAATGAGGGCGTAGAGGTAGACCAGGTAGTTCAGGTGCCAGTGCACTGCGGCAGCCCAGCCGCCCACATAAGTGAGGTACATGGCGCCGATGTTGGTGAACACGGACTGGACGCCCATGAGAGTGCTGCGGGCCTTGCCCTCATAGTTCTCGGCCAGGACGCCGCTGGTGGTGGGAAGAACGGTTCCAAAGCCCACGCCCAGGAGAGCGGCCCAGATGTAGAGCAGCACTATGCTGCTGCTGAAGAGGTAACCCAGCAGGCCCACGGCGGAGATGCAGGCGGCGCCCACAAGGAGTATCAGCTTCTTGCCGAACTTGAAGACCAGCTTGTTGGCCAGCAGGCAAACGAAAATCATAACCAGGGAGGGGAAGGAGGTCAGGGTCTGAACGATGGAGACGGGGACCTCAGGCATTTCTGCGGATATGGAAGCCAGGGAAGGGGAGAGACCCATACCACCCATTTGAAGCATGGAGATAAACAGAATGGTAATGGTCAGACCGTACTTTTTTGACTTTGTCTGATTCATTGATAAAACCTCTCTTTTTTATTTTTAAGTTCCAAAAACCCAAAAGATAGTGTTATTTATTTAACTTTTCACGGCACATAAAATCTGAAGCTCTGTCCCGCCGCCCGGGGGACGGCGGGGAGAGTTCAGATAAGGGAAGATCAGGTCAGCACTCCACGGCGGGAATGAAGGCGGAGGCGGTGGCGTGGCGCATATTACCTGCGCCGGCGGCGTCGCCTATAACATAGACCTCGGGGATCAGACCGGCAAAGCGGTCGACTATCTCCTTGTTTGCCCGCATACCCAGGGCGTTCACCACGGTGTCGGCCTCCAGGAACTGGTGGCGCAGATCGCGGTCGATTATCTCCACTCCCTTGTCGCTGATGCTCAGAACCTTGGAGTCGCCGATGAGCTTCACATTGTTCTCCTTGAGCAGAGCATGGAGCATGGTGTAGGGGGCGGGAGCCGCATCCTTGGCAAAGGCCTGGACAGGCAGCATATCCACAACGGTGACATCATGGCCTTTGTAGGCGAGCTCCAGGGCACACTCGGTGCCGGAGAGTCCGCCGCCGCAGACCACTACTTTCTTGCCCAGCTCTACCCGGTCGTTGTCCACGTCCAGAATGCCGGCGCTGCGCTCTATACCGGGGATGGGAGGAACGATGGGGGAGGAGCCCACGGCGATGAAGATGGCGTCGGGTTCTTCGGCCATGACCAGTTCGGGGGTGGCCTCGGTGCCCAGCAGCACCTTGGCTCCGCACTTCTTGGTGGTCTCCACGTCCCACTTCCAGTAGCGGCGCATGTCACTCTTGAAGGAGAGGTTACTTATCTCATAAAGTTTCCGGCCCAGCTCAGCCTCTTTTTCAAAGAGAGTGACTTCGTGGCCACGCTTGGCCAGTACCTGAGCGGCCAGCATTCCGGAGGGGCCGCCGCCGATGACTACGCACTTTTTCTTCTCCTCGGCTCTGGGGAGAACACGGTACTGAGTCTCACGGCCGCAGGTGGGGTTGACTGCGCAGTGGAGCTGGTGGGCCACAGCGGAAGCGCACTCGAAGCAGCGCAGGCAGGGACGGCTGTTCTCTTCCTTGCCGGCGTAGGCATTCTTCAGCAGGTTGGGCTCGGCCATAAGGGGACGGGCCATAGCCACCATGTCGGCCTTGCCGGCGACCGGGATCTCCTCTGCCTCAGCCACGGTGGTGATGCTGCCCACGGTGGTGACGGGGATGTGTATATCCGGGCACTTCTTGAAGGCCTCGGCATATTTCACGTTGTGGCAGTGGGGATGATAGTAGGGAGGCATGCTGTAGTAGAAGTAGTCGGCCTCGATGACCAGACCCACGGAGACATGGACGCTGTCCACATATTCCTGGGCCAGCTTCACGAACTCTATCATGTCCTCAACTTTCAGGCCGCCTTCGATGAGCTCGTCGCCGCTGATGCGCATGTCGATGTTCAGGCGCTTGCCAACCCGGTCACGCACTGCCTTCATTATCTGAAGGGGGAAGCGCATACGGTTCTCAAAGCTGCCGCCGTACCAGTCGGTGCGGTGATTGAAGCGGGGGGACATGAACTGGGCGATAAGGTTGCCGTGGGCGCAGTGGAGCATGATGGCGTCGAACTCGCAGCGGGCCATACGGTCGGCGATATCGGCATAGCGCTGGCAGATGTGCTCGATATCTGCATAGGTCATCTCACGGATGTGGGTGTTGCCCACGCCCTCGGGACCGCCGGTGGCGGGAAAGACGCTGGAGGAGATGGCCACGCCGTCCTTCAGCAGGCGGGGCATTGCGCCCCGGCCTGCGTGGACCAGCTCGATGGAGATCTTGGCGCCACGGTAATGGGCCTCGTCTGCAAGGCGTTTAAGGCCAACCACGTTCATGTCGGTGGTGATGTCGATCTCGCTCTCGAAATCGTCGCCGGTCTCATGGTCGATGGAGGTGCCGCCGATGGTGATGAGGGAGGCGCCGGTGCGGGCCTGCTGAGCTATCCAGTCGATGTACTCCTGAGTGATCTCGCCGGTGGGAGTCTCCAGGGCGCATATCATGGGGGAGAACTGGATGCGGTTTTTAAGGGTCATGGTTCCCACCTGGATAGGTGAGAACACATGAGGATATTTATTGAAGTTTGCCATGGCTTATTCTCCTAATCAGAGCACCATTGCCGCGTCGAAAGCGGTGGTGACGGAGTTCCACAGGTTGCCCAGCTCGCCGTTGCAGTCGCCTACCACATAGGTCTCGGGGATGGTCTGCTCAAAGGAACGGATGAGCTCCTGATTGGGCTTGCCGCCCATGGCCAGAATGACGGTGTCGGCGGCCAGAGTCTGCTGCTTGCCGTCCTTGGTCTCCACGATGACGCCCTCTTCGGTGACGTCAACCAGCTTGGTCTCGCACATTAGGGTCCACTTCTCTTCCTCCAGAAGGTTGAAGAGGGCATAGCCGTTGATGGGAGCCACGGTCTGGCCGATGTGCTCACGGTCCAGCATATCGATAACGGTGACGTTGCGGTTAAGACGGGCAAAGCGGAGGGCGGTCTCCAGACCGGTGATGCCGGCGCCTACGATGACTATGTCCTTGCCGGCCTGAGCTGCGCCGCTGTCAATGTCGTTGACCAGAACCACGCGGCCGGGGTCCTTGCAGGTGAGCCAGCCGGGGAAGAAGGGCACGTTGCCGATGGCGATAATGGCAGCGTCGAAGCCCTCGGCATCCAGGAGCTGGGGAGTGGCCTCGGTGCCCATACGGATGGTGAGGTTCTCCTGCTCGTGGGCCTTGCGGATGACGTAAGCCAGGTACTTGCGCAGATCCTCTTTGAAGGGAGCAGCGCCGGCGCCGCGGAACACGCCGCCCAGAACGTCGCCCTTCTCAAAGAGGGTCACGTCGTGACCGCGCTCGGCGGCAACTCTGGCTGCTTCCAGACCGGCAGGGCCGCCGCCCACAACGGCAACCTTTTTCTTCTTCTTGATGGGAGGCATGTAGTTGTAGTCCATACCTCTGTTGTACTTGGGGTTGGCAGCGCAGCGGGGAGGCTTCATGAAGAAGTGGCTGCGGCTGATACAGGTGTTGCAGCGGATGCAGGGGCAGATGTCCTCTTCCTGACCGTGGAGGGCCTTGTTGACGCAGTCGGGGTCGGCGATGTTCTGACGGCCCATGGCCACGTACTCCACCTTGCCGGTGGCGACGGCCTCTTCAGCCTGCTCAAAAGTGACGGCGCCCACAACGCCCACGGGGATGTCCAGAGCGGCGTTGAATTTGGCGGCGTACTCGATGTTGATGCCGTGGTCTATGTAGGTGCAGGGGAGGATGAGAGGCATGAGCTTGTTTATTGCCAGGCAGCCCCGGGAGATAAGGAGCATGTCTATCTTGCTCTGGATGACCTTTGCAAACTCAATGACTTCCTCCACGCTGGGGGAACCCTCCACGATGTCGGTGCAGCTGAGGCGGTACTCGATGGCGCAGTTGTTGCCCACTTCGCCACGGATGGCGTCCAGCAGTTCAACGGCAAAGCGGCAGCGGTTCTCAAAGTTCTGAGCGCCGTACTCGTCGGTGCGCTTGTTAAAGACGGGGTTGAAGAGCAGGGCGGGGAGCTGGCCGTGAGCGCCGTGGACGTTGATGATGTCAACGCCGGCCTTCATGGCGTGGCGGGCTGCAACGGCGTAGTCCTGGATGAACTGCTTGATCTCGTCGTGGGTGAGGATGTTTATATCGATGTCCATAGGAATGCCAACGGAGCTTTCAACTTCGTGAGTGCCGAAGTAGGAGGCGACGGGAACCAGCTCCACCTCAGCCTTGGCGCCCCATCTGCGGGCTGCTTCCACCCACTGGGAGATAGTTACCACGATGTGGGGATCGCTCATGCCGGGAACATGGTGGCAGGCTGCGGGGAGTTCCTTGTTTATAAAGCCGCTGCCCATGGCCACAACAGCAGAGCCGCCCTTTGCAAAGGGGATGATTGCTTCAACACACTCTCTGGTGATGTGGTTGTCGTAGCTGGCCATAAAGTTCCACTGGGGAGCGCAGGTGATTCTGTTCTTAAGAGTTATTCCGCCGTGGTTGAGCTTAAGAGGCTCGGCCAAATGAGGGTATTTGGTGGTGTACATTTCAGTTCCTCCTTGAATGTAATCCGTTTTCCTGTCAAACATTAGCCATCAGGCTTGTTAATATAATAACTTGGAAACTTTGTTAAAAACATAACTGCTTTTTCTTGGCTCCCACAACCAAAAAGTTGTGGATATTTGTAAATAACGTACAAGGCTCTGACGATTTTTTGACGATATTGACATTTCGGCGGACAGGAGCTCTAAAAATGTTGATTCGTTGATAGTTTTCGATTAGTATTAAGCAGAAAACCGGGAGGCATCCCGGATAAAGGCGAGGAAAAAAGTATGAACATATACCAGCTCAGCAGCTTTATTACCGTGTGCCGATATATGAGCTTTACAAAAGCGGCCAACCAGCTCGTCATCACCCAGCAGGGGATAAGCAAGATAATAACCCGTATGGAGGAGGAGCTGGGGGTGCCTCTCTTCATAAGGCGGAACTCTAAACTGGAGCTGACGGAATACGGAAAACTGCTTTTGAACAGCGCTCTGAACATAATGCGGGAGTACAACAATGTCACCGAACAGATCGAAGAGATGAAGCTCCAGAACAATCAGACCCTGAACGTCTATATTCCCGCGGGAATGATAAACGTCTTTCCCTTTGAGGACTTTGACAGCTTCAGACAGCTCCATCCCAAGATAAACGTGAATCTCCAGCAGGCCTTCGACACGGAATGTGAAAATGCCCTGGTGAGCGGAAAGGCGGATGTGGCCTTCTGTGCCCTGCCTCTGGACCCGGAGGTATTTACAGTACACGTCAAAAAAAGCCAGCCGGTGTATTTCCTGCTGTCCAGAAACAATCCCCTGTCCAGGTTCAAAAGTCTGAATGTAAATCAGCTGCGCAAGGAGCGCTTCATAACCATAGATGCGGAAAACAAGTGCGGAAACGATTTTGTCTCCCGCTGCCAGAAGGCGGGCTTCATGCCCAACGTGTACATGCGCAGCTCCGACACCCAGCTGATATACAGCCTGTGCCAGAAGAACGGAGGCATAAGCTTCCTGGTGGGAGAACCGGTGGATATTCCCGAGGGACTGGCCGTCATCCCGGAGAACCCACCCAACGTCTGGGAGGTGGCCCTCACTACTTTGACCTACCACAAACCCACGGAGGCGGCGGAGGAGTTCATACTCTTCTTCCAAAACTGGTGAGACGCGGAGCAGCTGTGGAACCTATTTATCCGTATTGAGCATTAGGAAAGAACCCCTGCAATTTTCAGAGAAAATTGCAGGGGTTCTTTTGCATATATAATGCATTTTTAATCACACACGATTTAAAAGCAGGAAGAAGCAGCAGCTTTAAAGGAGATGAAGACCCGGAGGGGAACATACGGAACGCAAAAGTCATAGTATAGCTTGAAACATAAAGCGGAGGTTTTGGACACTATGTACTGCAATAACAATAAGGGCGATGGCCCTAATTGCTGCATACCCTGTCAGCGCATTTGCCTGCTCACAGGCCCGGCAGGGCCAATGGGACCTGCCGGGGAGCCGGGGCCTCCGGGCCCCACAGGACCAACAGGAGCCACCGGAGCCGCCGGTCCTGGGGGAGCTCAGGGAGAAGCTGGCCCGGAGGGCCCCAGGGGGGCTGCCGGAGCGACCGGGGCTACAGGGGCCACCGGCGCTACAGGACCTACGGGGCCTCAGGGAGAAACCGGCCCCACCGGGGCCACGGGATCTGAAGGGCCGGAAGGACCCGAGGGGGCTCAGGGCCCCGCAGGTGCTCAGGGCCCCATGGGGATTCAGGGCTTTACCGGACCAACGGGTCCCACCGGAGCTGACGGCGCTGTCGGAGCAACAGGCCCCACCGGTCCTACAGGGCCTACGGGACCTACGGGAGCTGACGGCGCCGATGGAGCCACCGGCGCTACCGGGGCCACAGGCAGCATAGAGGCCGATCCCTATAATCTCTATGTCCAGGCCGACGCGGCGCCGGGAGGGGACGGAAGCCAGAGGGCCCCCTTCCAGACTATTCAGGAGGCACTGACGGAGGCCCTGCCCAACGGTGTAATAAACGTTCTTCCGGGCACTTATCCCGTCTCTCAGCAGCTTAATGTGAGTACGCCCGGCCTTACGATCAGAGGCAGGGCCGGGGCGATGATACTGCTCCAGGCGGCTGTGGTGCCTTTCCTGCTCAGCGGTGACGACAGCAGTATAGACGGCCTTAGCATGACCAGCGACAACCCCTATCCCGTTGAGTTCATTCAGACCTCCGGGGACGGGAACCAGATATTGAACTGCACTGTCTACGGGCCGGAGCAGGCGGGGGACTCCTCCACCTGGGTGGTGAACAGGGGCTTTGTGACCCAGGGGAGCAGCACCGATCTGCTGGTGAGGAACAACATCTTTTACTCCCTGCGGCAGCCCGGTTATTTGAATCCCGGCTCCACCGGCAGCATTATTTTTAATGTGGCCTTCAACACCAGGGGCTATGTGGTTGACCGGGCGGTGTTCCTATTTTCCGGCAACTCCTGGGGCATACCGGAAAATGCGGTGGATATTGCCCTGCTCTCCGGTACTGCCAGTGGGGCTCCTTACGACCCCCTAACCGCTCTGGAGGAGAGCAACAGCAGCGCCACCATCAGCGACCAGAGATAAAAAGCCATTTATGTTCAGAGGGGAATGTGCATCTTTATTACAAATATAATGAATATGGCATGATGGAAGCAATCCGGGGAAGGAGAGGAATGCATCAATATGGTGAGCATCAGCCTTTGCATGATAGTGCGGGACGAGGAAGAGGTACTGGCCCGCTGCCTTGACAGTATAGCTCCGGCAGTGGATGAAATAGTCATTGTGGATACCGGGTCCCTAGACCGTACAAAGGAAATAGCTGCCGGATATACCCATAAGCTCTACGATTTTCAGTGGTGCGACGACTTTTCGGCGGCCAGGAATTTTGCTTTTTCCAAGGGGACCATGGACTATCTGATGTGGATGGATGCCGACGATGTGCTGCCTCCTGCCAGCCTGCAGGCCCTTTTGGAGCTGAAAGAGAGCCTGGACCCTCAGGTCACTGTGGTGTTGATGCCCTACAATGTGGCCTTTGACCAAGGGGGCAGGCCCAGCTTCTCCTATGAAAGGGAGAGGCTTATAAAAAACGGGGCCGGCTTATGCTGGAGGGGAGCGGTGCACGAAGCCATCGCCCCCAGAGGGAAAATACTTCGCAGCGATGTGGTGGTTGAACACAGAAAAACAAAGCCCGGAGACCCGGACAGAAATCTGCGTATTTACGAAAAACAGCTGGCGGAGGGGCGGAGCCTTGGCCCACGGGAGCGTTTTTACTATGCCAGGGAACTGTTCTATCATAAGTGCTATGGAGAGGCGATAGAGGAATTTGAAAAATTCCTGTCCATGCCGGACTCCTGGCTGGAAAACCGCCTGGATGCCGCGAGAATGGAGGCCGTGTGCCATGACCTGCTGGGAAAGCCGGGTAAAGCCATGGAGGCCCTGATGAAAAGCCTGGCGGAGGATGCCCCCCGGGCGGAGACCTGCTGCGATATAGGCAGGCATTTCATGGGCCGGAAAAACTACAGGGCGGCGGCTTTCTGGTATGAGACGGCGGCCTCCCGGGAAAAGACCACCAGGGGCGGCGCCTTCATCAATCAGGACTGTTACGACTATATTCCCTATGTGCAGCTCAGCGTGTGCTATTACTGGCTGGGGGAGAAGGCGCTGGCAAAGAGATATCACGGACTTGCCAGAGCGCTTAAACCGGATGACCTCGCCGTAAAGTATAACGAGCAGATTTTCTCTGCAATGCAATGAGCGCAGCCCCTGCCCTGGAGCCTGGTACCGGGGAAGCTTTGCAGTGGGCCGCAGCAGCTCCATGGGCGGCTGTATCTGCGTATTCAGACCCGAATCACGGCCCCGGACAGTTTGATTTTTTGTTTCCCACAGGATTTACCCGGCCCACCCTTGACAATTCAAAGGCTCTTCTATATAATGAACATCGTTCATATTGAGGTGTTTGAATGAATACTGTAGTTACGTCAAAAGAGGAGATATTAAAAACCAGCCGGGAGCTCATCCGGCAGCAAGGCTGGGCTGCGGTCAATATTCGTTCTGTTGCTGCCGCCTGCGGGGTATCCGTGGGCTCCATCTACAATTATTTTGAATCCAAAACGGCACTGATGGAGGCTGCGGTAGAAAGTGTCTGGTGTGAGATATTTCACCGCCAGGAAGACGGGATGGCATTTCAGGACACTCAGGCCTGCCTTAGCTGGCTGTACCAACGGATGGAGTACGGCTGCCGGCTGTACCCCGGCTTTTTTGATTTCCACTCTTTGGGATTCATAGGGGAGGACCGACCGGACGGTAAACGGCGGATGCTTCAGACCTGGCAGCACATTTTGGATGGTCTGCAGTCCGTGCTGGAGCGGGACGACAAGATCCGTCCGGATGCTTTCAATGGGCAGTTTACGGCGGAGAAATTTGCCGGCGTCCTGTTTTCCCTGTTGCTTTCCGCTCTGCTGCGCCATGACTATGATCCGGCAGCCGTGCTGGAGATAGTCCGCAGGACCTTATATTAAAATTCCCACCAAGCTGTGGGTTTTTTTGCCCGGGAAACTGAACACTGTTCAGAAAAGGAGAAATACAATGAAAGTGAAACGAAATACTCTGCTGCTCCTTGCCTGCCTGGTGTGGAGCGTGGCGGGAATAAACATCCTGCGCATTGGATTGAAAGCTTATCCGTCCTATCTGACAGGGCTGAATTTGCTGCTGTCAGTCCTGTTCTTTGCACTGTTCCAGAAACTTGTCTTTGGAAGGCTGGTTAAGAAGCACACAGCCAGAATCCGTTCCTATGTGGAAGAGCGGCATTTTTTCCTCAAGTTTTTTGACGGAAAGGCCTTTGCCGTTATGGCTGTGATGATGAGCGGAGGTATAGGCCTGCGACTCAGCGGTCTGGCGCCGGAACGGTTCATAGCGGTCTTTTATACCGGATTGGGCGCTTCGCTTCTGCTGGCCGGTTTGCTCTTTGGCCGCAATTTCCGCAGAGCGGCATATGCCGCCTGGGCGCTTGGTAATAACACTGAAGATAAAGGAGAATGAATCATGCAGGCAATAGCAGAGACCGTATTTGACGCAGTCTATTTGATTTCCGTAATTACCATCGGCATCCTGATGATACGGGGCAGCAAGGGCGAAAGTCAGTTCCGGCTGTTTGGCTGGATGGCTGTGGTACTGGGAGCAGGAGATTCCTTCCATCTGGTTCCCCGGGCGTTGGCGCTGTGTACCACCGGTCTGGAGAACTATACCGTCCCCCTGGGGCTGGGAAAGTGGATCACCTCGGTCACCATGACGGTTTTTTATGTGCTGCTGTACTATGTGTGGAGGAAGCGGTACGATATCCGGGGCAAAAAGGGCCTGACTGCTGCCGTATACGGCTTGGCCGGACTGCGTATCGCTCTGTGCATGATGCCGCAAAACCAGTGGCTCAGTGCAGATGCGCCGCTGTCCTGGGGCATATATCGCAACATTCCTTTTGCGCTGATGGGGCTTGTAGTGATAGTGCTGTTCTATCGCAGCGGGAGGAAACATGGCGATGGGGCCTTTCGCTGGATGTGGCGCACCATAGTGCTGAGCTTTGGCTTCTATATCCCGGTGGTGCTGTGGGCGGACGTAAATCCCATGATTGGGATGCTGATGATACCCAAGACCTGCGCCTATGTGTGGACGGTGCTTATCGGATACTCTGCAATGAGAAAGGAATGCAAATAAGATTCAGACCCAGAGTGTGGACCGAAGCATCCCGTGATGCAGGCCCCTTCCTGCCCGGAGGGGAAATGTTTCACAGGCTACGGCAAAGGTGCAAGCTTTTATAAATTGTTCTGAATAGTAATGAAGCGGGTCCCCTGCATTTTTGCAGGGGATCTTATACTGCCAAAAAGCTATCGGAGAAGCAGGGAAGACAGAGGGAGCGCTCTTCGGGGCAGACAGGTTGAAGTACGGAGCCGGACCGGAGAGCCGGAGGAGAGCGGTCGGGACTTATGGGAAACTGGGGATAAGGGCAGCATATGCTGGGCTTTGAAAAAACTGGGGTCGAATAAATTAGACTTGACAAGAAACGGTCGAATTCAGTAAACTAATGTTGGTCGAACGTATTAAACTGTCCGCTTAGGGAGAAAGCCATGAAGAAGAGAACATCAATAGTGTTGGCCTTGCTGCTTACGGTTTTACTGTTTACTGGGTGCACGTCATCAAAGGATGCACCTGCTGCAAATTCAGAAAATGCTTCCACTTCGAAGCCGGTAGATATTTTGCCTGAGGGAAAGGGCTCAAGGGTAAAGAGTGAGCTGATAAGCATGCCGGTGGACGATGTGACTCTGGCGGATGCTGTCGCCTGCCCGGAGGGTGTGTTCATGTATGGATACGATCTTCAGAAAACAGCCTGTTTCTTCCGGCTGGATAGGGAGACAATGCAAATTGAGGCCTTGCCGGAAGTGACGGCAGAGGGCGTGTCGGGCATCTCAGCCTCAAATAGCGAAGCCCTATGCGTCCTGTCGGTAGACGAAGGTGGGCAGTACCGGATATATTCCTATAAGCCTGACGGCAGCCGGCATGATATCGCTTTGGACGAAGAACTGTACAGAGATGACTATATCCGCAGCTTTGCAGCTACGGACAATGGTTACTTACTGATAACCGGCAGAGGTGCATTTGCTTTGGACCCGGAGGGCAATTTAATAAAGGACTATGGGGAATACAGCGGTGCCAAAGATATCATAAAGCTTTCTGATGAGAAATGTATTCTGATTACCTACGGTGGGTCTCAGGAGGACGGCAGCATCCAGGCAAGCCAGCTTACAAAAATAAGGGAGATCGACGCTGATTTCAATCTTGGAGATAGCTATGAGGTATCTATAAAGTTCACTCCATATTATCCCGGCTTGGAAGGCTCCCTGCTGGCCAGACTGGAAAACACCCTTTACTCTTACTCTTATACCGACGGGAAATGCACTGCACTTATAAATGCTTTTACCAGTGGAATGGATACGGCAGGGCTTGTACAGCTGAATACTGACGGCTATTTTTCAATAAGCAAGGGCCGGCCCGCCCTGTGGACTCCCGTGGAAGATGACGATGTTCAAATTTTGACTCTGGCCACTTATGAATGCAGCTGGCTGCTGGAAAATTCCATAAGCGAATTCAATGCCGCCAACCCGAATTATAAAATCGAGATAAAAGACTATGCCGCCTTCGACAACTACGGGGCGGACAATGGCTTGCAGCTGCTGGCAACAGACATCATAAGCGGAAAGGTGCCGGATATTTACGATTTGTCCTGCTTCAATCCCAGGCAGTTCGCTCAGAGGGGCCTGCTTCTGGATCTGAAAACCATGTTTGAGGCAGACGATGAAATGGATTACGCTGAGCTTTTGCCTAGCGCGGCCGCTGCCTTGGAATATAAAGGCGGCCTTTATGAGCTTGTGCCCGCCTTTTCCCTTGTGACTATGTGCAGTGATATTTCCATAACCGGAACGGAATGGAGCGTGGAAGATTTTATCCGCTTATGCGATGAGTATGGCACAGGGGCTATATTGGGCCGGGATATGACCAAGGCGGACTTCCTTGGCTATGTGCTGTGCTTTATGAAAGACCAGCTGTATTCTGAGGAGAATCTGAGCTGTTCCTTCGACTCCAGGAACTTTATCGACCTTCTCAAAATCGCCGCCCAGCTGCCGGACTCTTTTGACTATGACGGCAGTCAGGGCACGCCGCTGATGAGAGCATATACCGGGGAGCAGAAAGTGTGCCTGGATTCTTTCGGAAGCGTGATAGTCTCGGAAATATCCTGGTATGACAGTATCTTTGGGGGAGAAGCACAGTTCGTGGGCTTCCCTACAGACAGCGGCAGCGGCTTCGGCCTGGCTCCGTCGGTACGCCTGGGCATCTCCTCCAGCAGTCAGTACCAGTATAGCGCATGGGAGTTTTTCAAATATCTGCTGAACGATCCGCACCTGTTTTCCGAACTCCCGTTAAGGGAATCCAAACTGGATGAGAACCTGGATGCCTGGATAGAACATGCAGAAAAGTATGAACCCGGAGTAGTAAGTACTTTGGGAGACGAAACTATCAACATAGACGGCTGCGCCCCCAAGGAGAATATCAAAGAACAGATTCTGGACATGGTGGATAAAATCGATTGTGTCGCCGTGTGCGATAAAGAAGTATTGGATATTGTCATGGACTGCTCAGGGAGCTTCTTCGCAGGGGATAAAACAGCGGAGGAAACGGCGGCAGTCATCCAGTCCAGAGTAAAAATTTATCTTTCAGAACAGTATGGGTGATATGAGATTCTCAATTCCAGGCAGTCGGAGGACGGAGAAATTCAGCACCTTAAAGCCTGCATCCCAGCAGACAGATACAGCTGAATTTGAATAGAAAAATATCATATGTAAATTTTGAACTGAACCAGAAAAAACGGACAATAGACAAAATCCCCCCTGATGTAGGAAAATAGAACTACATCAGGGGGGTATTGCTATATGGCAAGGAAGTATCAGAAAGTACAGGCATTATTGCCGGAGATTCAGCGGATGTTGGACAGCGGAATGAGCCAGCGGGAGGTAGCGGAGGCCCTGGGGCTGGAAGGAGACCGGCCCATCCATAACTTACTCAAGCGGGAAAGGAA
>CASFJB010000019.1 GCA_949294945.1 uncultured Eubacteriales bacterium
GAAATTTTGCCTGATCCTATGTACAACAGCGTCCTGGTGACCAAGCTCATCAACGGTGTTATGCTGGACGGCAAGAAGGGTGTTGCTCAGAAGGTGGTGTATGATGCCTTTGACATCATCAAGGAGAAATCCGGCAAGGAGCCCCTTGACGCTTTCACCGAGGCCATGAACAACATCATGCCCGCTCTGGAGGTAAAGGCCCGCCGTGTTGGTGGTGCGACCTATCAGGTCCCCATCGAAGTACGGCCTGCCCGCCGCCAGACCCTGGCACTGCGCTGGCTTGTGGATTACTCCCGTAAGCGCAGCGAAAAGACCATGAAAGAGCGCCTTGCAGGCGAGATCATGGATGCCTGCAACAACCTTGGCGCCGCAGTCAAAAAGCGCGAGGATATGCACAAGAACGCCGAGGCCAACAAGGCCTTTGCACACTTCCGTTGGTAATTCTGTCAGGAGTATCAGATGCCCAGAAAATATTCACTTGAGAGAACCAGAAATATCGGTATCATGGCTCACATTGATGCCGGTAAGACAACGACTACCGAGCGTATCCTTTTTTACACCGGCGTCAATTATAAGATAGGTGAGACCCACGAGGGTACCGCCACCATGGACTGGATGGAGCAGGAGCAGGAGCGTGGTATAACCATCACCTCCGCCGCCACCACCTGTTTCTGGCGGGATACCCGTATAAACATCATAGACACTCCGGGCCACGTGGACTTCACCGTTGAGGTGGAGCGTTCCCTGCGTGTGCTGGACGGCAGTGTGACCGTCCTGTGCGCCAAGGGCGGCGTGGAACCCCAGTCCGAGACCGTTTGGAGACAGGCCGACCACTACCATGTTCCCCGCATGATATACGTCAACAAGATGGATATCATGGGCGCAGATTTCTACAATGTGCTGAACATGATCCATGAGCGCCTCAAGTGCAACGCCGTTCCCATCCAGCTGCCTATCGGCAAGGAAGAGAGCTTCCGCGGTATAGTGGACCTGGTGGAGATGAATGCCCAAATATTCTATGACGATCTCGGCAAGGACATGCGCACCGAGGAGATACCCGAGGAAATGCGTGACCTGGCCGCCGAGTATCGGGACAAACTGCTGGAGGCCGTCTCCGACTTTGACGAGGAGATCATGGAGCTGTATCTTGAGGGCGAGGAAGTCCCCACCGACAAGATTAAAGCCGCTATCAGAAGGGCCACCGTGGCCGTGAAGATGGTGCCCGTGGTCTGCGGTACCTCCTACAAGAACAAGGGCGTGCAGAAGCTGCTGGATGCCATTGTGGACTATATGCCTTCCCCCTTGGACGTTCCCGCTGTGGAGGGAACCAATCCCAAGACCGATGAGCTGGAGACCAGAGCTGCCGATGACGACGCTCCTTTCTCCGCCCTGGCCTTCAAGATCATGACCGACCCCTATGTGGGCAAGCTGGCCTTCTTCCGCGTGTACTCAGGTACCCTGGAAACAGGCAAGACCGTCATGAACTCCACCAAGGGCACAAGAGAGCGTGTGGGCCGCATCCTGCAAATGCATGCAAACCACAGAGAGGACCTGACCCAGGTCTGGTCCGGCGATATAGCCGCCGCCGTTGGCCTTAAGAATACCACTACCGGCGATACCCTCTGTGATGAGAAGAACCAGATAATCCTGGAGTCCATGGAATTCCCCGACCCGGTCATCCGTGTGGCCATAGAGCCCAAGACCAAGGCCGGTCAGGAAAAGATGGCAATCGCTCTGGCCAAGCTTGCTGAGGAAGACCCCACCTTCAAGACCTATACGGACGAGGAAACAGGTCAGACTATAATAGCCGGTATGGGCGAGCTCCATCTGGAGATCATTGTGGACCGTCTGCTGCGTGAGTTCAAGGTTGAGGCCAATGTGGGCAAGCCCCAAGTCTCCTATAAGGAGACTGTGCGGCGTGCCGCAACGGTGGATACCAGATACTCCCGCCAGACCGGCGGTAAGGGACAGTTTGCCCACGTCAAGCTTACCATTGAGCCCAATGAGCCCGGCAAGGGTTATGAGTTCATAAATAAGGTGACCGGCGGCGCTATCCCCAAGGAGTTTATACCCTGTGTGGACCAGGGCATTCAGGGAGCAATGCTCTCCGGCGTCCTGGCAGGCTACCAGGTGGTGGACATCAAAGCCACTTTGCTGGACGGCTCCTTCCACGAGGTGGACTCCTCCGAAATGGCCTTCAAGATCTGCGGTTCCATGGCCTTTAAAGAGGCCTGCCAGAAGGCAGATCCCGTGCTGCTTGAGCCTATAATGAAGGTGGTCGTCACCGCTCCCGATGATTACATGGGCGACGTTATGGGCGATATAAACGCACGTCGTGGCCAGATAGTAGGCACCGACATCAGAAGCGGCACTGCCATCATCGAGAGCAATGTGCCTCTTTCCACCATGTTTGGTTACGCAACCGACCTGCGCAGCAAGACCCAGGGCAGGGCTACCTATTCCATGGAGCCCAGCCACTTTGTGGAGCTGCCCAAGAATCTGCAGGAAGCCCTGGTGAACAATCGCTCGGGTTCCAATAGATAAGCTAAAAATTATTCACACTAATTATTAGGAGGATATTCTAATGGCAAAACAGATGTTCAACAGAAGCAAGCCCCATGTAAACATCGGCACCATCGGTCATATCGACCATGGCAAGACCACCCTGACCGCCGCCATCACCAAGTACCTGGCTCTCCAGGGCAAGGCTGAGTACACCGACTACTCTTCCATCGACAAGGCTCCTGAAGAGAGAGAGCGTGGTATCACCATCAATACCGCTCACGTTGAGTACGAGACCGAGAAGCGTCACTACGCTCACGTGGACTGCCCGGGCCACGCCGACTATATCAAGAACATGATCACCGGTGCTGCTCAGATGGACGGCGCCATCCTGGTTATCGCTGCTTCCGACGGCCCCATGGCCCAGACCCGCGAGCACCTGCTGCTGGCCCGTCAGGTTAACGTGCCTTCCGTGCTGGTCTTCCTGAACAAGTGCGACCAGGTGGATGATGAGGAGCTGCTGGAGCTGGTTGAGATGGAAGTTCGCGAGCTGCTGGACTTCTACGGCTTCCCTGGCGACGACACCCCCATCATCCGCGGCAGCGCTCTGAACGCTCTGGTCTGCGAGTCCAACGACCCCAGCGCTCCCGAGTACGCCTGCATCAAGGAGCTCATGGACGCTGTTGACAGCTGGATCCCCACTCCCGACCGTAAGGCCGACCAGCCCTTCCTTATGCCCATCGAGGACGTGTTCACCATCTCCGGCCGCGGCACTGTCGTTACCGGCCGTGTTGAGCGTGGCCGCGTCAAGGTCGGCGATAAGGTGGAGATCGTTGGTCTGAAGGACGAGTCCACCGAGACCACCGTTACCGGCACCGAGATGTTCCACAAGACCCTGGAGTACGCCGAGGCCGGCGACAACGTGGGCTGCCTGCTCCGTGGTATCGACAAGAAGGCTGTTGAGCGTGGCCAGGTTCTGGCTGCTCCCAAGACCATCCACCCCCACACCAAGTTCAAGGGCCAGGTTTACGTCCTGTCCAAGGACGAGGGTGGCCGTCACACCCCCTTCTTCAACAACTACCGTCCCCAGTTCTACTTCCGTACCACCGACGTTACCGGCGTCATCACCCTTCCCGAAGGCGTTGAGATGTGCATGCCCGGCGACAACGTGGACATGGACGTTGAGCTGATCACCCCCATCGCCATCGAAGTCGGTCTGCGCTTCGCTATCCGTGAGGGCGGCCGTACCGTTGGTTCCGGTGTTGTTATCGCCATCAACGAGTAATTTCCCATAAATACTCAAAGACTTTTAAAAGCGCTGCGAATTTCGCAGCGCTTTTTCTTTGAAACATAATCTCACCGCCTTCGTCAATATAATAGTTCTGGAGACGATTTTCCCTGGGATTGCCAATGCTGTCATATTTAACAATACGAGTTGATGATATTTATTATATTTTTCTAAACAAATTAAAAACTCGCTTGTGTTTAAAAAACAATTATGATAGAATAGCTCAGTATTTTGGGGCATTGTGTCCAGGATATCTATTAAAAATTCTATTTTTGAAGGTGCTAATGTGAATAACACTGTCATTGAATACGAAATGAGTCCGGAAGAAAAGGAGGCAGCTGCCGAGAAGAAGGCAAAGCGTGCCAAGCGCAGAAAGACAGCCAGGGTATTTGACCGCATTGCAGGCTTCATTATTGCTACGGTGGTAGTGGTGGGCTGCGCGTTGCTGGGTCTGCTCTATGTTATAGAGAAAGGCCCGTCCACTTCTCTGCGGGATACTTTCGTGAATACCATGGATGAGACCCGCCGTTTCAAGTTCGTGCCCTCCATCTTCCTTACCGATGCGGAGCTGGAGGAAATACGTATTGCGGCAAAGATAGACCAGGATATCGTTACCGATACCTCTCTTATCAACATCCCGGCCAGCGACTCCGAGGAAGCTGCTGAGTCCGCCTCCTCTCTTGAAGAGATGGGCCTTGTGGATGATGACGGGGACGGCGTTATCTTCAAGGAGATACAGCACGGCAACTCCGAGGGCTACATGCTCATCATTCTTGACCCCACCAGAGTTTTTGTTGCCATGCCTGACGTCTACGGCGGCAGCGGCATGACTCTGGATCAGTTTGCCGACAAGTATGATGCTCTGGGCGGCATCAATGCCGGCGGCTTCAAGGATGACCAGGGCGGCGGCAGCGGCGGCTTCCCCGAGGGCCTTACCATTGTGGACGGCCACTGCTATAACGACGAATTCGGCGTTACCGAAGGTTCCGCCGGCTTTGACAGCAACGGTATCCTCCACGTGGGCTACTATACATATGAGGACTGCCAGAAGAACGACATAGTCAATGTGGTCTCCTTCGGACCTATCCTCATCTCCAACGGCGTGCCCACTCCCGAGGAGTATCTGGTCAGCGGCACCAATCCCAGGACCGCCATCGCTCAGCGGGCGGACGGCGCCGTCATCATGCTGGTCATGGACGGCCGGCAGATACACAGCATGGGCGTGACCTATTCTGATCTGGTGGATATCCTGTTGGACTACGGCGCAGTCAACGCCTGCAACATGGACGGCGGTTCCTCCACCGCAATGTACTATAACGGCGAGTACGTCAACAGCATCTCCTCCGCCAACGGCCAGTGCAGAGCTCTGCCCAACGCATTCATGTTCAAGTAAACGGGGGATAGTAAGATGGCCAGAAAGAAAAAGAACAGCGGCAGAAAGACCTATTTTATCTGCCTGAGCATATATGTGATACTGCTTATTGTGGCCTCCGGATTCGGACTTAATCTGGTGTGGCAGTATGCAGAAGAGTACGAAAACTCCCGGGTGCAGAATGTTGTGGAGGACTATGTGGCCAATCTCAGCCAGAATCTCTGGGACGACAGCATAGCCGAGACAATAGCAAATATGCCCCATGAGGTGCAGACCGACGAGGAGTGCGCCGAATATGTGAAGGAGATGCTCAGCAGCGGCATCACCTACAGACGCAGTGCCAGCAGCGAAGGCGGCACCGTGGTCAACTATGAGCTGCTGTGCAACGGAAACGTCTTTGGCAAGCTGGGGCTTGTAGAGGATGAGAGCTACGCCGATCAGGTGCGTTTCGGCCTGCTGCCCTGGAAAGTTTTCAGCGAGGAGTTTGATTTCAACGCTCTCTACACCTCGGTGAAGGTAACCGTGCCCTCATCCTATGAGGTCTATCTCAACGATGTGAAGCTGGGGCCGGAGTACATAGTGGAAGAGGGCATCAAGTACGATGTTCTTGCCGACTACTACGACCAGTTTGAAGGCCTGCCCACCAAGGTGACCTATGAGTTCGACAATATCATCGGCACCGTGGATACCAAGATCCTGGACGATAACGGGGATGTCTTTGTCATAGATGAGACTCAGGACGACTCCCAGTTCATCAAGGATTGCTCTCAGGAAGAGCTGGATAAGCTCAGTAACTTTATGGCCAGCTTCCTGGACCGCTACTTCCGCTTTATCACCGGCGTGGGCGATCCCATGTACTCCTATGAGCAGCTGGCTCAGTATATGGAGCTGGGCAGCGAGCTGGATGAGCGCTGCAAGGTAAATATGGATGGCCTGAGCTGGTCCCACACCACCTCCGTTCGGGTAGATTCCACCACCCTTAACGGCGCAGTGCTGCTGGGCGACGGCTACTATCTGGTGGACGTGTCCGCCTCTACTACTGTCACCTATCCAGGCAAGGGAGAGACCGGAGAGGTCAGCAATGACCAGAGCATGAAGATAATAGTCAAGGAGACTGCCGACGAGATCAGGGCCCTGTCTCTGGATAAATACGCCTGATTAATACAGATAAAAGGAGCCGAAAGCTAACTTTATGGATGACGGTAAGCTTTGCCGGACAGAGCTGGCCATAGTTCTGCCTTCCCTCAACCCGGACAGAAAGTTTGCGGGAGTTGTGGACGGCCTGCTGGAGGCGGGTTTTGAAGAGATTGTCATAGTGGATGACGGCAGTGATGCCGATAACAAGAAATTCTTTCGGCAGGCGGCGGAGCACAGCCAGTGCCATATCCTTACCCATGAGGTGAACATGGGTAAGGGCAGGGCGCTTAAGGACGCTTTTGCCTATGTGCTTGACCAGCTGCCGGACATCAAGGGCGTTATAACCATAGACGGCGACGGGCAGCATCTGCTGCCGGACATAATCGCCTGCGGCGAGAAGATGCTGGAGCTGAAAGACAAGGTGGTGCTGGGCTGCCGTGACTTCAACAAGCCGGGCATACCGCCCAGAAGTGTGGCGGGGAACAAGACCACCTCCCGGCTCTTTAGGGTCTGCTACGGTATAAAGCTCTCGGATACCCAGACGGGGCTGAGAGCCATACCCAGGGAGTTCCTGGAGCGCTTCAGCAAAATCGAGGGAGAGCGTTTCGAGTACGAGACCAATATGCTCCTGCAAATGAAGCGTATGGGCATAGGCTTTGCCGAACAGCCTATAGAGACGGTCTATGACCCGGAGGATTACGGCTCCCACTATAATGCCCTGAAGGATTCCTGGCGGATATTTAAGATCATGTTCAAGTTCCTTGTGAGCTCCTTCGGCTCCCTGCTGGTGGACATGGGCCTGTTTTACCTGGTAATGAAGCTGTTTGCCAAGGGCCTGGGGCCTTATGCAGAGCTGGTAGCTACCGCTGCCGCCAGGGCCTGCTCCTCCTTCATGAACTTCAACGCAAACAACACCGTCGTCTTTCATAATGGCGGCAGCTACAGGCGGGCGCTGCTGAAGTATTACTGCCTGTGCATTCCACAGATGCTGGTGTCCGCCGGCCTGGTCACCCTGATAAACGGGCTTTTGGGCAATACTGCTCCCTTTATCGCCACCCTGATAAAGCTGGTGGTGGACACGGTGCTCTTCTTCATCAGCTATACCATTCAGCGGGAATGGGTCTTTGCCGAGAAAAAGTAAAGGAACATGGAATAAAAGTACATAGAATAACATCAAAAGGCTGCGGAGCTAGCTCCGCAGCCTTTTGATGTTTTAAGGATATTACATTTATGCCTCAGGCTTTTTTCCGCTCTATGGCCAGAACGGTGATAAGGGTACCGGCCAGAGCAATAAGGGTGCCCACGGCGAGGGTACTGCGAACGCTGAGCAGATCGTACATAGGGCCGCCGATGAGGCTGGCAAATACGGCGCCCAGAGTCATCATGCCGTTGGCGATGGCCTGACCTTTGGCAGAATCCTTGGGGTCCACCACCAGGTTCACGTACTGGACCATGGCCGGGATCATAAGGGCAAAGGACAGGGCCTGGAACAGGTTGGCTGCATAAAGACCGGAAATGCTGCCGGCCAGGGCCAGGGCCGCGCTTTTGGCGGCAAAGGCCAGGGAGGCCAGACACATGACGCTGGAGCAGCGGAAGCGCCCGGTGAGGCGGACATACATCAGCATTACCGGTATCTCCATCATGGCCTTGAAGGCGCTTATGCCGCCCAGATCTCCGGTGTCGCCGCCCACGGATCGGGCGATGTTTATGAGGAAGTAGTCGGAGATGTTGTAGGAGAAGAAGGTGAGGGCCAGACCCAGCATAAGCAGGCTGAAGCGGGGATTGCTCCGGATGAATTGGGCAAGGCTGAGCCCCTGGGCCTGCTTGCTTTGGGCGGCCTTCCCGGACTGGAGGCTGTTTCGGGCAGTTAGACGGCATATGTACAGCAGGGGAAGGGCCTGACACAGCAGGCAGAACAGCCCGGCAAAGGGGAGCATCCCCCCGCCCAGACGCAGGGTGAGCTGCCCCAGAATCAGGGCCATTAGGGCATAGCAGAGAGAGCCGATGCCTCTGGCAGGACTGTAACTCACCGGGGAACCCCAGCGGGAGAGCTGAAAGCAAAGCTCCGTATTGAGAGGATTGATGGCCACTACCACGGCCATATATATCCCGTAGAGCAGGGATACAAGGAGGGACTTTCCCGGGATGAGGGTGAATAGCAGAAGCAGCAGCCCCTGGACGGCCATAAGCACCCAGAGACAGTGGAATATGCCCACGCGCTTTGAGCGGTCGATAAGAGAGGCCAGACTGGGGGAGAGGAGAAAACCTGCAATATTGCCCAGGGCCAGAATGAATCCCAGCTGGGAATTTGTATAGCCCCGGCTCTGAAGATAAAAGGCGGCATAGTTGCTGGCAACGCATATGCTCATCCAGTAGCTGCCCTGGATGATGTAGTAGGCCAGACTGATCCTGTGATTTTTATTATTCATAGTCTATCCCTTTCCAGTAAGGAGAGTATAGCATCCCGGCAGATTTTTGTAAATTGCAAATGGGCAGCCGGGGCAAAAATAATGCTCCCCGAACAAGTGGGAAGCATTAGTGGCAGGCTCATTGAGCAGAGAGGGCCCAGGCAGGCTCAGCCCTGGAGCTCCAGGAACTTGGGCAGAACGCTGAACTCGAAGTTCTCTTTGGGGATGATGCATTCTCCGTCCAGAGACCACTCCAGCCCCGGCTCGTTGGATATGGAAAGCTTGCTGGCCTGGAAGAACTCTATCATGGGACAGCTGTAATCCTGGTTTTTCAGGCCCCTGATGGCCATATCCAGATCACTGATGGACCTGGGCATCTTGATGAGCATCACTTCAAAGATGCCGTCGCAGGGGTCGACAATGGCCTTGGGCAGCTCTATTGTTCCGGCAATGGTGGTGGAGTTGCAGACAGCGCCGAAAATATAATTGTCCTCATAGACCTTGCCGCTGGCGCTTATGCTGAGATGTACAGGGCGTATTTTGTAGGCGTCCTTTATGCCGTCCAGGATGTAGGCTGTATGGCCCAGCATGTTTTTCAGATTCTGGTCGGTGGTGTAGGAGAGCCAGGAGAAGGCGCCGAAGGCAGCCACATAGCTGAAGTAGGCCTGGTCAAAAATGCCGATATCAAAGCGCCGGAGCTGGCCCTGGGCCACATTGTCTGCGGCCTTGGTGATGTCGGTGGCAAGACCGTGGAACACGGCAAAATCGTTGGTGCTGCCGCAGGGGATATAGCCTATGGGCACCCGGATGTTTTCCCGGGCAATGCCGGTGAGAGTCTCGTTAAGGGTGCCGTCGCCGCCGGTGCAGCAGACCAGGTCATAGTCCCGGCCCAGAGCGCCGGACAACTCGCTGGCCTCGCCCCGGCGGGAGGTGACGCAGCAGGTCACCAGATAACCGCTGTCCATAAGACGGCGGATTATATATGGTATGTGTTTGAGAACCTGTTTTTTACCGGAAACGGGATTGATTATCAGCAGCGCTCTCTTGCTGAAGGGAGAGCCAGGTTCAGACATGGACATCTTTATTCACCTTACAATACAAAAATAAACTTAGATACCGGCCAGATGCAGCAGGAAATAGGCGGAGGGTATGGAGAAGAGGAGGCTGTCCGCCCTGTCGAACATACCGCCATGGCCGGGAATGAGGTTGGAAAAATCCTTTATGCCTATCATGCGCTTCATGAGGGACTCCGCCAGGTCGCCTATCTGCCCCATGGTGGAGGAGGCCAGCGCGGTCACCACACACAGCCAAAGGGGCATGGGATAAGAATTTCTAAAGACAAAGTACACCAGCACACCTGCAAGCATGGAGAAGAGGGCGCCGCATATGCAGCCCTCCACGGTTTTGTTGGGACTGACCGAGGGGGCCACCTTGTGCTTGCCGAAAAGCATTCCGCCGAAGAGAGCGAAGCTGTCGCACACCCAGGTGGAGACGCAGGCCAGCACCAGGGTCTGGAGCCAGATCTCGCTGACGCTGATGCTCATGATAAGAGCGAAAAGCAGACAGGGGTAGCAGAGCCCGGCCAGGGTGAAAAGCGCGCCCTTGCCGCCCACCTTCTTGTGGATGACTCCGGAGAACAGCGCCAGATACAGGCAGAAAACAAAAACTCCAACATAGACCAGGATATCGGTCTTGAAGAAGATGCACAGGGCGTGGAGCACCAGGAAGGTGAACATCACCCAGAGAGTGCAGGCCGCGTCCAGCTTCTCCACGTTTTTGCTGTACTCATAGGCACAGAGCCCCCCGGCAACGGCAAAAAATATAATGCGGCTCACAGGGGAGAGCAGCACGCAGGTGAAGGCGATCAGCAGCATGACCACGGCGGAAACGACTCTCTTCTTCAAACCTCATCCCTCTTTCTCTTTGGAAGAAAATTTCTTAACTTTTCTTAAAATACCATAAACCGGATGCAAACTCAAGAGCGGCAAAAAGCTCTTTTCACATTCTTAACATATGGTCCTGAGCTGCCGGGAATGCCTGCAGCATACGGCTCCCCGGCCCTTGAGAAATACCCGGCCCGGGCATTTATGCCGGCTCAAAGGACTTGCTGCGCTCTATGCCCTGGGCGTCGTATTCGATATCCTCCATAAGGCTGGGGTCCACGCGGCTGCGCTTTTTCACTACAAGCCCCTTACCCTGGAGATTAAATACCCATATCTTGCTCTGGGGGAAGTCCGGGTCCGGCTTCCTGAACACCCCGGTCTCATTGAGACGGCAGAATTTTTCCCGCCCCTCAGGCGTATCCAGCAGGTCGCCGGGACCGCTGTAGTACAGCTCGTCCTTCACCGCGTCCTTTTTGAACTGCTCCCAGTCCTTGTCCTCAACTTTCATCACGTCGTTGGGCTCTAACATAGCTCTCTCCCATCCGCCCTGAGGGCAATATATTATGTAAACCAAGCGGCTGTAAATCCGCTTTATTTCACGTTGTTTATACCGGGCTATCATGGCTGAGCAGGCATGGATATGCCCGGCCGCCGGCACGGCACTCCGGAAAAGGCCGGCATTGACGAAAGGCCTGCGGCAGCAGCTTTGACCCATGCCGGGCTTTTTGCACCAATATAATATGTTGCTAGGATACCATATTCAGGACATTTTTACAAGAGCGCAGTTTACATAATATTGCGACAATGATAAAAAAACGGGCTGCAAAGAGCAGCCCGCATCAGCTTATTCGTTTATGAAGAGGACGCCCAAAGTCTTGGGGCCGCAGTGGGAGGAGATGGTGCAGCCGGCGGTGGCGTAGTGGATCTCCTCAATGGGGATGAGCTCCCGCACCAGCTGGGAGAGCTGGGAGATGACTTCCGGGTCGATCTCACCGGAGTTGGTGATAAAGACATGGCCGGGGCGGACCTTCTTGCCTGCCAGGCGTTCCTTTATGTACTGCTTGTACACGGTTTCAATGGAGCCCCTGTATTTCTTGTAGACCCCCAGCTTTCCGTCCTTCATCTCCAGGGCGGGCTTGAGCTTGAGGAGGTTGGCTCCCAGGGAGCTGACTGCGGAGCAGCGGCCGCCCTTCCACATGAACTCCAGAGTGTCCAGCACGAAGCTGGTGTCCACCTTAGCGGTGAGGGAGCGCAGGTGCTCTGCGATCTCCTGGGCGCCCATGCCCTTGTCCCGGCACTCTGCCCCCTCTATAGCCAGCAGACCAAGGCCGGAGGACAGCATCTGGGAGTCCACGGTGTAGACGCTGCCCAGGTCCTCCGCTGCCAGACAGGCATTGGAGAAGGAGCAGGAGAGCTCAGAGCTGATGTCCAGATGGACCACCTCATAACCGGCCTGGGTGAACTGAGAGAAGAAATCGATAAATTGCTGATAACCCACGGCAGCGGTCTTGGGCAGGGTACCGTCTTCACGGTAGCGCCGGTACATGGCCTCGGGGGTAAAGCCCTCTCCGTCCAGGAAAGTGTCCTCACCCAGCTGGATAGTCAGGGGGATGGTCTTGATATTGAAACGCTCCAGCAGCTCCGGAGACAGATCGCAGGTACTGTCGGCGGTGATAACTACAGGTTTAGTCAAATAATTCATCTCCATTAGTAAAGATATTCAATTTTAACATAAAAATCCGGTATTTGCAACGGGTAAAAGCCCGACAGAGGGGTAAAAAACTCCCCGGGAACCGGGGAGTAAGTCTTTCACTTTTTCTTAAACTTGGGGAGCCTGGGCAGAATATCGTGGGAGCAGCCCAACACTATACCGGCAATGATGAAGAAGCTCAGCTCCCGCATATCCGTGGGGGCGCGTTTGTCCCCGCAGGCCGTAAAGATGACCACCTCAAACATACCGTAGATAAGTATGCCTGCCAGGGGAATAGTCAGAGTCTTTTCCGCCAGGCTGACACGCTTATCCTTTGTGAAAAAGAGGTGGAGCATACGTATCAGCAGCAGCACACAGAAGGCCGCCACCAGCAGAAAACCGGGAAGACCGGTGAGCATGAACACCTCAAGGATGAAATTGTGCATATGGGTAAAGGGAATGGGGAAATCCACAAAAGTGTTGGGGACGTTCATCAGCTTGTCGGCAAAGCTGCCTATGAGTATACGCTTGGGATCGGCCTTCAGACTGGGGATGAAGGAGGCGTAGATCTGCCGCCTCTCGGAGAGATTGGAGAGATCCTCTTTAAGATCCCGCTTGTCGCTGAGGTCCACACCGGAGGACTCCTCTTCACCGGCCTCATCTCCGGCAGTCTCGGAAATGAGTATGCCGGATACGTCGCTCATAAGGGAGCACACCAGGTCAAAGCTTTTAAAGCTCAGAGGGATGACCAGCGCGGCGCACAGCAGCACAGTGAGACACTTCTGCCACAGCTTCCCGAGAGAGAAATATCTGAAGGCCAGGAGAATGGCCAGCATAGCCAGGCTGCCGGAAGTGATGACCTTAACGGTCCGGGAAAAGCACAGGGCGATGGCCACGTAAAACAGCAGCCCGGCTATAGCTGCGGCAATGCGGCCCAGAGTCTTTTTGCAGGCGAAAAACTGATATATCATCAGGCACAGGGCGATGTAGAACCAGAGAGAGGAGATGGTGCGGTTAGTGTCGAACACATTCAGATAGTGGATGTTCCAGGGCAGATCCAGGCCGAAAAGCACGTTTTCCGGAGGCAGATATATGTACTTATCCAACAGGTTCAGGATTATTGCCAGGAGACCTGCGCAGAAGTAGAAGAGGCCCAGGGCCAGGCAGAACCAGTTCATGAAGCGGCGGCGCTGCTTTGAGTCCAGCACAAGGCCCGTGGCCAGCATGGCGGCACAGAGGAACTTGGTGAGCACAAGGTCGCTCTCCCTGACCATGTAGGTGTCGGAATTGAGTATGCGGCTGATAAGCAGCCACAGGGCGTAGAGCCATACCAGCTTTACCTCCGCAGTAAAGCTGAAGCCCTTGATATAGAGGGCAAGAGCAATAACGGAAACCACCAGGGTCTTGCCGTAGAAGCTGTAGAGATCGGCCCAGCGCTGGGGAGCAGCAGGGCAGACCATAAAGAAACAAAAGACGATAAAGACCAGGAAAGCGTGGCGGCTGGGCCAGCGATCCTCGGCGGAGCGCAGAGAAGCTTTATCCATAGGCGTCCTCCTATTTGTGATATCTGGAGCCCTCGTTTATTTTGAATGAACGGTAGAGCTGCTCGGAGAGCATGACCCGGGCCAGATGGTGGGGGAAGGTCATGGTAGACATGCTCAGCTTAAGGTCGGCTCTGGCCTTCACCTTAGGGGAGAGACCATAGGAGCCGCCGATAACAAAGCACATCCTGGGTCTGCCGGAACCCTCCACCCTGGCCACCAATTCTGCAAGAGCCTCGCTGGACAGCTCCCGGCCCTCTATGCAGAGGGCAACCACATAACTGTCGCTTGGGATGGCAGAGAGGATATCCTCGGCTTCCCGGTTCAGGGCCTTTTCCAGCTCCTTTTGAGAGGGGCAATCCCCCAGCTTCTGCTCCGTGGGCTCCAGCAGCTGCAGCTTGCAGTAGGGCTGCAGACGCTTTGAATACTCGTTGAAGGCATCAATGTAGAATTTTTCTCTCATGCGGCCTACACATATCATTTTTACCGAGAGCATACCGCGGCCTCCTTCACGGCGAGGCTCAGCCCGCCTGTTGGCGGGGCGCAGTGGAGCTCTACCGGCAGCCCGGCAAGACGGCTGCGCACAGCGGACAGGGCAAGCTCAGGCCGGTTGTTCTCCCTGCTCAGATGCCCCAGGATTATCTGCCTGGTGCCGTGCTCACACAGATACTGAGCCAGCTTTGCGCAGCTGTCGTTGGACAGGTGCCCCCGCTGGGACAGGATGCGCCTCTTCAGGTATATTGGATAGCTTCCGTCGGTGAGCATGGCCACATCGTGGTTGGCCTCGATAAGCACGGTGTCCGCCCCGGTAAGGGCCTCCAGCACCTCCTCCGTCACATGGCCCATGTCGGTGGCCAGAGCAAAGGAGCCGCCGCCCTCCACACGGTAGCCCACGCTCTCGTCGGTGTCGTGGGGGGTGTGGAAGGCCCGAATAAGAAAGCCGCCCAGGCCGAAGAGCTGGCCTACGGATATGATGTGCAGACAAGCTTCAATATCCGGGATCATGCCCCGCAGCCGGTTTGCAATGGTATGAGGGGCATAGACCGGAAGCTCATGGTGCTTTATCAGCATCTTCAGCCCGGAAATATGATCGGAGTGCTCATGGGTGATGAGCACTCCGGAAATGTCGTTAAGTTCCAGACCCGCAGTCCGGAGGGCCGTCTCTGTCCTCCGCATGGAAATGCCCGCGTCGATGAGAATATGACTGCTGCCGCTGCTGAGACAGAGGCAGTTCCCGCTGGAACCGCTGGCGAAAATATTCAGCTTCATCAGCAGACGCACACTATCTTGTCGGAGGAGCCGGACTCATCGGGCTCATCCACGCATTCTATGTCGGCACCCAGAGCTTTCAGCTTGCCTACGAAGTTTTCATAGCCCCGTTCGATGTAGTGCACATCTTCCACCACGGTGGTGCCGGTGGCACACATACCGGCAATGACCATTGCGGCGCCGGCTCTCAGGTCGCAGGCGTGGACAGGGGCGCCGGTGAGGCGCTTGCCGCCCTCGATGACGGCCACCCGACCGTCCACCTGGATCTCGGCTCCCATCTTACGCAGCTCGTTGGTATATTTAAAGCGGTTGTCGTAAACGCCTTCGGTGATCACGGAGGTGCCGTTGGCAAGGCACATGAGAGCGCCCATGGGCGGCTGCATGTCCGTAGGGAAGCCGGGGTAGGGGAGAGTCTTGATGTTCACCTTTCTCAGGCTGCTGGCTCCCTTGACCAGAACGGAGTCCTCGTATTCCTGAACTATGGTGCCGGTCTCCCGGAGCTTGGCGCTGATGCACTCCAGGTGACGGGGGATGACGTTCTTTATAAGCACCTCTCCGCCGGTAGCGGCAGCGGCCACCATGTAGGTGCCGGCCTCGATCTGGTCGGGGATAATGGCGTAGCTGCCTCCATGGAGCCGGTCCACACCGTTGACTTTCACGGTGTCGGTACCGGCGCCGCGGACATCGGCGCCCATGGAGTTGAGGAAGTTGGCCAGATCCACAATGTGGGGTTCTCTGGCGGCGTTTTCAATGATGGTGCGGCCCTGAGCCAGGGCGGCAGCCAGGATGATGTTCATGGTGGCGCCCACGGAGACCTTGTCCAGATATATCCGGGCTCCGTGGAGGCGGCCGTCTCTGGCGTCGGCGTAGACAAAGCCGTTCTTCACGTCCACATCCGCGCCCAGGGCGGTCATGCCCTTTATGTGCTGGTCAATGGGGCGGACTCCGAAATTGCAGCCGCCGGGCATGGTGGTCTTTGCGCTGCCGAAGCGGCCCAGCATAGCGCCTATAAGATAGTAGGAGGCCCGGATCTTGCGCATAAGATCATAGGGAGCGTCCTGATAGCGCACATGGGTACAGTCGATCTCAATGGTGGATTTGTTCAGGAAGCGGACCTTGGCGCCCAGTTCCTTGAGGATGGTCAGCAGCATGTCGGTGTCGCTGATCTGGGGGATATTCTCTATGTGACAGACCCCGTCCACCATAAGGGCGGCGGGTATTATGGCCACTGCGGCGTTTTTGGCTCCGCTGATCTCCACTTCACCGTGGAGCGCCTTGCCGCCGTTTATTATGTATTTTTCCAAAATTTGCACCTTCCAATACAGTCGGATGCCGGTCAGAAGCCCTGCCGGAGGCAGGTATCTCCGGACCCACCGACTTCAGATTTTAACATATACATAGCCCTTTGGCAACAGTTTTATTCCAAACCCCGCTGCTTCAGCAGCTTTTCAGCCTTCAAAATGGCTATAATAGTTTTGGCATCCTCTATTTGGTCGGCCATGACCATATCCATCAGTTGACTAATGCTGTATTTTTCCACGTTGAGAAACTCCCCTTCGTCCAGGTGGCTGCGGCCGGGGTGGAGGCCCAGGGCCAGGTACACGTGGAGCTTCTCGCTGGAGAAGCCTGGGGAGGTGTAGAACATGCCCATATAAATAAGCTCGTCGGCGGTAAAGCCGGTCTCTTCGCTGAGCTCACGGACAGCGCAGTCGTAATGATCCTCGCCGTATTCCAGCTTGCCTGCGGGGATCTCCAGCATCATGTGGCCCGCAGGGTATCTGAACTGCCGGACCATGTAGCAAAAGCCCTTGTCGTCCACCGGGAGAATGGACACTCCGCCGGGGTGTTCAACCACCTCTCGCTTTGCAAGACTGCCGTCGCTGAGACGTACATCGTCCAGATGTACATCCACAATAATGCCGTGGTACTTGTCGGCCCTGTCCATGCGCTCTTCAAAATATTCCATGGTGATGACCCCCTTGTATATCGATAATCAAAATGATTTACATAACTGGCATAAGAAGTATATCACAGGCGGTGGAAGATTGCCAGATTTTTTTGCTTGTGCATGGCAGAAAAACCATGGGTAAAAATGACGAAAAATGGCCTGAAAAATTGTAAGGCAGGGGAGGGCGCTGAAGCTTGAGAGGCTAATTCACAAAAATTACTTTTATTCCCCGCCGGGCTGTGTTATAATCAACAGGCCGTGAGCAGGAGAGGAAGTGAGAGCTGTGCCCAGGCAGACGGGTAAAAAAGAAATATGCGCAAACCGCAAGGCCTTTCACGAGTACTTTGTGTTGGAGCGTTACGAGGCAGGGATAGAGCTGGCGGGCACGGAGGTGAAGTCCATCCGGGCCGGGCAGGTGAATCTTAAGGATTCCTTCTGCACCGTAAAGGACGGGGAGCTCTTCGTCCGGGGCATGCATATAAGCCCCTATGAGCACGGCAACATATTCAACAAGGACCCTGTGCGTCCCCGCCGCCTGCTGATGCACAAGCGGGAGATACTCAAATTAAACAGCCGCATAATGCAGGACGGTGTGGCGCTGGTGCCCCTGTCCCTGTATTTCAAGGACAGCCGGGTGAAGCTGGAGCTGGGCCTGTGCAAGGGCAAAAAGCTCCATGACAAGAGGGACAGCGAGGCGGACCGGCAGTCCAAACGGGATATTGACAGAATAATGAAAGAGAGGAACTACCGATGAGCAATCCAATAGTCACCTTTGAAATGGAAAACGGCGGAGTCATGAAGGCGGAGCTCTACCCCGATGTGGCCCCCAATACCGTGAACAACTTCATCTCTCTGGTGAAAAAGGGCTTTTATGACGGGCTTATTTTCCACCGGGTCATCCCCGGCTTTATGATCCAGGGGGGCGACCCCAAGGGCAGCGGAGTGGGCGGCCCGGGCTACTGCATCAAGGGTGAGTTCATGGCCAACGGCTTTGCCAACAACCTGAAGCATGAGCGGGGAGTCTTGTCCATGGCCCGCACCATGGCGCCCAATTCTGCCGGCAGCCAGTTCTTTGTTATGCATGAGGATTCTCCTCATCTGGACGGCCAGTATGCCGCCTTCGGCAAGGTCACCGAGGGCATAGATGTAGTGGACGAGTTATGCAAGGTCCGCACCGATTATAACGACCGGCCCCGGATACCCCAGGTGATGAAGAAGGTCACCGTGGAGACCTTCGGCGTGGACTATCCCGAACCCGTCACCGAGTGACGGAATAAATACAGCCTTTGAGCCTCAAATGCTCCGCACCGACCATGTCGGTCGGTGCGG
>CASFJB010000020.1 GCA_949294945.1 uncultured Eubacteriales bacterium
CATAAAGAACATGCAGAAGATGCTGGATATGTTCGAGGACAACGACGATGTCCAGAACGTATGGCACAACTGGGAAGACGGCGAATAAAGCCCGAAAATCAACGCTGCCCCGCCTCTCAAGGGAGGCGGGGCAATTTTGTTTACTTTCCCTTATTTGACATTACGGCGAAACTATGCTAGGGTAGGGCTGTACCTGTGATGATCCAGTCAGCTTTTGCTTTTCCCTGGAGGAAATAATGAATAAGAGATTAGTTGTATTTTTGCTTTGCCTGGCCTTCAGCGTAGGTCTTGTCACCTGGCTTGTCAGCCTGGACGATAAAAAGGCGGCTCAGACTACGGTCACCCCGGAGCCCACTGTGGCTTCGGAAACCGCCGCCCCTGCGCCGGAAGAGTCCACGGAGCCAACGGCCATACCGCTGGAGCCGGTTTCAAACGCAAAGATGAAGGAATATAAGGACAATGCCATTGCCGCCATGGAGGCCATTCGGGAGCTCTATCTGGCGGCAGACAAGGGTACGGCCTCCAATGTGGTCCTCTCTGATGCGTCTGTAGCCGAGATGGTAGTTGCTCTGGGACAGAGCGGCTATACCGCCGTGGACTATCACTGCAATCTGAACGTGCAGAACGCCCAGCCTCTTATAGATTTCGGCAACGGAGTGAAAGCCGGAATAGAAGGGGAGGCCTGCTACTATGTACTCCATTCCGACGGAACTTTGCATGCCAACAACCTGGCCTACAAGGACGGTATATCCTATGTGACCACGGTATCTGTGGAGTGGGATGAGAATACCGAGCCCAGCGTCTATTCCACCGGCCAGTATGCCCTGGCCCGCCTGGAGCTTACCGACAAGGGCTGGCTGATATGTACCAGAGATTCCGGTTCGGGAGGTTCCAGCTGGGCCGCAAACGGCAATGCCTATACCTTCCTGCGCCTTAGCGCCTATGACGACACCAAGCGCCAGCTGGCTTCCAAATATATGGGTGAGCAGGCCTATTGGGAAAATAATCTTTTCACCTGTAGTTGGAGCACCTCGGACTTCGGGCAGCTGGACTTCAACTCCCTTTTCCCCCTGCTCTACAGCCGCTATTACGGGACCGTGCCCCTGACCGGCAGCAACATGGGCTATATCGCCGGGTTTGAAAAGATCCAGGACACCGACCTGTATATCGTGCCCTATGAGCAATTCCAGCAGGTGATATGCAGCTATATCGATGTGGATGTGGATACCCTGCAATGGCTCTCCGATGACAATGCCTCCTACGGCGGGTACTATGTAATAGGGGCCGCTCAGGAGTATTACAATGAAGTCACTCCAAAGGTCCCCAGCCCGGAGGTAACCGACTACTGGTACAATTCCGACGGCAGCCTCACTCTGAAGGTGGATGCGGTGTATCCCGCCTACGGCACCGACTGTGCCTTTACCCATGAACTGACGGTGATGGAGACGGAGGATGGCTTCAAATACCTGTCAAACTACGTGTACGAGTCGGAGAACAATATCATTCCCGAACTGGTCCTCAGGAGCCAGAGGAAGAATCAGATAGCCATAGTTGAATGATGCAAAGCAAAAAGACAGCAGAGTTTTTTCTCTGCTGTCTTTTTGCGCCGCGGGGCGGCGTGGTTAACTTTGGATGAGCAGGCCTGTAAGCCGGGTTCTGTTGAAAACGACCATCTATCTAGGCCTGCCGTTGCCGACAGGCTCAAGCCACCTCCTGAGGACGGCCGGGCCGGCCCTATGTCCTCCCACGGTGTTGCTCCGGATAGAGTTTACAGCATCTCCATGTCTCCATGTGACGAGTGAGCTCTTACCTCACTTTTCCACCCTTACCGTCGGAGAAAATCCGGCGGCGGTATATTTCTGTTGCACTTGTCCGAGGGTCACCCCTGGCGGGCGTTACCCGTTATCCTTGCCCTGTGGAGCCCGGACTTTCCTCATGCACAGGCTTTCGCCTTATGCCCGCGGTCGTTCGGCCTGCTCATTGGCCTATTGTAACCATTTTATCCCGGCAAGTCAATAAATTTTCTTGTAAAGAGGAGAGAAAAGCTATATAATACTATAGATTGAATAAAAAATGCGAGGTGTTTAAATGACACTCAGGGAATATATCGGCAGTATAAAAGACAAGCGCATAGCCGTTATAGGCATTGGCGTCAGCAACGAGCCCTTGACTGAGCTGCTTTTGAAAAACGGCTGCCATGTCACCGCCTGCGACAAGCGCAGCCTGGAGGAGATGGGTGAGGAGGGCCGGAAGCTGCTGGACATGGGCGCTGTGCTGAAGCTGGGTGAGGACTATCTGGAGGGCCTGGATCAGGATATAATCTTCCGCACACCCGGACTCATGCCCTTTGATCCCCATCTGGAAGCGGCCAGGGCCCGGGGCAGCCTTGTCACCTCCGAGATGGAAGTGTTTATGTCCCTGTGTCCCTGCCCTATAATAGCCGTCACCGGCAGCGACGGTAAGACCACTACCAGCACAATAATCTCCGAGCTGTTGAAAGCCTCCGGATATAATGTCCACCTGGGCGGCAATATCGGCCACCCGCTGCTGTGTGAGACCGGGGAGATCGGGCCCGGGGATATAGCGGTCCTGGAGCTCAGCTCTTTCCAGCTCCACAGCATGAGCTGCTGCCCGGACGTGGCGGTGATAACCAACCTGAGCCCCAACCACCTGGATAAGCACAAGGACTTTCAAGACTATATGGATGCAAAACGCAGCATCTTTGAAAAGCAGGGCGCAGACCAGCGCCTGGTGCTGAACCTGGATGACAGCCACAGCCGGTACTATGCCTCCCAGGCCAAATCTTCCATCAGCTACTTTACCGACAGGGGAGAAGTGGAAAACGGCGCTCTTTGCAGCCGGGGCGTGATATACAGAGTCTCCGGCGGACAGCGCCGCCGGGTGATGGAGGCCTCTGAGATAAAGCTGCCCGGGGAGCACAATCTTCTCAACTATCTGGCGGCCTTTGCCGCCGTGGAGGGCAGAGTGAACGATGAGATCTGCGCCCAGGTGGCAAAGACCTTTGCCGGGGTGGAGCACCGCCTGGAGCAGGTGAGAGTGCTCCGGGGCGTCACCTACATAAACGACTCCATAGGCACCAGCCCCACCAGAACATCCGCCGGGCTGCACGCTCTGAAGACAAAGCCCATAGTCATCGCCGGAGGCTACGACAAGCATCTGAGCTTTGACGGTCTGGGAGATGAACTGTGCCTTCTTTCCAAGAGAGTCTTTCTCACTGGGGCCACCGCCGAAAAGATCAGGTCGGCCATTCTCAACTCCCGGTATTACAAGGACTCCGGCCTCCAGGTGGAGATAATAGACGACTTCAGGGAGACCGTGCTGGCCGCGGCAGCCTGCGCCAGGGAGGGGGACATAGTGCTGCTCTCTCCCGCCTGTGCCGCCTTCGACCGCTTCAAGAACTTTATGGAGCGGGGCAAATATTTTAAGGAGATAGTAATGGAGCTAAAATAATATGAAGATATCCGATATACGTCCAGAAGTGTATGACATGGCCCGCAGGGCCCAGGAGCGCATCAAGCACCGTTTTGAGGCGATAGATGCTGTGGCGGAAGTGAATACCCGCCGGGTGATGGAGGCCTTTCAGGACAACAAGGTGGCTGATGCCTGCTTTGCAGGCACCACCGGTTACGGCTACGACGATCTGGGCCGGGATACTCTGGATAAGATATACGCCCAGATTTTCGGCACCGAGGCGGCTCTGGTGCGCATAGGATTTGTAAACGGCACCCATGCCCTGACGGCGGCCATGTTTGCCCTGGTAAAGCCGGGAGACACTATCCTGGCCGCCACCGGCATGCCCTATGACACTCTCCGTACCGCCATAGGCATAAACGGAGCCGAGCACGGTTCTTTGAAGTTCTACGGCATAGACTATGCCCAGGTGGATATGACGCCGGAAGGCGAGCCGGACTACGAGGCCATAGCAAAAGCTGCTGCCGACCCCAAGGTCAGCGCCGTCATGGTCCAGCGTTCCAGGGGCTATGATGACAGAAAGGCCCTGTCCGTAGAGGAGATAGGCCGTATCTGCCGCTGCGTGAAAGAGGCAAACCCCAAGGCAAAGATCATGGTAGACAACTGCTACGGTGAGTTCACCGATACATTGGAGCCCAGCCATGTGGGGGCGGACATCATAGCCGGTTCCCTTATCAAGAACCCCGGCGGCGGCCTGGCCCCCACCGGCGGCTATATTGCCGGCACAAAGGAACTGGTGGACCGTGCGGCCATGCGCTTGACCACTCCCGGCATAGGAGGGGAGTGCGGCTCTACACTGGGCAATAACCGGCTGCTGTTCCAGGGCCTATTTATGGCCCCTCACGTTGTGGCCCAGGCTCTGAAGACGGCAGTATTCTGCTCTGCCATGATGGAAGAACTGGGTCTGGAGAGCTCGCCCGGCGTGGATGAAAAGCGGGGAGATATTATCCAGATGGTGAAGCTGGGTTCCCCGGAGAATATGAAACGTTTCTGCCTGGGCATCCAGGCGGGAGCACCGGTGGACTCCTATGTGACGCCGGAGCCCTGGCCCATGCCGGGCTATGACTGCCCGGTGATCATGGCGGCGGGCAGCTTTATCCAGGGCTCCTCCATAGAGCTCTCTGCCGACGGCCCAATCCGGGAGCCCTACACCGTGTATATGCAGGGGGGCCTCACCTATGAGTCCGGCAAGCTGGGAATAATGATGGCGGTAAGTGCCATGTTGGAGGATAAATAAACATATAATGCATGGGGAGGTGTCTCCATGCGCTATCGAAGACCCTTTAAACGGACTTCAAGATATGTTTACTCCACCGGCCTTGCCGCAGAGGCCAAGAGGCGAAAGCCCGTGCCCTTGGCGCTGCTTCTGGCTCTGGCAATGCTCTGCCTTTTTCTGGCGGCAGCAGCCATTTTCCTGAAGGACCTGTCTTCTCAGATCGCCGTCTCCGATGCCAGCGATATAGTCACCGTGCAGATAAATAATGCCATATTGGATATAATGGCAGAGGACGACTACAGCGGTGACTATTTCGTAGATATGGAGAAGTCGGACACCGGGGAGATAACGGCGGTGAGCAGCAATATGGCCCGGATAAACGCCCTCTCGGCCAAGATACTCCACCGGGTCGTTGGAGTGACGGAGAACAGGACAATAGAGATCGGCATTCCTGCGGGAAACCTCACCGGCGTCAGCCTGCTCATGGGCCGGGGCCCCAATATCCCGGTGCAAATAGTTGTCCTCACATCTTCAAGGGTGGAGTTCAACAACAGCATTGTAAGCGCAGGAATAAATCAGACCAAGCACCAGATTAATCTGGAAGTTATAGTGGACATAGACATCCTTGTCCCCTGGGGCACAGAATCCGCCCAGGTAGTGATGGAAGTCCTGATTGCAGACACCATAGTCGTGGGTCACGTGCCGGACACATACTTGAACCTTCAGCAGTAAAGGCAGGATTGAAATGGATATACAAAAGGAAATAATTGCCCTTCGTCGGGAACTGGAGAAGCACAACAGACTCTACTATGTGGAAGACGCTCCGGTGATATCCGACTATGAGTACGATATGCTCATGCAGAAGCTCAAGGCTATGGAGGCGGAGCACCCGGAACTCATCACTCCGGATTCTCCTACCCAGAAGGTGGGCGGCGCAGCCCTGTCCAAATTTGAGCCGGTGCAGCACCAGGTGCCTCTGGAGAGCCTGACGGATGTTTTCTCCTATGACGAGCTCTTCGCCTTCGGAGAGCGCATGGACCTTGCCTTCGGCGGACATCAGCGTTATTCCGTTGAGCCCAAGATAGACGGCCTGTCCATGTCTCTGGAGTACGAGAACGGAGTTTTTGTCCGGGGCGCCACCCGGGGCGACGGTATCACCGGAGAGAATGTGACGGAGAATCTGCGTACCGTCCGTTCTCTGCCTCTGCATATCGAAAACGCTCCGGAGCGGCTGATAGTCCGGGGCGAGGTCTACATGTCCAAGGCGGTGTTCGAGGAGCTGAACGCCCAGAGAGAGCTGAAAGGCGAGCCCCTTCTGGCCAATCCCAGGAACGCTGCCGCCGGTTCCATGCGCCAGCTGGACCCCAAGGTGGCCGCCTCCCGGAAGCTGGACATCATCTGCTTTAATCTCCAGTACAGTTCCGATGATAAGTATATAAGCCATGCCCAGAGCCTGGACGCCATGCGGGAGATGGGCTTCCCGGTGGTGCCCTATAAGTGCTATGACAATATTAATGACTGCGTGGAGCGCATTCAGTGGCTGGGTGAGAACAGGGAAGGGCTGCCCTACGATATGGACGGAGCAGTTATCAAGCTGGACTCTTTCAGCCAACGCAATACCCTGGGCAGTACCGCCAAGGCACCACGCTGGGCTGTGGCCTTCAAATATCCTCCGGAGAAGAAGGAGAGCCGGGTGCTGGACATAGTGGTTCAGGTGGGACGTACCGGAGTGCTTACGCCCAAGGCCATAGTTGAGCCGGTGCGCCTGGCGGGAACCACGGTGTCTGCCGCCACCCTCCACAACCAGGACAATATCGACCGCCTTGACCTGCGCATCGGGGACACGGTGCTGCTGCAAAAGGCCGGTGAAATAATCCCGGAGGTGTTGTCGGTAAATCTCTCAAAACGCCCGGAGGGCACGGAGCCCTACCTTATGCCATCCATCTGCCCGGAGTGCGGTTCCCCGGTGGTCCGGGATGAGGACGGGGCAGCCTTGCGCTGCACCAGTCCGGAATGTCCCGCTCAGCGGCTGCGTAATATCGCCCACTTTGCCTCCCGGGAAGCCATGGATATCGAAGGCCTGGGTATCTCCGTGTGCGAGAGCCTCATTAACAACGGCCTGGTGAAGGACGCTTCCGATCTGTATTACCTGGATGCCCAGGCCGTGGCAGCTCTGGAGCGCATGGGGGACAAGTCCGCCGCAAATCTTATGCGGGCAATTGAGAACAGCAAAGAAGCGGGACTTGCCCGGCTGCTCTGCGCCTTTGGTATAAGGCAGGTCGGCCAGAAAGCCGCCAAGGTCCTGGCCTCCCACTTCAGCGACCTGGACGGTCTGATGGCGGCAGGGGAGGAAGAGCTCACCGCCATACCGGATATCGGAGGAATAACCGCCGGCTTTATCATAAATTGGTTTTCCAACCCCCAGTCCAGGGACCTTATTGAAAAGCTCCGCCGTGCCGGTGTCAGTTTCCTCAGCAAAGAGGAAAAGAAAGATGATCGCTTTGCAGGCTTGGTCTTTGTCCTCACCGGCAGCCTCAGCCGTTTTACCCGGGATGAGGCCAGCGCCATCATTGAGAGCTTCGGCGGCAAGAGCTCTTCTTCAGTTTCAAAAAAGACCAGTTATGTTCTGGCTGGGGAGAACGCCGGCAGCAAACTTACCAAAGCGGAGAGCCTGGGTATAAAGATAATCAGTGAAGAAGACTTTGAAGAAATGATAAAATAAAGCTCCAGCCGTTCAGGAAGGCAGCAAGGGAATATACTGTTAGGCCTCAAAGGCGCCGGAATTTTCCGGCGCCTTTAACATTACCCCGGGCTTCGGCATAATATGCCTTGAGGTCTCCCCTTAGAACAAATGGAGGAAATCAAATTGGACAGAACACAAAACAGAACGGATTATAAGTGCGGTTCCTTACCCAAGGACGCACCTTTGGCTATGGCCTATGTACCCATGCAGGACAGCGCCAATCCCAGTTACGAGAGCCTGGAGGCCCTTTCCCGGGGCACTCTGTTCCCGGGGCTGGATCTGCCGCTGATGAACATTGTGAACGACAATCTTCAGGCTTGCCCTATGACAGAACTGATGGCCATTGACTTTGCTGCCGATGAGCTGGAGCTCTATCTGGATACCCACTGTGACGACAGCGAAGCCTTTGCCATGTACCAGACATTTCTGGCCCTGAAAAAAGAGGCCCGCAGCCGCTATGCCAAGCAGTACGGCCCCATATCCCAGGAGAATATGCTGGGCGCCAAATGCTATGACTGGCTGAAAGAGCCCTGGCCCTGGGATTACCAGAGCAAGATGGAGGTATAAGAGATGTTTGTATATGAGAAAAAGCTGCAATACCCGGTAAAGATAAAGAACACCAATCCTGCCCTGGCAAAGTTCATCATAAGTCAGTACGGCGGGCCGGACGGTGAATTAGGAGCCTCTCTGCGCTACCTGAGCCAGCGGTACTCCATGCCCTATCCGGAGCTTAAGGGCCTGCTGACGGATATCGGTACCGAGGAGCTGGGCCATCTGGAGATGATAGGGGCGATAGTCCACCAGCTCACCAGGAACATGACGGTGGAAGAGATAAAGAAGGCGGGCTTCCAGGACTACTTTGTGGATCATACCGCCGGCGTTTATCCCACCGCCGCCTCAGGCTCTCCCTGGTCTGCAGCGGGTATGGAAGTAAAGGGCGATGTGATAGCCGACCTGAATGAGGATATGGCGGCAGAGCAGAAAGCCCGAGTAACCTACGACAATATACTGCGCCTGTCCGACGACCCGGATGTAAATAACGTTATACGTTATCTCAGAGAAAGGGAGATAGTCCACTATCAGCGCTTTGGCGAGGGACTGCGCCGGGCCTTGGAGAAGCTGGACGAAAAGAACTTCTACGCCATCAACCCGGCCTTTGACAAATAAGGATATTTTAGACTGAAAATAATCCCGCCTGATGCACTCAGGCGGGATTGTCTATATGCATAAAAGAACAGTGCTTAGTGTACCAGCAGGCAGCTGGAGGACAGGACTTCACTGGAGTTGAACAGGCACATCATATCATCCAGGGTTATGTCCTTAGGCGACCTGAGAACAAAATCATACATGGAGCAGCCGTTCTCACCCTTTGTCACCGAGCTCTCCACCACCTGGATCTTGTGCTCTGATATGTACCGTAAAAACTGGGGAGGTAATTCGCAATTGCTTGCCAGTGTGAATTGCAGGCGGCTGGTGGAAGTGGCGTCCACACCCACGGTAAAGCGGTGCATCAGTATCTGTATTACCGCTATGACCACAGTAGAGAAGATGCCCACAATGAACATTCCGGAGCCTATGGCCAGCCCGATGCCTGCGGTAGCCCAAATGCCTGCGGCGGTGGTCAGGCCTTTTACGCTGCTGCCGTGCTTGAATATAACGCCGGCACCCAGAAAGCTTATGCCGCTCACTACCTGGGCTGCGATACGGGCAGGGTCAGCACCCCTTGTGCCGTTAAATACCTCTCCGGTCTCGCTGGTGAGATCTGCAAAACCATATTTGGAGACAATTATCATCAAAGCCGCCGCACAGCAGACAATGACGTGAGTGCGTATTCCTGCCTCTTTCAGCCGCTTGCTCCGCTCCATTCCTATGCAGGCCCCGCAAAGACAGGCCAAAAGTATACGGCAAAAGAAATCCAGTTCCTGCATCATGGAGAACTGGCTGTTGAGATATGCTGTGAGTGTCATTATATCTTCCCCTTGTTTTTATTGAATAAACGTTTTAGTATGCCAAACCTGCTGCGCAGCGGCTCCACCGGAACATCAACATGTACTGTTTCAGGAATATATGTCTCGCCCGGACTGTCACTGTGAGGCATGTAAAGTCTCAGCGCCGCCTGCATGGACAGACTCTGATAGATACTGTGCGTCTCATGATCCCGGCCCATTTCTCTACCTCCTATTGATTTTTCCCGTTAATTTTTGTATAGTGTATTATAGCCAAAGATATGTATAAAGTAAAATTAGAATTATTATTAGTATATATAATTTTTTGTAATAGGAGAACGCTATGCTTGACCCAAAATTGTATTCGCTCCTGCAAGTTTGTGAGAGCGGCAGCTTCATTGCAGCCTCAAAAAAACTGTCCATTACACAGCCGGCTGTCAGCCATCATATAAAGGCCCTGGAGGAAGAACTCAACGTAAGCATATTTGAAAGGCGCAGCGGAAAGGTGGTTTTGACCCGTGAAGGGGAGGAAGTAGTAAAGTGCGCCAGAAAAATGCAGGGGCTATATCAGAATCTGATACAGAATTTGAAGGACAGTAAAAAGCTGATAACTCACCTGACCGTGGGCGTCACCCATACGGCAGAGAGCAATCCCATTGCTGAAGCCCTGGCAAGATATTGCGCCGAGAATGAGAATGTAATTATTAAAATGATTACTGGAGCTATAAATAATCTTTATATTAAGCTCAAAGAATATGAGATCGACCTGGCAGTGGTGGAGGGGCGGATAACAGATCCCAGCATTCATCATCTGCTTATAGACACCGATTATCTTGTCCTGGCGGTGTCGGTGAACCACCCCTTTGCAAAACGGCAAATGGTAAATTTGAATGAGCTTAAAAAGGAACGGATGATACTTCGTCTCCCTAACTCCGGCACTCGAAACCTTTTTGTGGCCCATTTGGAGAGCAACAATATGAGCCTCAGCGAGTTCAACGTGATTCTTGAGCTGGATAATATAGCAACTATCAAAGACCTTATCCGCCGGGATTTCGGCGTCTCTATTCTCCCCAGGAGCGTATGCCTGGATGAGCTGAAGAAGAAAAAGATAGCCGTGCTCCCGGTTGAAAATTTAAGCATGATACGGGAGATCAACCTTGCCTACCACAAGGATTTTGCCCAGCTGGATATTTTGCAGGACATCGCCCGATACTACCGGGAGACTCTGCGCTATTATCAGTGAGTGCAATATAAAAGCCGATCCCCCTGACTGTACGTCACCGTGCAGCCAGGGGGATCTTATCCTTTTATGAATCACTTGCGCTGTACATACAGCATGCCGCAGAGAAGGGGATTGCTGATGCTTCCGGCGTAAATTATAAAGTCCTTGCGGCTGACGTAGTATTTTTTGCCCCAGGAGGATATCTGCATCCAATCCTCGTCCATCCCGGTGACTGTGACAAAATGGGCTCTGGCATCGGCGGAAGGGCGCAGCCCGCCGGAAGTACCGGGGACCTGGAGGGCAAGGCCTTTCTTCTCCCAGAACTTTGGAAAGTTTGTACCTACGGCACATACTACGGGGATGTCCTCTTCAAGCATTTTCTCCATGCGCCCCCATATTCCGGCTGTTGCGGGAAACCACGCAGCCCGGTAGGGGAGACAGTGAGCCTTGAAAAAGCGGCTCATCCCCAGGGCCAGGGCCATTCCGTTGGTGCCGAGCGGGTAGAGGACAGGGAAGTATTTCCGCCTCATGACAGCAAGACAACGTTCATAATTTTCACCGCTCATGGTAGCTTCTTCATCAAAAGTACCCAGCTCCGAAACTACCGTCCAACTGCATCGGCTCTTGAGGTAGAGCAGACTGTCCAGAGCAGCAACAATGCCGCAGCCGCATTTCTTGACGACCCGGTCACTGCTGAGACGCTGATTGCCGCCGTAGCTCTCCGTTGACCCATAGTTGATTTTTATGTAGTTTCCCTTTAGTTCCAGCATATTATCACCATTTTCATTATACGCTGATTTTGCTTTCCTTTCAACGAAATATCAGGGAAAAGCAGTGGCAAAGAGGAAAGCCTTATGATATAATCAGAGGCCAGAGAGCTCATATTTGGAGGTGCCCTATGCTGGATTTTTTGAGACAAGAGGGAATAGAGGAAAATATTATAGAGCGGATAGAGGAGTTCCGCCGCTGCTATCCTGTTCTGCCGGAGGATGAATACAGGGTATCCCAGCCCAAATACCGCTATTACGGTACGGATATCTGGAACAAGGCGCTGACGGCGCTGCTGGCAGGGGAGAACATATTGCTTGTAGGCCCGAAGGCGACAGGCAAGAACGTATTGGCGGAGAATCTGTCTGCCGTGTTTCGCCGCCCGGAGTGGAATGTCTCCTTCTATTTAAATACTGACGCCTCCTCCCTTATCGGCACCGACACCTTCAAGGACGGAGCTGTAGTATTCCGCCAGGGGCCAATATACAAGTGCGCCGTCAGAGGCGGCTTCGGCATACTGGACGAGATAAACATGGCCAAAAACGAGTCTTTGGCCGTGCTCCACGCAACTCTGGACTTTCGCCGTATAATCGACGTGCCGGGCTATGACCGCATAGAGCTTTCGCCCTGCACCAGATTTATTGCCACCATGAACTACGGCTATGCCGGGACCAGGGAGCTGAACGAGGCCCTGGCTTCCCGCTTCATGGTAATCAATATGCCTATAATCAGCCGTGAGAATCTGTCAAAGCTGCTGAAGTCCCAGTTTGAAAATCTTAAGGACGACTATGCAAAGCTCTTGGCGGAACTTTTTGATGACATACGCAAAAAGTGCGACAGCTCGGAGATATCCACCAAGCCCCTGGACCTTCGGGGCCTTATGTCCTCCGTGTCTCTGGTGGCAAACGGACTGAGCATGGGCCAGGCCCTGGAGCTGGGCATCATCAACAAATCTTTTGACGACTTTGAACGCCAGCTGGTGACGGATATAATAAACACCAAGATAAGCCCCAAGCTGGCGGCTGCCGATATTTTTGAAAGCTGATGGACCAGGTATCAAAGCTCCAGCTTAGGCGGGCTGAGAATATAATATGGAACAGCGCTGGGGACTACGGCTTCCGCCCGGACTTCAAGGCCTTTGACAAGGAGGGTCAGGCAGAGCTGTACTGGAACTGCATAATAGGTGCAGCCAGGAGGCATTATGAGTACCCCAAGCTGGAGCAGCTCTTCAAAGCCCTAGACCAGTACGAGGAAGGGGATACCTATGAGGGGCTTCTCTGGCTGGGCCTGGAAAACGCCCTGTACTTGAAGGAGCTGCCCCAGCGGCCGGCCCTGAAGGAGCTGAGGGCGGGTTATGCCCACAGCCTGACAAAGCAGCTGGCAGGCACCGAGGACGACCGCTTCTATGACTTCATGGCCCTGGCCCATTTTACCAGAGCCCTGGGTGAGGAGCCCAGGCTGGGCAGATATGACGCTTCTCTTCTGGACCGGCTGGAGTTTGGCCCGGAGCTCTCCACCGACCAGATAGTGGAGCAGTCAAAGGAGCTCTTCAGCCGCTGGTTTCAGATAAGTGCCGAGCTGAAGAAAAAGGAACGCCGCCTTCAGCCCTCACTGTTTGGCCGAAAAATTGGAAAGCAGAAGGGGATCCGGAGATTCCGCCCCTTTGGGGTGGGCTTTGCCGACCACCCGGACGATGCCTACGGCGGGGAGAATACCAGCGGAAAAAGGGAAGAGCATGAACTGCGAACCAAGCTCAGCGCCGGAGAGCTCAGAGAATTTATGGAGTCCAAATTCGGCGAGCCTATGTACCGCCAGGCCAGGATGATGGAGATAGAGCGCAGCCTTTGCACCGGCAACCACAGGGATTGCCATCTGCTTTTTACCCGGGGTGAAGTGGTAAAAGGGAAGATCCAAAACGCTTTTGAGGCTCTGCAAAAGGAGAAAGAGGCGGCGCAGATAGAGAAAAACCGGAAAAGCTTTTACAGCCAGCTGCCCCGGAACATGACAGTCATCTCAAAGCTCAGCGAGAAGATACAAAACTCCGTGCTGCTGCACCTGGAGCCCACAGATGTGAGGGCCAACTCCGGAAAGCTCAGCGGTGGGCTGGTGTGGCGGGCTGCAAAGCTGGAGGACGACAAGGTCTTTTCCAAGACCGAGCAGGGGGACAAGGGGAATCTCAGCATAGACATTTTGCTGGATGCCTCCACTTCCCAGAAGCAGCGGCAGGAGCTGGTGTCCGGCCAGGGCTATATTATAGCCGAGAGCCTCAGCCGCTGCGGTATACCCTGCCGGGTAATGTCCTTTTGTTCCATGACCGGCTTCACTGTAATGCGCATTTTCCGGGACTATAACCAGTGGAACATGAACGACAGGATATTCCAGTACGTGTCCAACGGCTGCAACAGGGACGGTCTGGCCATCAGGGCTGCCCATTACCTGATAAACGAGAGCACCTACGAGCACAAGGTGCTCATTGTTCTTTCCGACGTGAAACCCAATGACGTTATCAAGATACGGGACAGGTCCGGAAGGGAGCTGTCGGCCTATGAATATGAGGCCGGACTGACGGATACGGCTCTCGAGGTGCGACGGGCCAGGGCAGACGGCATCTCCGTGGTCTGCGTCTTTACCGGAAACGACGAGGACCTGCCGGGGGCAAAGCTGGTCTACGGTCGGGACTTTGCCCGTATACAGTCTTTGGATAAGTTTGCGGATACTGTGGGCATGCTCATACAGAACCAGATAAAATTGATGTAAAAAATTGTCGGGACAAAATGTCCCGACAATTTTTTGGCACTTTTTTATTTCTAAACCGTCTTACTTTGCAAGGACCTTTTTAAGCCTTGCGTATCTGGGCAGGGAGCACTCCAGAGGCAGCTCAGGCTCACCCTGGATAAGAGGCAGCACATAGTCGATGAACTCGTGCTTGAGGCCGTTGCCATCCTCGTTGATCCACTCCAGGGGGACTTTCTTCTCATAGTTTGCCACGGAGGAGAGGGGGAGAAGGACCATCTTGCAGTTGTACTTTCCGTCGATGTACTCACGCTCAAAGGCAACCATCTTGCCGGTGGTGCCGGAGACAGCCTGTTTGACTGCTTCCTGGCCGGCGCCGAAGGCCTCATCTATATCGGTCTTGGAGGCCAGGTGAGCGCCGCAGCGCTGAAGGAGGCTCAGCTCGATGCCGCGGACCTTGGCGCCGGTGTGGTTCTTGACTACCTCAGCCAGCATGGAAGCAAGACCGCCCAGCTGGGCATGGCCGAAGCCGTCGGTGGAAGAGGTCTTGGCCTCGGATACGAAGCTGCCGTCGGCATAGTGTATGCCCTCGGAGACAGCTACCAGGACCTTGCCGTTGGCCTTGTAGATGCGGTCCACGTCAGCCAGGAACTTGTCCATATCGAAGTCCAGCTCGGGGAGGTATACCAGGTCGGGGCCGGAGCCGAACTCGGTGGCCAGAGCGGCGCTGGCGGCAAGCCAGCCGGCGTGACGGCCCATGATCTCCACGATGGTTATCATGCCGTTATCATACACTCTGGCGTCCTTGTTTATCTCCATGCAGGAGGTGGCGATATACTTGGCTGCGCTGGCAAAGCCGGGGCAGTGGTCGGTACCGAAAAGGTCGTTGTCGATGGTCTTGGGAACACCCATGACACGGCATTCATAACCTACGGATTCCATATAGCGGCTGATCTTGTTGCAGGTGTCCATGGAGTCGTTGCCGCCGTTATAGAAGAAGTAACGGACGTTGTATTTTTTGAATATCTCAAGGATACGCTTATAGTCGGTGTCATCCTTTTCAGGGTCGGCGATCTTGTAGCGGCAGGAGCCCAGCTCGGAAGAAGGGGTGTTCAGCAGCAGCTTCAGTTCTGCGGGATCCTCCTCATCCATAATGTATAATTTGTCGTCCAGAACGCCGCGGATACCGTGGGCAGCACCGTAGACAGTGGTGATTTCCTCCGCGTCAAGGGCGGCGCGGATGACGCCGTAAGCGCTGGCGTTGATAACGGCAGTGGGGCCGCCGGACTGGCCGAAAATGCAGGAACCGATCAGTTTTTCAGACATGTTTCTTCCTCCAAGATTTTTTTGATTTTTATGCGTTTTGTCAAAACTGCGTATTGATTATAGACTGCTTTGAGGATATAATAATCTCGAAGATTTGTAAATGTACTATTTGTACAAATTTTAAATACTTTATAAAAGGAGAAAAGAAAAATGCCCCTGGTAACAACAAAAGAAATGTTTGCAAAAGCCTATAACGGCGGTTATGCCGTCGGCGCTTTCAACGTCAACAATATGGAGATAGTTCAGGGCATCACCGAAGCTGCTGCCGAGCTCAACGCTCCCCTTATCCTTCAGGTGTCCAAAGGTGCCCGGGCCTATGCAAATCATACTTACCTTATAAAGCTGGTGGAGGCTGCCGTCATTGAGACCGGTCTGCCCATCGCCCTTCACCTGGACCATGGCAACAGCTTTGAGCTTTGCAAGTCCTGCATCGACGGCGGCTTTACTTCCGTTATGATCGACGCCTCCTCCAAATCCTTCGAGGAGAATATCGCCCTTACCCGTCAGGTCGTGGAATATGCTCATGACCACGGCGTAGTGGTTGAGGCCGAGCTGGGCACTCTGGCCGGCATAGAGGACGAGGTGAATGTCTCCGCTGAGGACAGTTCCTACACCCGTCCCGAGGACGTTCAGGAGTTTGTGGAGCGCACCAACTGCGACTCTCTGGCAATAGCCATCGGCACCTCCCATGGTGCATATAAATTCAAGCCCGGCACCGATCCCAAGCTGCGCCTGGACATTCTGGAAGATGTCCAGAAGCGTCTGCCCGGCTTCCCCATCGTTCTCCACGGTTCCTCTTCCGTTCCCCAGGAGTTTGTGAAGATGATCAACGAGAACGGCGGCAATATGCCCGGCGCAATCGGTATTCCCGAAGAGCAGCTGCGTCTGGCTGCCCAGATGGCCGTCTGCAAGATCAACATTGACTCCGACCTGCGTCTTGCAATGACTGCCAGCATCAGAAAGTACTTCAACGAGCATCCCGATCATTTTGACCCCCGTCAGTACCTTGCCCCGGCTCGCACCGCCATCAAGGAAATGGTCAAGCACAAGATCGTGGACGTCCTCGGCTGCGACGGAAAGGCCTGAGCATCTTTCAATAAGCAAAAACAGGAGGTGGCAAAATGAGTCAAAAGCCGGAAAAGAGCAGGCACGAGGCCGTCAAAAAGAAACCGGAAAATCTGCTAACCTTGATTCCAAACAACAATACGATGATGGTTATCCGGCTGGTGGTTGCTTCAGTAATTTTTGCCGTCTCGCTTATCGTCAACATGCCGGAGTTTCTCAGCATCATCCTCCTGGTCCTGGCTGCTGTCGCCGCAGGCTATGACATTGTTTTGCAGGCCATGAGTTCCATTGAGGAGGGAGATTATTTTTCCGTCCCTGTGGTAGTAGTGTTTATTGCTCTCCTGTCATATTTTATTGGCTTTGCAATTGAGGGCGCTGCGCTCATCCTCCTTTACCAGATAGGTCTGATGCTCATTAACTACGCCGTGGATCACACCAAGAAGGCGGCTCTGGAACTGCTGAACTATCAGGATGAAGGTATTAAGAGCCGCATGGCCGAGTTGGTGAACGACAAGGCCGTCACGGCTATGTCCATTGAATCCGTGATGAAAAGCAGTTCCGGCTCCGTGCTGAAGCTGGCCATGATCCTCTCCGTGATCTATGCGATAGCTCTGCCGCTGATAACAAACTATACCTATATTGTCTCCATTCACCGGGCCCTGACGATCATCCTTATTGCCACCCCTATGTCTGTGGCTGTGTCCATACCTCTGGCTGCTACTGTAGGAATGTGTTACAGCGCTCAGCAGGGGGTAGTGATAGAAAAGGCCTCCAGCCTGGAAGCCATGGCAGACTCCACCGTGGCCATCTTTGACAAGGGCGGTATCTTTGCCGACGAATGCCCCAGGATAATAGCCATGTATTCGGACATCCTGGATTCTTCCACTTTTATGAATTTCGTGGCACACGCCGTATACTATTCTGATCAGCCCATAGCAAAGGCGGTTTCGGCCGCTTTTGACCAGGACTATAAGCTGGATGTAATTTCCAACTTCCGGGATATCCCCGGTTATGGTATGGATCTGAGTATTGACGGAATACCCGTATCCTTTGGTACACGGGAGCTGTATTCCAGCAGGGAAGTGGAGCTGCCCGACGATAATGCAGCCATTGGCCAGGCATACTATATGGTTGTTGCCAACAAGTATGTGGGTAAGGTCGTGGTATCTTCCGATGTAAATGAAGAGACCGAAAACCTTATTCCCGAGATGAAGGCTGTAGGGATAAACCGTTGCATACTTCTCACTGAAGACAGTAAGGAAGTGGGCCAGCAGTTTGCCGAGCTCATGAACTTCAACGAGATGTATGCCCAGTGCGACACGGAGAAAAAACTCAGCATTATCAGCGAGATAGCAAAGAGAGAAAAAGGCGCAGTCATTTTCATATACTCCAGCGGAATTGAATCTCATTCCGAGGCCGCAGTAGATATCAGAGTCGGCAGCAAGGGCAAATATGCCGATGCAATAGTCGATCCTGCCTATATCAACAAT
>CASFJB010000021.1 GCA_949294945.1 uncultured Eubacteriales bacterium
CCCAAGTCTATGGGCAGGAGACCGCAAATATTCCTTTACGGCTCAGGAAAGCCCGAAGCTCACCGCCAGGGCATTGTCCACGGCAGTCATGGTGCTCTCGTCCAGCTTTCCCATCCGCTCCCGCAGCCGGGATTTGTCCAGGGTACGTATCTGTTCCAGCAGAATGACGCTGTCCCTGTTAAGTCCCACGCTCTGGGCGGAGAGCTCGATGTGGGTGGGCAGCCGGGCCTTGCCTATCTGGCTGGTTATGGCTGCCGCAATAACAGTGGGGCTGTGTCTGTTGCCGGTGTCGTTCTGGACGATGAGCACCGGGCGCATGCCCCCCTGCTCGCTGCCGACCACCGGGCTGAGGTCGGCATAATAAATATCTCCTCGTTTGACCATTACTTATTCACACTCCGCCTGAATAGTCGCCCATTACATAATATGTAGTGAACAGTAATTAGTCTCACCGGAAAGGGCAAAAAATATACACGGGCAGCTTCCCGTGTCAGCTTGTCAAAGAAGGTCAAGCCTTCTTTGACAAAAAGGTTTGCACTGCGCTCCATGCCTCGGTTGTACGCCGAAGGCGTACAATTCGACACTTCGCTCCGTGAGAAGTGTTTTCCGCGACGTACACGCCGCCGCGGAAAACGATTTAAATTATTTTTCGTTGGGTTTAAAAAACTCTGCAAAGTTTTTCAACAGTCTCAAATAGAAAAAAGCCTGTGTATATGGCACTTGTAATAAACAGCGTCAGATTATAAAGCCGCCGTCCACGCCTATGACCTGGCCGGTGGTGTATCCTGCCTCAGCAAGGTAGAGCACCGTGCGGGCGATCTCCTCCGGGCGGCCCAGGCGGCCCAAAGGTATCTGTTCCCGGCAGAGCATATCCAGAGTCTCCTGACCCAGGACCTGCACCATATCCGTGTCTATGACGCCGGGGGCCACACAGTTGACTCTGATGCCGCTGGGGGCCAGCTCCGCCGCCAGGGAACGGCTCAGGCCAATAATGGCATGCTTGGTGGAGGCATAGGCGGACTCGCAGGAGGCGCCGTGCTGGCCCCAGATAGAGGACATGTTGATGATGCAGCCGGAGTGCTCATGGAGCATATGGGGCAGCACAGCCTGGATGGTATTGTAGCAGCCCCCCAGGTTCACATCAAAAATGCGCTTCCAGGTCTCAGGCTTTATGTCCTGGAACTGCTGGGGGATGGCTATGCCGGCGTTGTTCACCAGCAGGTCCACAGGGCCAAATTCACTCTCTATATGTTCCACCATCTCTTTGACGGCGGCGGCATCCGCCACGTCGGCCTGATGGCAGATGGCTTTATGGCCCTCGCTTCTCAGCCTGGCGGCCAGTTTTTCCGCCAGGTCTATCCGCTCTATGCAGTTAATACAGACTTTATATCCGGCTTCCGCCAGGGCGGCGGCACAGGCTGCGCCTATGCCCCGGGAGGACCCGGTTATCAATGCAACGTTCATATTATTCTCCAAAAATTCTTTCCCGCTCATGCCGGGAGCCGGTTGAGATTTTCACCGATGAGCCGGCTGCTGTAGGCGGCAAGCTCCGCGGTGCTCATAGACTTCACCTTTTCTGCCGGAATGACCTCCAGGATATCCAGATACACGTCGGTGGGACGGCGGAGGAAATTCCCCTTTATCTTTTCCGTGCCGCTGACGGAGCTTATGACCAGAGGCACATTGGCCTTCTGGGCTATCTTGAAGGAACCGGCATGGAAGGGCAGCAACTCGCCGCTGCGGCTCCTTGTGCCCTCGGGGTAGATGGCCATGGAGCAGATACCCCGTTTAAGGTAGTCGGCGGCAGTGAGGATGGTGGAGAGCGCCTTTCTGTCATTCTCCCGGTCTATGGGCAGGTAGCCGGCGCCGTAGCCTATGGCTCCCACCACTGGGATGCGCATGTTGGAGGGCTTGGACACAAAGGAGATATTGAAGTGGCTGAGGGCTCTGGTCATCACGATCGGGTCGAACATGGAACGGTGGTTGCACACAATCAGGAAGCGCTCAGGATCCGGCAGCTTCTCCATGCCCCGCACGTGGGTCTTTACGCAGCCGTAGCCGGTGAGCAGATAGGCTATATATATGCAGCCGGAGCGGCACACCGGATTTTGCCTTGTGATAGGCTTTCCCGGGTTTATAAACCAGGTCGTCACCCAGGCAAAGACAAGATAAAGCAGATTCAGCGCCAGGAAACAGCCTGCAAATAGCAAGGCCGTCTTCCAGATCACGAACCCGCAGAAACGCACATAAATAAAAGATGCTCCAAAAGCCAATAGCAGAAATGCCAGAATAAGCATGACTACAGCTCCTTCAGGTATAATCAAAGACCATTACATTTTACCATCACATTTTATTTTGCCAAGGCTTATTTACGTTTTTTGACGGAAAGTTTACAAATCCCCTTGACGTCTCCCGGCGGGCTGATATAATTCCCTCAGGGGGTGGAAGGCTTGGCAATGACCGAGGATATTTCTCTGCTGCCCCGGGGCGAAGAGCCGCCGGAGGCCGATTTCTCTCTTGTCATCACCGACAGCGCCATGGAGCCCCTCATCCCCCGGGGCAGCCGGGTCTATGTCAGCAGCCGTTCCCCTCTCCGGGAGATGGAGACCGGGCTGTTTCTCTGTGAGGGCAGGGTCTTGTGCCGCCGCTGGTGCGAGGACTATAACGGGGCCCTCATTCTCCTGGGCGGGGACGAAAGCCGCCGGGAAGATTCCATATATCTGGACCGGGAGCAGCGCAGGCGCTGCCTCTGTCTGGGAAAGGTGCTTATATGAAATGTCAAAGACCGCAGGCGTTGGCCTGCGGTCCTTTTAATTGACATGTACGGCTTACTTGTCCAGGTAGCATTTCAGCAATTCCTGCAGCAGCTCATCCCGGTCTATGCGGCAGATGAGAGTGCGGGCGTTGTTGTAGTTTGTGATATAAGTCGGATCCTCAGAAAGGATATAGCCAACTATCTGGTTGATGGGGTTATATCCCTTTACCATGAGGGAGTTATACACGGACGACAGTATTTCCCGCATCTCAGCCTTGCTGTCCAGGGCAGCAAATTTTCTAGTTCTTTCCTCCATGATGTTCCCCTCCTTTTTTCTCTATTGGTCCTATTATACCAGAATATAAAGTCAAGTAAAGTCGAATAGGCGGCGAAAATAATTAAGAAATCTTAAATTTTCGCCAGGATCTCACAAATTTTCCCGGTTCAGCGGATGACGGCGCCGTAGTTCTTTTCCAGAGCGGAGAGCACGGCCTTCACGGTATCCCCGGCGTGCTCGTCGGTGAGGGTCTGGTCGTCGGAGCGCATGGTCAGGGAGAAGGCTACGGACTTCTTGCCCTGGGCGATGTGGTGGCCGGTGTACACGTCGAAAACGGTGCAGTCCTTCAGGTACTCCCCGCCGTTTTCCAGGATGCAGTCCTGGAGCCTGCCCACGGGGATGTCGCTGTCGCAGACCACGGCAATGTCTCTGGTGACAGAGGGGAACTTGGGCAGGGGCACATACACCGGGGTGCCGCCCATGAGGGAAAACATAGTCTCAAAGCTCAGCTCGGCACAGTAGAGCTCTGCATCCACGCCGTAGTTTTCCGCCACGGCGGGGTGTATCTGGCCCAGCACGCCTACGCAGGTCTCCCCTACATACACCTTGGCGCAGCGTCCCGGGTGATAGGAGGGGTTCTCCTTCTCCGCCTCAAAGCGGAGCTTGCCCACCTTCAGGTCATCCAGCAGGGCCTCTATCCAGCCCTTAAGCCGGAAGAAATTCATCTCCGGACCGTAGGCGCCGAGGGAGACTATCTTGGGCTCGTCGGCCATGCCGTCCTCCCGCTTCAGGTATATCCTACCTATCTCATACAGGGCGGCGGAACGGTTGCGGTAGTTGTAGTTGCGGCTGAGTATCTCCAGCATGGAGGGCAGCACGGTGGTGCGCATGATGGAGGTATCCTCTCCCAGAGGATTGAGGATGCGCAGGCTGTCTCTCAGGGGAGAGTCGGCAGGCATTCTTATCTTGTCGTAGTAGCTGGGGCTTATAAAGGAATAGGTGATTATCTCGTCCATACCCAGGCTGCGGCAGGTCTGGCCTATCTGGCGCTCGCACTGCTGCACGGGAGTGAAGCCGCCGCTGGTGGTGTTGCCGCCGGCAAAGCAGGTGGGTATCTCATTGTAGCCGTAGAAACGGGCCACCTCTTCGGCAATGTCGGAGTAGTGCTCCACGTCCCCCCTCCAGGAGGGCACGTGGATGATGTCCCCATCCAGGGTGAAGCCCAGGTGGATGAGTATGCGGCGCATCTCTTCCTCGGCAATGTCGGTGCCCAGCAGGGCGTTTATCTTCTCCGGCTCCAGCTTCAGGGTAGTCTCCTTCAGCTCCTTGGGAACCACGTCGATGACGCCTTCCACCACTTCGCCGGCCCCCAGCAGCTCGATGAGCTCGCAGGCCCGCTCCACTGCCTTGTAGGTGTTCTCCACATCCAGGCCCTTCTCATAGCGGGAGGAGGCGTCGGTGCGCATGCCCAGAGCAGTGGCGGTGCGGCGGATGGAGGTGCCGTTGAAGTTGGCGCTCTCAAAGAGGACCATGGCGGTGTCGCCCTCGATCTCGCTGTTGGCACCGCCCATTACGCCGGCCACGCCCACGGGCCGGTCGGTATCGCAGATACAGAGCATGGAGGTGGAGAGCTTGCGCTCATTGCCGTCCAGGGTCTGGATGGTCTCCCCCTCCCGGGCCAGACGCACGTGTATCTCTCCGTTATTGACGCAGCTGAAGTCAAAGGCGTGCATGGGCTGGCCGTACTCCAGCATGACGTAGTTGGTTATGTCAACCACATTGTTGATGGGACGCATGCCGGCGTTGCGGATACGCTCCCGCATCCAGGCGGGAGAGGGGGCGATCTTCACGTTGCGTACCATGCGGGCGGTGTAGCGGGGGCAGAGCTCCGGCTCTTCCACCACTATCTTGGCCATGTCCCTTATATTGCCCTGGGCGGTGGCCTTCACCACCGGCTCGTGGAGCTTCAGCTCCTTGCCGAAGGTGACGGCGGCCTCCCGGGCCAGGCCTATCATGCACAGGCAGTCCGGCCGGTTGGGGGTTATCTCAAACTCCACCACGTGGTCGTCCATGCCCAGCAGCACTGCCACATCGTCTCCCGGCTTGCAGTCCTCGTTGATGATGAAGATGTGGGGGAACTCCCGCTGCTCGGCGTGAAGGTCCTGGAGGGTGCAGACCTTGTCCTTGCCGGTATCGTAGGCCAGCAGGTCCCCCTCATGGATGTTCTGGCAGCCGGTGACTGTCTCTGCGCTGCCTTTGCCGGTGTCCAGGCTCAGCTTATACTGAGAGTAGCCCAGGGTCTCCAGCTTCTCCACCCGGGCGGCAATGACCTTGCCGTAGATTTTGTCTCCGGCCTTGATGTCGGCAGAGATGGAGGGTTTGGCCGGGTCTATGGGGTGATAGTCCCCCAGGATGGCGGCGGCCTCTATCACCGCATAGGGGAAGTCGTGGGTGGTGACGTTCAGCTCTTTCAGGGAGCAGAGCATGCCGTTGGACTCCACGCCCCGCAGCTTGCCCTTGGTGATCTTGACACCGCCGGGGAGCAGGGAGTTGTGGAGGGCGGCGGGCACCAGGTCGCCCACGTGGACGTTCCAGGCTCCGGTGCATATCTGCACGGTCTCACCGCCGATGTCTATCTGGCACACCAGCATATGGTCGGAGTTGGGGTGCTTTTCCATGGAGACTATGCGTCCCACTTTTACGTTGTTTATATTCTTGCTCAGGTCCTCGGTGACTTCCACCTTGGAGCCGGACACGGTCATGGCCTCGGCAAAGCTTCTGTCATCATACTCGCTGAGGCTGAGGTCCACATATTCGTTAAGCCATTTTCTAGAAAGTTTCATGTCTGTCTCCTCCTCAGAACTGCTCCAGGAACCTGGTGTCGTTTTCAAATATCAGGCGCAGGTCGGTTATCTTGTATTCGCCCATGGCCAGGCGCTCCAGGCCCATGCCGAAGGCCCAGCCGGAGTACACGTCCGGGTCGATGCCGCAGCCGGCAAGCACCTTGGGGTGCACCATGCCGGCGCCCAGCACCTCTATCCAACCCTCGCCCTTGCAGGTGGGGCAGCCCTTGCCGCCGCACTTGTGGCACTGGATATCCAGTTCGCAGCTGGGCTCGGTGAAGGGGAAGTGGTGGGGGCGGAAGCGGGTGACGGTGCCCTTGCCGTAAATCTTCTCCACTACCAGGTTCAGCGTGGCCTTCAGGTCCGCCATGGTGATGCCCTTGTCTATGACCATGCCCTCTATCTGGTGGAACATGGGGGAATGGGTGGCGTCCACCTCGTCCTTGCGGTAGACCCGGCCGGGGGCTATCATACGTATGGGCAGGCTCTTGGTCTCCATTGCGTGCACCTGCATGGGAGAGGTCTGGGTGCGCAGCAGCACCCGGCCGTCCTCGCTGAAATAGAAGGTGTCCGTCCAGTCGCGGGAGGGGTGGCCCTCGTCTATATTCAACTTGGTGAAGTTGTACTCCGCCAGCTCAACCTCCGGGCCGTCCACTATCTCAAAGCCCATGCCGATAAAGATGTCCTTTATCTGGTCCAGCACATTGTACATGGGGTGCTTGTGGCCCAGGTGGACCTGCTCTCCGGGCATGGTCACGTCCAGGGTCTCGTCCCTCAGCTTCTTCTCCATCAGGGCGGAAGTGAGCTGGGCCTTGCGCTGCTCGATGGCGTTTTCAATGTCGCTTCTCAGCTGGTTTGCCAGCTGACCCATGGCGGGGCGCTCCTCGGCAGAGAGGCTTCCCATCTGCCGGAGGATGGCGGTGAGCTCGCCCTTCTTGCCAAGATACTTCACTCTCAGAGCCTCCAGGCTCTCGGCTCCGTCAGATTCAAGGATAGCCTTGACGGCGGACTCCCTAAGCTGCTGCATCAGTTCTTTCATGTCTCAATCTCCTGTAAAAAAATAAAGCCTCCGCCCCAAAAAGGGACGAAAGCCAAGACTTCCGTGGTACCACCCACATTCGGCACAATGCCGCACTCAAAGCGCTTAACGCGCGCCGCACGCCGGTGATTGGCCGGAGCTCCCGGGCGAACCAAGCGGCCTTGTCCCAGGGGGCTCACAGCCGCCGACCCCCAGTCTCTGCCGGACAAATTACCCGCTATTTTCCCGTTCTCTGCAATAACTCGTTCATCTTAGCACACAGTTTCAATTTTTTCAATAGCTAATTTCATTCTCAGGTCCCTGAAAAGCAGAATTTGACTAATTATGGTCTTATGATTATAATGTCTCTGGACAAAGCATATAGTCAGGCATAAGATTTTTTTCGGAGGACGGATAAGCCATGAAAAAACTGTGCCTGCCCCTGCTTTTGATAATCTGCCTGCTGCTCAGCGGCTGCGGCGGCCGGGAGTTTTCCGACGCCCAGGAACAGCTGAGCCAGCGCTTGGGAGCTGTGGAGGCCCTCAGCTTCACCGCCAATGTCCGGGCGGAATATGAAAACAAGACCGCCCGCTTCACCCTAAGCTACAGCGAGGACAGCCAGGGCGGCAGCGTCACCGTTCTGGCTCCCCAGCTCATCGCCGGTGTCACCGCCCGGGTGAAGCCTGACGGCACCAGCCTGGAATACGAGGGCATCAGCCTGGGCACCGGGGAACTGGACGACTACGGGCTCTCCCCCATGTCCGCCCTGCCCATGCTCCTTCAGGCCCTTAAAACCGGAGCCCTGGATTCCGGCTGGACCGAGGGGGACTACACCGTTATGCAGATAGACAGCACCGACACCCTAAGCTGCACCGTATGGCTTCAGCCGGACAGCTTGACCCCCTGTCAGGCGGAGCTCATCACCGACGGCCGTGTCAAGGTGTTCATAGAGATAAGCGACTGGCAGGAGGGAGCCCAGCTCCCCGCCCCCACTCTGGAGGAGCCCACGGGAGAAATAATGGAGTACTGATACAATGGAAGACCTGCAAAAGAGGACCTGGGCGGAAATAAGCCTGGAAAATATAGAGCACAACTACAGAGCCATTCGGGCAGCCCTGCCCCGGGGCTGCCGCTTTCTGGGAGTGGTGAAGGCGGATGCCTACGGTCATGGCGCCCTGAGAGTCTCCCGGCTGTTGCAGGAGGTCGGGGCGGACTATCTGGCGGTGTCCTGTCTGGACGAGGCTCTGGAGCTGAGGCAGGGGGGCATCAGCCTGCCCATTCTCATCCTGGGCCACACCCCGCCGGAATACACCGCCCAGCTCATCAGCCTGGATATCACCCAGACCGTCACCTGCCTGGCCAAGGCCCTGGAATATTCCGCCGCAGCGGCCCAGCTGGGCCGGGAACTGAAGATACATATAAAGCTGGACACCGGCATGTCCCGCCTGGGCTATCTCTGCGCCGGGGAGCATTTTGACGAGGGCGTGGAAAACGTCATAGAGTCCTGCCGTCTCCCCGGCCTTATAAGCGAGGGAGTCTACACCCACTTTGCCGTCGCCGACGAGGAGGATGAGGACAGTCGGGAATACACCCGCCGGCAGTTTAAGCTCTTTATGGACGTCCTCTCCGCCGTGAAGGAACGGAGCGGCGTCAGCTTCCCCCTGCGCCACTGCGCCAACAGCGGGGCGGTGGAGAATCACCCGGAGACGGCTCTGGACATGGTTCGCCCCGGACTGCTGCTCTACGGCTACGGGGATAAGGGCAGGCTGGGCCTGCGCCCCTGCATGCGCCTGGTCACCACCGTGAGCACCATCAAGTTCTACGAGCCGGGCACCTGCATAAGCTACGGCCGCCGCTATGTCACCGACCGGCGCACCCGCATGGGGGTGCTGGCCATAGGCTATGCCGACGGGCTTTTTCGGGCCGTGAGCAACAAGTGCGCCTTTGCCGCCGGCAGGGGCTTTGCCCCCCAGCGGGGCACCATATGCATGGACATGTGCATGGTGGACCTGACGGAGCTGCCGGAGGTGGACGTGGGCAGCCAGGTTGAGCTTTTCGGAGAAAGGTGCAGCATCTATCAGCTTTCCCAGGCTGCGGGCACCATCCCCTATGAGCTTCTGTGCTCCGTGTCCAAGCGAGTCCCAAGAGTGTATTTGGATTGATAAGTTCATAAAACCTAGCCCGGACAGAGAGCCGGGCTAGGTTTTTAATTATCCAAAGTAAAAATGTCCTCCACATGCAGTCCCAGGAGCCGGGCTATCTTCATGGCCAGCTCCAGACTGGGGTCGTACTTGTCGTTCTCTATGGCGATGATAGTCTGGCGGCTCACCCCTAACTGCGCCGCCATATCCTCCTGGCGCAGTCCGGCGGCCTTGCGCAGCTGCTTCACCCTGTTTTTCATCAGCTCACCACCGCTATATAGGTGCCCACAGCCAGGATAAGGACACTTATAAACAGAGCGGCCAGAATAGTTTGCAGCAGCCGGTTGGGCTCATGGTATTCCTCATCCCCGGAAGTCATCTTCTGCTTTATGCCCATATAGCTGAAGGACTGCACGCTGACCCCTAGGCACATTATAAGAGTAGGCACAGGCTGATAGGGCGCCCCCTTCGCTAAGGTCTGCCAGCAGTTATAGAGCACCCAGACTATCAGGGCTATGAGCATCGCCCTGAAGCCCCACTCCTCCGAGCGCAGCTGGATATTTCTATCCATTTCATCCATTTTCTTCATTTATGTTTCCCTCCTTGATTTTTAAAAATGTTAAGCATTCTTTACATTTTTCATTATACAGCTTTTCCTCAAAATATCAAGAGTGTTTAACATTTTTTATAAAGGGAGCTTGGTAATAACAGACACCAGAGGCCCCGACTTCGGGGCCTCTGGTGTTATGTAAATTATATTATGTCACTCGCTCAACAGGCCCAGGAAGCAGTCCTGGCTGGCTATCTCCCCGTAGAGTATGGCTCCCGGTTTGCCGAAGTCATAGACCTTGATGACATTCTTCAGGCTCTCCTCCCCGCCCAGCTCCATAAAGCGGTCGGGGAAGCTGTCAAAGAGGGCCTCATTGAAGCTGCAGCCCGCCTCCCCCTGGTACACGGCGGCGTAATATATGCCGCTCTCCACCAGATCCTGGAAGAAGTGGCTGCCGTAGCTCAGCTCAGGCCTCAGGCCGTGGGAGCTATAGGCCAGTTCGCACATGCACAGGAACTTGCTTATCTCCGCAAAGCTCACCGGCACCCCCAGGCTGGGGGTGGTGGTGCCCCAGCGGCCCGGCCCCAGGAGCAGGGCGTTTTTGTCCTTCAGCCTGGCATTCAGCTTGCCAACCGCCCTGGCTACCGAGTACTTCATGCCCTCCGGCAGTTCCAGGTAGGGTTCCACCTTTACCAGCACCCCGTAGCGCACCGGCACGCAGATATTGCCCCCCATGAAATTGCCCTTTATCCTGAACAAAAAGTCCTTCACCTTGGGCATGACCCCCGCCTGGCCCAGGCCGTGGGTCTGAAGCGGTCGGCACTGGAGCAGGTTCACCCGGTACTCCCCTTCCCTGTTGAAGTTGCAGGCGTACTCCACATCCACCGGGTAAGAATATTTCTCCTGGAGTATGGCCATTATCCTGGTCATGGTCTGGGTGAAATCCGTCCCCCTCAGCATGCGCCGGAAGTTGATGATGAAGGGCGCAGGTTCGTCGTAGATGCCCAGCTCCCGGTATCTGGCGATGGTGGCCATGTCCGGCTCCATGAACAGGGATGTGTCGGTATTCATGTCCTTTCGGTCCAGCTCCTCCAGCTTGCGGTTGGTAAAGGTGTTGTAGCGCAGGTCTATCACATCCACCTTGTGCTGGGAGTATTTGTACTCGTCCCCGTAGTTCACCATGGGCGGGGCCAGGGGCTCGTCCAGATTTATGAGCCGGGCATAGTCCTCCGCCTCCCGGTCCACGGCCCGGGTGCCCATGCCGAAGACCAAGCGCAGCATGCCCTTGTTGCCCTTGGCAGCGGAGACGCTGTTCACGTACAGGTTCCGGGAGTGGCCCACCCCCGCCACATGGGGGTAGTAATAGCGGCCGTGGCGGTCGCCGCAGACCCGCATCACCAGCAGGGCCATCTGCTCGTCCCGGTCCAGGAGATTCCGCTCTATGCGGTATTTATAGGCCTCCTCGCTGACGGTGCTGGCATAGACCTGGCGTACCGCCGCCTCAAACTGGCGGTAGCGCTGGTCCAGGGTCCCCTGGTTGGGGCAAAACACACTGTCATACTTTCCGGCAAAGGCGTTGCCGAATCCGTCCTCCAGCAGGGAGCTGGAGCGGACGATGATGGGCGACTGGCCGAAGTACTCCAGCATGGACAGGAACTGTTCCTTTATGGAGGGCATGAAGCTGCCGTTTAAAAGCAGCTGCTTCAGCTCCGGGGACAGGCGCAGGTAATCCTCGGGCTTGAGCATCTGAGTGCGCAGTTCCCAGATGCCGCTCTGCACCGCATAGGTGTAGAACACGTCCGCGCCGATGAAGTAGGAGTCGTGGGGCTCGATGCGCTTTTTGTACAGCTCCGGGTCCGTGTCCCGGATGACATTTCTGGCCAGGAGCATGCCCACGGCCTTGCCGCCGATGCAGCCGGTGCCGATGACCCGTTTCTTTATGGCCATCAGGTCCTCCATGGTGAAATACTTCCGGCACAGCTCCAGGCGCTTGGGCTCGTTGCCCAGCAGGCAGCGGAGGATGTTCTCCTTCATGGCCCGGCCCTCCTCGTCCACCGGCTCGGCGCTGCCGTTTTTCACCGAGTCAAACATACTGTCCCAGCAGTCCCGGCGCTCCCCGGTCTGGGTAAAGATGTCAAAAATGGCGTAGAGCTCGGCGCTGGAGGTGAGGGTACGGCAGTGGCCGCCCTCCAGCTTTATGGGATAATACATGTCTTCCGTCTGCCGCCCGGCCACCTTCACAGGGTGGATGTAGGTGCTGCCGTCTATGTTGCGGATATTTATCAGCACCGGGGTGGCCGAACGGATGCGGGAGACGGTGTCGTATATGTGCCGCTCATACTTGATGCAGGTATAGGCTATGGAATGGCGGCTGTGGCTGAAGGCGCTGGTGAGACAGAAGAAGTTGCACACCATGTGGTCGGAGAACCAGAAGTGCTGCAGGCAGGAGAGGCAGTCGGTTATGAATATGCTGTCCTCCGGCTCGGCGCTGACTATCCGGTGTATCTGCACGGAGAAGGTCTCAAAGCCCACCGCCGGGTCCAGCACGTATTTCTTCACATTGGCCCCCCGCTTTATCAGAGCCTCGTCATCCACCACCTCGGCGTGGTCGGCAAAGCGCAGGTACACTATGCGCTGCTTTGTCCGGGCCACGCTGGCCACCAGCTGGCTCACCACAAACACATAGTCCCCCATGTTCTCTATCTGCCAGGTGACGGTATCCCCCCAGCGGAGATAGTCCAGGGTCTTGTCCAGGCCCTCAATGCCGGTACTTATATACTTGGCTTTTTCCATCGGTTTCCTCCTTCTGCCCAGATATTGTCTTCCCTAAGCGGCCGCCCCGGGCAGCCCTTCCTTTTATAGGGAAATTATAACCGAGGCGGCATGGCTATGGCAACAGGAAAGCCCGGAGAAAAGGCAAAAAATTTCCCCGCAGCCTCTGCTGCGGGGAAATGGAAGTCCTGTACCTTATTTTTTGCGGACAATATTGTCCTTATCCTTATATATGCTCTCGGGTGGGATGACACCCCGGACGCAGGAGGTGGGGTAGATATTGGAATTGCGGCCCACCACGGTGCCGGGATTGAGGACGCTGTTGCAGCCCACTTCCACGCAGTCCCCCAGCATGGCGCCGAACTTCTTGCGGCCGGTCTCTATGGCCCCGGCGGGGTCTTTCACCACTACCAGGGTCTTGTCGCTCTTCACGTTGCTGGTGATGGAGCCGGCGCCCATGTGGGCCTTATAGCCCAGCACGGAGTCCCCCACATAGTTATAGTGGGGAGTCTGGACATTGTCAAAGAGCACCACGTTCTTCAGCTCCACGGAGTTGCCCACCACGGCGTTCTTGCCCACGATGGCGCTGCCCCGGATAAAGGCGCAGTGGCGCACCTCGGCGCCGTGGTCTATGATGCAGGGGGAACCCAGGTAGGCGGAGGGAAAGACCTTGGCGTCCTTGGCAACCCACACGCCCTCGCTGGGGTTATCGTACTCCTCGGGGCTGAGAGTGGGGCCCAGCTTCAGTATGAAGGCCTTTATCTCGTCCAGCACCTCCCAGGGGTAGGTCTTGCCTTCAAAGAGTTCCCTTGCAATGGTCTTATCCAGATCGAAAAGTTCTTTTATCTCAGTCATCATTTCACCTTTATAAGCTTTCCCGCCGCAGCCATGGCAGCGATTATCTCATCCACCTTTTCCTCGCAGAGGGCGTCGCTGGTGGCCTCCACCATCACACGGAGCAGGGGCTCGGTGCCGCTCTTTCTCAGCACCACGCGGCCCTCATCCCCCAGGTCGGCCTCCACCTTCTTCACGGCGGCCTTCACCTCTTCGCAGTTCAGAGTCTCGTCCTTGTCGGTGACCACCACGTTCTTCAGCTTCTGGGGATACATGGTCATGCCGGAAGCCAGCACGGACAGGGGCTCCTTGGTCTCGGTGATGCATTCCATCACCTTTATGGCCGTGAGCAGGCCGTCGCCGGTGTTGGCATGGCGGCCGAAAATGATGTGGCCGGACTGCTCCCCGCCGATGATGTGGCCGTTCTGGCGCATGTTCTCCGCCACATACTTGTCGCCTACGGCGGTCTTTTCATAGCCTATGCCCAGGCCGTCCAGGGCCTTGTACAGTCCCATGTTGGACATGATGGTGGTGACCACTTTGGAAGAGCCCAGCATGCCCTTGTCCTGCATATACTTTGCACAGACATACATGATATGGTCGCCGTTTACCACATTGCCCTTCTCGTCCACGGCCAGGCAGCGGTCGGCGTCTCCGTCAAAGGCAAAGCCCACGTCCAGGCCATTGTCCAGCACGAACTTCTGCAGCTGGCTGATATGGGTGGAGCCGCAGTCCACATTGATGTTCAGGCCGTCGGGCCGGTTGGAGATCACATAGGTGTCGGCCCCCAGGGCGTCAAAGACGCTCTTGGCCATCTGCCAGGTGCTGCCGTTGGCGCAGTCCAGGCCGATCTTGAAGTTTTTGTAGGAACGGGTGGCCAGAGAAATAAGGTAGCCTATGTAGCGGTTGCGGCCGGCGGCGTAGTCCACGGTGCGGCCTATGGCGTCCCGCTGGGCGTAGGGCAGGTTCTCGTCGCTGTCCAGGTAGGCCTCGATGCCCTCCAGCAGGCTCTCCTCCATCTTCTCCCCGTCGCCGTTAATGAGCTTGATGCCGTTGTCGTGATAGGGGTTGTGGCTGGCGGAAATCATGATGCCGCAGTCAAAGTCGTCGGCTCTGGCGATGTAGGACACGCTGGGGGTGCTGGTGACATGGAGCAGATATGCATCCGCTCCGGAGGCGGTGAGCCCGGCGCACAGCGCCGACTCGAACATGTAGCTGGAGCGGCGGGTGTCCTTGCCTATGACCACCTTTGCCTTATGGTCTTTGCTGTAGTACCAGCCCAGATAGCGGCCTATCTTAAAGGCGTGGTCTACAGTAAGATCAATGTTGGCTTCTCCTCTGAAGCCGTCGGTTCCGAAATATTTACCCAAAAAAATTCCCTCCCGTTAAAGTTTAGCTGCCGCCGCCGGGTCAACACAGGCGGTGACATCCAGGGGTATTTGCAGGAAGGCAGCGGGTATATAGCTGTCTGTCCTGCCATATATCATCTTAAAAACCGCATCGGCCTTCTCCCGGCCGGCGGCCAGCAGAAGGATGTTGCGGGATGAAACAATGGTCTTGATGCCCATGGTCAGGGCATATTCCGTGAGCCGCCGCTCTCCGCCCTGATACTGGCGGTGGGTGGCGTCGGTGAGTTTCTGAACATGGGTATGGCTGTCAAAGGGTGTGGCCGGCTCGTTATAGCCTATATGGCCGTTGATGCCTATTCCCAGAATACAAAGGTCTATTCCGCCGGCTGCCTCTATGAGGGCGTCGTACTTCTCCGGCTCCTTTTCCTCCGGGACAAAAAAGCTCCCCTCCGGCAGGTCGATGTTGTCTATAAGCTGCCTTTTCAGTATGCTGCGGCAGCTGTCCGCCTCATTGCCGCCCACATATTCGGTGACGGCAAAAATTTTTGCCTCTCTGAAGCTCAGCTCTCCGGAGCGGCACATGGCGCTCAAAAGGGCATAGAGCCCCTCCGTGGTGCGCCCGGCTGTGAGGGCCAGGACCGCTCCGGGCTTCTCCTTCAGCAGCTTCTCCACTTCCCCGGCACAGCTCTTCTCCAGTTCCGGCAGCTCCTTTATCAGAGTTTTCATCATATCACCCGCTATTTACAGATTTTATTGGACATACTATAACTATGGCTATAATAATCATACGCACTGTAATAGTATATTTTTCCCTGCTGGTAACCATGCGCCTGCTGGGCAAACGGCAGCTGGGGGAAATGGAGCTGTCGGAATTCATACTGGCGGCTCTTATCGCCGATCTGGCCTCCCTGCCCTTACAGGACCTGGGCATACCCATGATAAACGGCCTTGTGCCCATTATGGTGCTATTTTGCTGCGAGCTGCTTATCGCAGGTCTGTCCATGAAGAACGTACGCCTGCGGGCCTTTTTCTCCGGCAAGCCCAGCCTGCTCATCGTCCGGGGGAAGATATGTCAAGGCGAGATGCACCGCAACCGCTTCACCCCTGACGAGCTGATGCAGGAGCTGCGAAACCAGGGCATTCTGGACATCAGCTCCGTCCAATACGCCATACTGGAGACCGACGGCAAGCTTAACGTGGTGCCCTTTGCCGCAAAATGTCCCGCCACGGCGGAACAGTTGGGTATCAATATCTCCGATGAAGGCTACCCCTTCATCGTCATAAACAACGGCCGTGTGCTCCAGGGCAACCTCAAGCAGCTGGGGCTGGACATGAACTGGCTGGACAAGCAGCTGAGGCAGAAGGGGCTGCGCTCTCCAAAGCAGGTCTTTCTCATGACTGCCGACAGCAGCGGCCGGATATATATGGCAGAAAGGGAGGGGGCAAAATGAACCGGGAAATCGCGGCGGCCCTGCTCCTTTTGCTGCTGGCAGCCGGGGCCTGGTGGAACATTTCCGCAGTTGACCGGCTCGCCGGGGATATGCTCGCCCAGCTGGAGCTTTCGGAGCAGGCGGCAGAGGCCGGAGATGCCGCCCAGGCACTGGTGGGCCTGGATATGGCCCTGGAGCGCTGGCTCCGGGCCGACAGCTACACTCATATCTTCATCCGCCACTCCGAAATAGATTCTACAGCCGACGCTTTTTATGAACTGCGAGAGCTGCTGCTCTCCGGAGAGCTGGAGGGCTGCGACGCGGCCTATGGGAAGCTCCGCTATCACATCATAAGTATACAAGAGATGGAGCACCCTGGGCTGGGCAGCATCCTTTGATGCAGCTTATTTATCCTGCAAAAGCTTGGACAGCTCTTCCATAAAAGTGTTTATGTCCTTGAAGCTGCGGTACACCGAGGCAAAGCGCACATAGGCCACTTCGTCTATCTCCTTGAGTCTGGACATGACCATCTCGCCAATGTCCACTGTGCTTATCTCCCGCTCCAGATTGCTCTGGAGCTCCTGCTCTATATCGTCGGCTATGGCCTCCAGCTGGGCCAGGGTCACAGGCCGCTTTTCACAGGCCCGGACCATGCCGTTTATCAGCTTCACTTTGTCAAAGGTCTGGCGGCTGCCGTCCCTCTTCACTACCACCAGGGGCAGCCTCTCTATTATCTCATAGGTGGTAAAACGCTTCTGACAGGCCAGGCACTCCCGGCGGCGGCGGATGGTCGCTCCCTCCTCGGCAGGTCTGGAATCTATTACCCGGCTCTCGGAGTATCCGCAAAAGGGACATTTCATATATCCTATCTCTCCCTAATAAACATTATGTAGACTCAACGGATGTATTGTATCACAGCTTCGTCCTCAACGCCATACAAAATATTGCCAATTCCTCCATTAAATATTGACATTTTTTCTTGAAACAGAAAAATTTTTCGCTATAATGTATATGAGCTCGCCTGGCGCAGGCCTAAATTTTTCCTTTTATCCTCTCTTTTTTCAGCATATGCCTGTGCCCCTGCTATAAAAATCACCCCGGACTCAAATCCGGGGTGATTTAAAACTTGTCAAAGAAAGCTATGCTTTCATTGACAAAAGGCTTGCACTGCGCTTCATGCCTCGGTTGTACGCCAAAGGCGTACAATTCGACACGCCGCTCCGTGAGAAGTGTTTTCCGCGACGTACATGCCGCCGCGGAAAACAATAGACTTTTTATTGGGAAAAAACTCTGATAGGATTTTTAGTTTACATAATATTATTCAGCTACGGGGCAAAGCCGCAGGAAGTCTCCATTATACGTATGAGCACCCTTATGCCCTGGATGTAGCTGCGCTGGGAGATGCGCTCGTTGGTACCGTGGACCAGACCGGCGGTCTCGGCGGCTTCGTTGAGGAAGGGAGCGCAGCGCAGGCAGGCAGAACAGATGTTCTCATACTGCCGGGCATCGGTAGCTCCGGCACTTATAGAGGGGATGAACACTACATTATTATAATAGTAGTTCATGGCTTCCAGGAGCTTCTCGTATCCGTAACCGGAAGCGGCGGAGAGCCGGGAGGGGTCGTTGGCCTGGGTGAATTTGGCCTTCACCGCTATGCCGTCCAGGGCAGTGAGGCAGCGCTGCTTCAGAGCCTCCACGCTGTCTCCCGGGATAAGGCGGAAGTTGATATTTGCAGTGATGTCCTGGGGCAGCACATTGCAGGCGGGGCTGCCGCCGGAGATCATGGTGGGAGCTATGGTGGTGGCGGTGAGGGGGAAGAGCTCTCTCACCGAGGCACAATAGTCCATGATCGCCTGGGCATTGCCGGGAATGTCCTGAACCAGGCTCTTAAGCGGCTCCTGGCTCACATAGGGGGCGATGGCTCTCAGGCACTGCTCCAGAGCCTGGGGCATCTCTGCCGCCCGGGCGGTGGAACACACCGCGCTGATGGCCCGGGCCATGTGCTCCAGGGAGCTGCCGCCGAAGGGGTTGCTGGAGTGGCCGCCCTTGCCTTTGGCGGTGAGGCTCAGGTCGGCATAGCCCTTTTCCGCCAGGTGGATCTGGCAGACATTTACCTCCGGGGCGCAGTAGACCGCGCCGGATTCGATGCTGCCGCCGCCTTCGTCCAGCAGGAACTCCAGCTGAACGCCCCGGCTTTCCAGCAGCTTTGCCATTGCCAAGGCTCCGGTATTGAAAGTCTCCTCATCCTCGCCGAAGGCCAGGTACACGTCCCGCTCCGGGCGGCAGCCCCGGCTCAGGAGATACTCCGCAGCCTCCAGCACGCCAAAGACCTGGCACTTGATATCCAGGGCCCCGCGGCCCCAGATATAGCCCTGGGCTATTTCCCCGGAGAAGGGGCCGTAGCTCCAGTCTCCCTCGGTGCCGGCCTCCACACCCACCACGTCCATATGGGACATGAAGAGCACGCTCTTATGCTCCTTGTTCCGGCCTTCGATATGGATGAGCAGGCTGCGGCCAACCGTCTCGGTGACGGCCTTGGCAGCCAGCGTGGGGAAGGCTTCCAGTATAAGCCGGCGGAGCTTGGCAAACTCTTCGTCGCAGCCCTCCGTACCGTTTACCGTGCGGCATTTGATGGCGGCGGAGAGACGGCGGCAGGCCTCTTCTCCCTCCAGCTGGGGGTAATCCCCCTCGTTTCTGTAAAACTTCTGAAAGTCGGTCATTTGTCCTCCAGATAGCGGCTGAGGAATTCCCTGGTGCGCTCCTCTTTGGGGTTGCCGAAAACCTCCTTGGGGCTGCCCTGTTCCAGGATGACGCCGTTATCCATAAATACCACCCGGTCGCTGACCTCCCGGGCAAAGGCCATCTCGTGGGTGACCACTATCATGGTCATGCCCTGGGCGGCCAGGTTCTTCATAACGTCCAGCACCTCTCCCACTATCTCCGGGTCAAGAGCGCTGGTGGGTTCGTCAAAGAGCATTATCTCCGGTTCCATGCACAGAGCCCGGGCAATGGCCACCCGCTGCTTCTGTCCGCCGGAGAGTTTGCGGCTGTCGGCGTTAATAAAGTCTCCCAGGCCCACGTCCTTCAGGTGCTTTATTGCCGTCTCCTCCGCCTGCTGGCGCTTTATCTTCTTCACGGTCATGGGGGCCATGGTGCAGTTGTCCAGCACGTTTTTGTTGTTGAAGAGGTTGAAGCTCTGGAACACCATGCCTATGCGCTGACGCAGGGCATTGAGGTTGGTGTTCAGGTCCATCAGGTCCTCGCCGTCAAACCAGATATGGCCGGAGTCGGCATATTCCAGCAGGTTTATGCAGCGCAGCAGGGTGCTCTTGCCGGAGCCGGAGGCGCCGATGATGCACACCACTTCTCCCGGCATGACCTCCAGGTCTATGCCCTTGAGGACCTTCAGGTTTCCGAAGGACTTTTCCAGCTTTTCTATTTTGATTATAGGTTCCATAGTCTTCACCTCAATTGGAGCTGGGCAGCTCGCGCACGTTGGTGTCCAGCTTGCGGGAGATAGCCTTCATAAGCAGGGATGAGAAATAGGTCATGATGAGATAGAACACTGCCGCTATGCAGTAGCACTCAAGAGACTTGAAGTAAATGCCGCTGACGGAGGTAGTGGCATACATCAAATCCATGCAGCCTATGACGGAGAGCACCGAAGAGTCCTTTATGTTGATGATGAACTCGTTGCCTATGGCGGGGATGCTGTTCTTCACCGCCTGGGGAAAGACCACCTTTATCATGGTCTGCCAGCCGGTCATGCCCAGGCTGCGGGCGGCCTCGGTCTGGCCGTGGTCTATGGACTCTATGCCGCCTCTCAGCACCTCCGCCAGGTAGGCGGTGGAGTTGAGGGAGACGGTGATAAGGCCGGAGATGAAAAAGCTCCACACCTGGTTTATCTCCGTTACGCTCATGCCGGTGCCCTTGAAGATATTGAAGCCCGCATAGTAGAAGATCATGGCCTGCACCATCATGGGTGTACCCCGGATGACGGTGATATAGGCGCTGGCAAAGTTCCGGCCTATGCACTTTATAAAGCGGATCAGGTCATTGTCCTGGCGGTCCGGCGTCTGGATGCGCAGGACCACCATGAACAGGGCCAGCACGAAGGCTATGAGGGTACCCAGCAGGGCTATGCGCACCGTGGTCCATATGCCCATCCTGAAGAAGGTAGCTCCGTTATGGAGCATGTAGAGCATGGAGGGCACAAAGCCGTCGGGCATCCTGTCGGCGCCGGTGCTGTTGCCGGCCATGACGGAGAAGCTCATGAGGGGCCGGTCAATGAACAGCAGCAGCACTGCGGCGCACAGCACATAGGAAAAGTACCGGGCAGCCTTCACCATAGCGGGCTTTTTAAAGGCCGTTGAGGAGAAGTTCTTCCAGTGGCTCAGCTTCACCGCCAGAGCGGCCAGAGCCAGGAGGATGAACAGTCCGCAGATACCGGCAAGGATGTAGAGCAGGGGGGAGCTGCCAAGGAAGCTCAGCCTGGACGGCTGCATCGACGCCATTTTTATTCCCAGGGCGCCAAGCACAGCGCCGCCAAGATATACATAGGGGTGATCTCTCTTTATAAAGTTTAACAGTTTTTTCATCGTGAGCCTCCATGGGTCAAGCTTTTTTCCGCTGTTCCAGCGGGGAAAATTCAAATCAGTTGGGCTGGTTCTCCACGGCCCAGTTCCAAAGCTCGGTGAGTTCGTCCTCCGTGTACAGGGCCAGAGACTCGTTCACCTGAGAGAGAAGCTCGTCGTCGCTCTTTCTCAGGCCCACGCAGGAGCCGTTGAAGCCCAGCTCAAAGCCGTTGCCCTCCTCAAAGACGATGATGTTGTAGTCCGGGTTCAGCTCCAGGTAGCCGGGGGCGTTCTCAAGATTTATGACAATGGCATCGCAGGTTCCCTGGTCAAGGCGGGAGATCATATTGGGCACGCTGTCCACAGGGGGCAGGTGGTTCACGCCTTCCATCTGGTCGATGACGGTGTCCAGCATGGTGTCCTTCTGGCCCAAGATGCTGGCCCCGGAGAAGTCATGGATGGTGGTGCCGCCGGCGTAGGGGGAATCGGGCAGGGTCATCAGTGCATATACGGTTACATGGTAGGGATCAGAGAAGTTGATGGACTGGCGGCGCTCCTCGGTGTCGGCCATACCGGCGATGATGGCGTCAATCTGGCCCTGGTTGAGAGCCTCGATAAGTCCGGTCCAGGCCAGCTTCACAATGACCAGCTCACGGCCCAGATAGTCGGCAATGTGCTTTGCTATCTGCACATCGTAACCCTCGGCGTAGGCGCCGGGCACGTTCTCAATGGGGTAATTGGAATCGGTCTGGGTATCCTCCTGCCAGTTGCTGGGGGCGTAGGCGCACTCCATACCCACGCGGAACTGGAGCACTTCGCCGCTGTCGCCGCTCTCCTCGGCGGGAGCCTCAGTGGCTGCGGTATCCTCGGCAGGGGCCTGGGTGGCCTGGGTCTGGCTGCTGCCGCAGGCGGCCAGGGAGAATATCATAAGGGCCGCAAGCAAAAGGCTTATCATTCTTCTTGTCATTTTTCATTTCCGTCCTTTCAGTCATAATACAAAAAGCCATGGCTGCGTGTACCGCATCCATGGCTTAATGACGAGATCATTGCCCCCGGAATGTGTTCCGGGAACATACAGCCAATGATAGCGCTCCACAATTCAGTGACAGTCCGCAGGATATTCTCCGGCGGCCCAGCAGAAAAGCTTCAGAATCTCTTTTCCACTTCGGCGGCGGCCCCTTTCGCCCCATCGGAAGTTCTGCCTTCCTCAAGGATGGCGGCTACTGATGACAACCGCGCCTCTACCATTGTCCCAAAGCCTTTCGGCTCCGGGCAATTTTTATTTATTTGTTGGGCTGAGACTATCGCAAATTTCAAACATTGTCAATACCCTTTTTTATCTTTCTTGCAAACGCACAAATAAATTTATGCCTCTCCTCATTTTTTCGTAATTTTCATCCAAGTCTCCCGCCTGCCCTCCGTATATTTCTTTATACACTTTTTATGGGAAATATGTTATCATGAGGTTTGTAAGCCCTATACAAGAGATATACCTGGAGGCCCTACAATGCAGGCTTTTATAAAAAAACTCTCCACATCCCAGCTCATCATTCTGGGTTTTGCGGGAGTGATACTCCTGGGCAGTCTGCTGCTGACGCTGCCCTTTGCCACTCTGGACGGCTATGGCGCTCCCTTTGCCGACGCCCTTTTTACCGCCACCTCCGCCGTCTGCGTCACCGGGCTGGTGGTCCATGACACCGCCACCTACTGGTCGCACTTCGGCCAGACAGTCATAATCCTGCTCATCCAGACAGGCGGTATGGGCGTAGTCACCATTGCAGTGGCCATATACTCCATTTCAGGCAAACGCATCAGTCTGAAACAGCGCAGTACCATGCAGGAGTCCATCTCCGCTCACAAGCTGGAGGGCATTGTGGGCCTGACCGGCTTTATCATAAAAATGACCCTGGTCTTTGAGCTGATGGGGGCCCTGCTTCTCGCCCCCGTGTTCATCCCTCAGTTCGGACTTGCCCGGGGCATAGGCTACAGCCTCTTCCACTCCATTTCCGCCTTCTGCAACGCTGGCTTCGACCTGATGGGCATAGACAGCCCCTATTCCTCCGTCACCGCCTACGTGGCCAATCCTCTGGTGAACATCGCCATCATGTCCCTCATCGTCATTGGCGGCATCGGCTTTCTCACCTGGGACGACATACGCCGCAACGGCTTGCATTTCAGGCGCTACCAGCTGCAAAGCAAGGTGGCCATAGTCACCTCCCTGCTGCTCATATTTATCCC
>CASFJB010000022.1 GCA_949294945.1 uncultured Eubacteriales bacterium
CATTATAAGGGTGAAATACTCCTCCGGGCACTTGTCCCTTATCTCCTCCTGGATGTGGGTGAAGGGAACCACTTCCAGAGTCATCCTGCCGCAGTACTCCGTCAGCTGCCTGCCCAGCTCCACCACCTTGTCCTTGGCCTGCTGGGAGGTGTAGGGGAAAGAGAAGAAATGTATGGGTATCAGGCGTACCCCCCGCTTTGCTATCATGTAGGTAGACACGGGGCTGTCGATGCCGCCGGAGAGCAGCGTCACCGCCACGCCGTTGGAGCCCACGGGCATGCCCCCGGCGCCGGGCACTGGGGAAGCATGGACATAGGCGGCCAAATCCCGCACCTCTATGTGCACGGTGAGCTCCGGGTCATGGACGTCCACCAGAGTGTCCGGGTAGGCGTCGGCCAGCTCGCCGCCCACGTACTGGCTCAGCTCTATGCTGGTCATGGGGAAGGCCTTGTCGCTGCGCTTGGACTCCACCTTGAAGCTCTTGGCCCCCTCCATATCCTCTCGGAGATATTCTATGGCCAGCCTGGCTATGGCCTCCTTGTTCTTTTCGCAGCCTGCGGCCCGGCTGAGATTTATAATGCCGAATACTTTCTGCAAAGCCTCAAAGGCGGCGTCCATGTCGGCGCCCTCCGCCCCCTCCACATAGACCGTGGACTGCATGCAGTAGACCAGGAAATCCCCTATGGGAGCCAGGCGGCGGCGCACATTGGCCAGCAGCTTCTGCTCAAAGCTCTTGCGGTTGAGGCCCTTGAGGACTATCTCCCCCAGCTTTAAAAGTATAATGTCGTTCATCTCTCGTCTCCGTTCTGCCGCCGGCTCTCTCTATCTCCCCCAGGCCCGGCGGCAGGGCCGGAGGCGGAGCCTATTTTGAAAAGCATTTTTCTGTACTAAAAATTTATTGTAGCATAGATCCTCCCGTATTTCCATACGGAAGATAGAAAAGGACTTCAAAAGTTTTTAGGTGTTTTGCTTTACATAACGTCAAGCTCATGGTAGAATTATTGTGTATTCTTAATAATTTTCAAGAATGGAGTTGATTTCGGTGATAACATACTGCCGAAATTGCGGAGCCAATCTGGAGCCAGGAGCCACCAAGTGCCGGCGCTGCGGCGCAGAGCTGTCTGAAATGATGGAAGAGGACCCGTCCTTCACCCAGGAACTGAAAGAGGGCATAAAGCGCATTCCCGGCGGCCGGAACACTTTGCTGATACTGGCAGCCATTCTTGTGCTGCTGATCGCCCTTGGCATAGCTTCTGCCCTGAACTCCCGCTCCAAGGCTGCCCCTCCCCCCCAGGAAAGCAGCATTCCAGTTCCCGTTTCCCCCTCCCCCTCGCCGCTTCCCGACAACAGTCCTGAACCCTCGCCGGAGCCTGGGGTAAATTGGGCCGATATATACAGGAATTTTCTTGAGACCAAGCCCTCGGTGAACAGCGCCGTAGTCCAGAACGCCTCCGACTGCGGCTTTGAGGGCATAGTAACTGCGGAGTGCTTTGCCTTGGCTGACATAAACGGTGACGATGTCCCGGAGCTGCTGCTGGCCACCATACCGGATTCTCTGCCGGGCTGGAACATCATCAGTGAGCAGGGCAGCGCCGTGGAGGGCTACATAGTTTGCGGATTAAAAGAGGGCCGCATCAGCCCGCTTATGTGCGTCAAAGGGGATTACAGCTTCTATCCTCTCACCATATCGGTAAACGACAGCTGGATACTGGAGCTGAGTCAGGGCAGTTCGGCAAGGCGCAGCATGCTTTTCCGCTCCCCTCAGAGTCAAAGCAGCAGTCTCAGCCTCCAATATGACTTTGTTGTGGAGCAGCGCTGCAACAGCAGGGGCGAGATTTTTGAATCCCCCGCAGAATATTACAGCATCAACGGCAGCAGTGCCACCGGAGCGGAATTTATGGATCTGCTGTTCCCTGAGGGCGGTGACACGCTCAGTTACTTCCCCATTTACTTTCAGGTGCTGAGCCCCGGCTGTCTGGACGAGCTGGAGAGCGATTGGGAAAACCGGGAAGTGCATCAGCTCAACCGGGAGGACTTCTCCCGGCTGTGGAGCATTTCCGGCCCCGGCCGGATAAGCCGGGAGGCGGAGGACATCCTGCCCTATATATCCGACCCTTACTGCATCTCCGTCACCAACGAGGAACTCTCTTCTGCCATGGTCATAGGCATAGACCCTGGCCTGGGCTGGGAATATGTACAGTCCGTTGAGGTATCTTCTGTAAGCGTGGAGGGCGCCGACGCCTGGTTGAACTCCGCCGTCTCTCAGGACCTGCCTGAGGGCCAGATCTTTGAATATGCTGTGGGTCTGTCTTTTACTGCCGAGCCCAACTGGAACTACACCGTCTCCACTCAGTTGAAACTCAAGCTCTACGACGGCTCCGAGATCGACAGGACCTATTATGTCCAGGCCCCGGAGACCGCTCAGCCTCCCGCCGCCGAGGCAGCTGCGGAGGCCGCTCCCGCTGTATAAAAAATTCCCGGAAATATGTCAAGACCCGCCTGCAGGACTCACCCTGCAGGCGGGTTTCATTACGGTTTATTCAGTATCAGTGGCAGTTGAAGTACATCATGGCGGTGCTGTCGGTGAGCACCACGTCGCAGTTCCCCGCATAGAGATACTCAAAGCACTCGGTGGTGCCTCCGGCAAGGCGGGTGATCTGGCCCAGGCGTTTGGTCAGGCGCTCGTCGGTATTCAGCGCTTCCATAGCCTCCGTTGTGGAGGGCATGACCATCTTTCTGCCGTTGAGGCGCAGCTTGTTCCACACCGCGGAGCCGTTTCGCGTGGCAATGACTATGTTATTTTCTATGTATGGTCCATACTGGGTGTAGAGCTTCTCCTCAACCTCTGTGCTGTCCAGGGCGATCCCGCCCCAGGCGCAGTCTATATTCCCCGAGGACAGCTCCACATACACATTTTCTTTCTCTATCTCCTGGAACTTCAGATCCCAGCCCAGCAGTTCCGCCACCGCTCTGGCCAGCTCCGCGTCCAGGCCCCAGAACTCTCCGTTGGATATGTAAGCCATGGGGAATGAATTTATGTCCATACCCACGGTAAAAGTCCGCTTCTCCGGCGCCGGGAGATTGTCCAAAGCGTCGGCCTGCTTTGCAAACTTGATGGCATTGGAGTCCCCCAGCCACTTGGCGCTTAGCTCCTCTACCTTGCCCTGGGCGGCCAGCACGCTTATGGCTGCCGACACATACACATACACCGGGTCATTGTTTCTGAAGGCCAGTGAATATTCCTGCTCCACCAGCACCTGCACTTCCTTTACTCCGTAGCCGAAGCCGCCGCAGGCGCAAAGTCCGGGCATCAGGCAGAGTATCAGCAATATACAAATGGATCTTTTCATTTTTCCCTCCGGGACTTTTTCTCTGTATCAGTGGCGGGGCGTGTATTTTCTCCCACGGTTTCTGGGTTCGCCGCCCTTCTTAGGCTCGCGGCCGCTCCGCCCGGCGGGGCTTGCCGCCCCGTCCTCCGGCGTCTGGGGGACGTATTCCTCCTGCCCCGGAGCCGCTACCCTACTCCGGTATTCCGGATCCTCGCCCCGGCGGCGGGCACGCTGGGCCATGCGGCGCTCCTTTTCCCTCCGGGACTTTTTCCACTTGCTCACCAGCACAGCCCGCACCGCCAGTGCCACCGCGGCAAGTACAGCCAGGATTCCGCCCACCTTCAGCACGGTGCCTATTATTTCTTTCCGGCGCTGGGCCTTTTCCTGGGCCAGGCGCTGCTCTTCCTCCAGACGCCGCTGCTCCTCTTCCAGGCGCTGCTGCTCTTCACGCTGGCGCTGGGCCTCGGCGGCAGCCTCCTCCTGGAGCCGCTGCTCTTCGGCGGCAGCCTCCTCAAGCTGCTGCTGATGGCTCTCCAGCTGGGCATCCAGCTGCAGGGTATAGTCCACCAGGATGTCTCCCAGCTTGGCGATAATGGTCTCATACTTCGTGACGTTGCTGGTCATCACGGTGACTATGCAGGGATTTGGCGTATAGATTATGGCGCTGCAATGGTTGAACTTTTCCCCGCGGCTGTCCTCAAAGCTGCCGTATTTCTGGGCGATCTCGAACTTTTCCCCCATGGTGGACTTGTAGTATTCTCCCGGCTCGGCAGCCAGAAGGCAGTTTATCACGTTGGGGAAGCGCTCATTTTCAAAGTACAGGGTCTCCATGACCTGGGTCATGTACATATTGTTGAAATAGCAGTAGTCCAGGTAGTCGGAGTGGTAGTCCTCCTCCTTCAGCTGGGCAAACTTCTTGGCCTCCTCACGCCAGGCGGCATCCCCGCCCAGGTAGTTGCGGATAATATGGGCCCAGTCGTTGTTGGAATAGGTGAGGATAAGCTCCTCCACACGGCTCAGCTTCTCACCGCTTATCTCCGTGTCCTGAGTCAGCTCCCCGTTATACTCCTTCTCCGCCACCAGCATCATGAGAGGCACCTTGTACATGCTGGCGGGATAGAACCACTCCTCCCCGTTGTAGTACCAGCTGTCTCCCGTGGCGGTGTAGCAGTAGCCCACGCTTATCTGCTGAGGGTCTATCTCCCACTCCTTCAGAAAGCTTTCCACCTTGGAGGTGAGCACCGTGTCGTCCAGTATGCTGTTCTCTTCCACGCCGCTGCTGTAATTTGTTTTCTCTGTCTCCTCCGCATCCTCCTGAGAGGCATAGGCGGGCACTCCTGTGAGCAGCACGGCCCACAGCAGCAGCATTGCAAGTATCCTGAAACTTTTGCCCATATCACATCATCCGTTCAAGTAAAAATACTTTACAGCTTCTTATAGTGTATTATTATGTCCTGATAATGTCCGTCCTTCATGAGAAAGCCCCCGGGAATAGTTCCCAGCTGAGTGAAGCCCAGCTTGGCATAGAGCTTCAGCGCCGGGGCGTTGCTGCTGACCACGGCGTTGAACTGCATGATGCGAAAGCCCAGCTCCTTTGCCTCTTCCAGGCAGTGGCGCACCAGAGCCTCCCCCACGCCGTGGCCTCTGGCCCCGGAGGCCACGGCGTAGCTGGCGTTGCAGATATGGCCGCAGCGGCCCACGTTGTTGGGGTGCAGGATATAAAGTCCCAGCAGCTCTCCCTTCTCTTCACAGACCCCGGTAAAACTCTGGCTGTGGAAAAATTCCAGGCCGCTCTCCCTGTCCAGCTCCTCCAGCTGGGGGAAGGCGACTCCGTCTGCCACCACTTCGTTCCATATCTCCCGGGCCTGCTCTATATCTCTGTCTTCAAACTGTCTTACTTCCATGTCCGTTTACCGCTCTCTTACTGCGCTTTTATCGCCGAAGGGCTGCCTGCACGGGGCGGGCAGCCCTCCAAAAATCGTATTCAGGTCTCAGTCACCGTACTCACAAATGAAGCCCACGGTGCCGGAGTACCACTCCGGATAGTCGGCGATGGGGTCGTTGCGGTTGTCATTGTAGCCCCAGCCGTTGTTGTTCCAGAGCATGATATAGTCCTCGGCCACCTCGTCGTTGATGTCCACGTAGGAGGGCTCGCCCAAGGTCCAGACCTCGATGCCGGTCTCACCGTTCTCCCAGACCAGCTCGCCGTCCACCCGGTGGCAGCCTATCCAGATACGGGGCACGCCGGCCTCCTCGGCCATTTTCACCACGGTGTCAAACTCCTCCTGGCTGTTGATGGTCACCAGGTGACCGCCCATCTCCTGGCACCGGGCGGCAGCCTCGGTCCAGCTCACATCCGCCACCACCAGCTCATAACCGTGCTCTCTGGGGGTAGGGCTGGGCTCGGGAGTGGTCTCGGCCTCGGTCCCGCTCTCCTCCTTGCCGTCCTGGCTGAAGTAGCCGTAGGGGTCGTTGGGGTCGGTGGTGAGCTCCGGGCTCATGGTACCGGCAAAGGGATCCGGCGTGGGGCTGGGGCTCTCTGCCACCCTGGCCTGGCGGAAATCTTTGAGCATGGCGTTGAAGATTATGGCCACGACTATAAGGGCCGCGCACAGCACCAGTATCACCGCCAGGGGACGGCGGCGGCGCTTCTTCACATCTTCGGCAATTTTCTTTTCACGTTCCATATTCCTTGTGTACTGGACCGGAGGCGTTCTCACCGGCTGCCGGGAGGGCACTATGGGAGAGAGCTCCGGCTCCTTCTCCTCTCTGAATTTGGGTACGGCAGGATTTGCCTGCTCCTTGAGTCTTCTGGCTATTATCTGGGCCGGGTCGGAGGCTTTCGCCCTGGCGGCGGCCTTGGCGTCGGCAATTGGGGTGGAGGGGGCGTAGACCTTGACCTCCTCAGCCTGGTCCTCCCGGTCCTCTGCCGGGGCTTCGTCTCCCTTCTCGATGATGCCCACCATCATCCTTTCCAGCTCGCTGAGGTCGTCGTCGTTTTTGTTGAATATGGCCTCGGCGGAAGTCTCCCCGTTGAGATAGAGGTTCTTTATACAGCTGTCCAGGGCGGCCTGCATCTCTCCCAGGCTCTGAAAACGCTCCTGGGCCTTGAATTTCACAGCCTTTTCCACGATATCCTTCAGCCGGCGGCCGGTGCCTTTGGGGGCCTTGAAGTCCTCCCCGCCCATGCGGCGCAGCTGGGCGTCCTCACACTCCCCGTCGTAGGGGAGCTTTCCGCCGTTTAAGGCATAGTACATAACCATGCCCACGGAGTAGACGTCGGAGGCGGCGGAGGGATTGCCCCTCCAATACAGCTCCGGAGCCAGGAATTCCAGCTCCTGTCCCTGCCAGTCGCTGCGGGAGGCCTGGCCCAGACCGATATGTCCCTCCCCGTCCACGCTTATGTTTTCGGGATATATACCGCCCCGGTAGCTCTTGCTGCCCACTTCGGCCTCTATGCGGCCGCAGAGCTTCGAGGCGAACTCACACAGGCCCTGCTGGGACATGCCTGTAAGCTTGCTGCCAATAGCATGGGCCGGGTCAAAGCTGGTAAACGCCATGGGTCTTCCTCCTGTTGTCTTTCTCTTTTTTCTTATCTGACATGGTATCACAGGTTCCATGTTATGTCAACGGAAAACCCCCTGCAATACTTATTTTTCCATCTTATCCGACAGCTTGTCGATATCCTTTGCAAAGGCCTCCAGCACCTTGTTGGGACGGCCCTCCATAGCCTTACAGATGCGCAGCAGCCGTTCGGCAGCGGCAAGCAGCTTTTCAAAGGCTTTGCTGACGCTGCGCTGCTTGGGAGCGGCCCGCTTGATAGGCCTGGGCTGGGCGATGTGCTCCCACTGGCCTGTGAGCAGGTCGAAGCGGGAACCGCTGTAGGGGGCGGTGGCCCGGTAGCCCAGCTCATTGTTCAGGCAGTGGGTGAAGGCCTCGGCGGCATCCGGGTCGCCGTGGTTCACGAACACCAGCTCCGGCTTCTGCTCAAAGCCCCGGAGCCAGGCGATGAGCCCGTCCTTGTCCGCATGGCCGCTGACGCCGGGCAGCACGTCTATGGTGGCGTTGACCTGTATCTCCTCGTTGAAGAGCTTCACGTTCTTCACTCCCTCCACCAGGCTGCGGCCCAGGGTGCCCTCAGACTGATAGCCCACGAAGAGTATGCAGCATTCGCTGCGCCAGAGATTGTGCTTCAGGTGGTGGCGTATACGTCCGGCGTCGCACATGCCGCTGGCGGAGATGATAACCTTGGGGGTCTTATCCTCGTTGATGGCCTTGGACTCCTCCTGGCTGACGGTGAGCTCCAGGCCGGGGAAGACTATGGGGTTGATGCCGGAGCGGATGAGCTGCTGCATCTCCTCGTCTACGAACTGGGTGTCGCACTGGAGAAAGACGGTGGTGGCCTCTATGGCCAGAGGGCTGTCCACATATACGGGGAAATCCCCGTGGCCGGTGACCAGGCCCCGCTCCTTTATCTCCCGGATGAAATAGAGCATCTCCTGGGTACGGCCCACGGCAAAGGAGGGTATGACCACGTTGCCCCCCTTGTCCAGAGTGGTCTGGATGCGCCGGGCCAGGGCGGGCACATAGTCAATGCGCTCACTGCTGTGCTTTCTGTCCCCGTAGGTGGACTCGATCACCAGGTACTGGCTGTCCTTCACATACTGGGGGTCCTTTAGGATAGGCTGGTTCAGGTTGCCCAGGTCGCCGCTGAAGCAGATCTTCCTTGTCTCCGTCCCTTCGGTGAGCCATACCTCAATGGCCGAGGAGCCCAGCAGATGGCCCACGTCGGTAAAGCGGATGCTGACGCAGTCGTTCACCTGGATGGGTCTGCCGTAGGGGCAGGGTATCATCCGGCTTATGGCCCCCTCCGCATCCTCCAGGTCGTAGAGAGGCTCTATCTCCGGCCCGCCGTTTCGCAGGGATTTGCGGCTCTTCCACTCCGCCTCGGACATCTGGATGTTGGCGCTGTCACGGAGCATTATGTTGCAGAGGGAGCAGGTGGCTGAGGTGGCGTATATGGAGCCCTGAAAGCCCTGCTTATACAGCAGGGGCAACAGGCCCGAGTGGTCGATGTGGGCATGGGTGAGCAGCACAAAGTCCAGCTCCCCCGCCGCCACAGGCAGCGGATCGTTTTCAAACAGGTCCCGGCCCTGTTCCATGCCGTAGTCCACAAGGCCCTTTTTGTCTCCCACCTCTATATAGGTGCAGCTGCCGGTGACCTCGTGGGCGGCGCCCAGAAAGCTTATTTTCATCTAGGTTTCCTCCCCCTTTTCACAGTATATTTATTCTTATCTCATATCATTCCCCGGGCATATCGATTTAAATTGATTTTATCATATTTTACACCACCGGCTCAAAGGCCGCAAGGCGCGTTACAAAAAGTTTAGAAACGGCAGGTATATAAATTCAAGGGAGCGGCCCGGGCCTCTCCCTTGATGTGTTTATCAATACAGTTTTCAGAAATCAAAGAGATTTATCTGGCTGGTTTCCGGCATGTCCCCCAGGGCTCCCAGGCCCTTCAGGGCCTCCAGATGGCTCTGGCTCACCTTGGGGCAGGCCCGGCCCAGCTCTTCCATGGAGATAAAGCTCCTGCCCCCTTCGGTGCAGTGGGCCAGGTCCCAGGCCGCCGTCTCCCCCAGGCCGGAGATGGACACGAAGGGCGGGCGCAGTCTGCCGTCCTCGGTTATCCTGAATTTGATGGCGTCGGACTTGTACAGGTCTATGGGGGCAAATTCAAAGCCCCGCATGTTGAACTCGTACACAGCCTCCAAAGTCACCAGCAAGTCCTCCTCGTTGGCGGTGAGGGGCTTGCCCTTCATCTCCCGTATCTTCCGCCGCACTCCGTCGGTGCCCACGGTCATCATGGCGGCGTCGAAGCCGCCTTTCTGGCTGCGCCGGTAGAAATAGGCGCTGTAGAAGGCCAGGGGCTCATGGACCTTGAACCAGGCTATGCGGAAGGCCATCATCACGTAGGCCACGGCGTGGGCCTTGGGGAAGAGGTAGGCTATCTTCCGGCAGGACTCAATATACCAGTCCGGCACGCCCAGATTGCGCATCTGCTCCTCGGCGTCCCCGGGGAACTGGCCGCTCTTTTTCACCTTGCCCTTACGCACCGCCTCCATGGTCTTGAAGGCCAGGGAGGGCTCCATTCCCTTGGAGATGAGGTAGAGCATGATATCGTCACGGCAGCCCACGGTCTCGTTGACGGTGGCGATGCCGTTGACTATCAGGTCGTGGATGTTTCCGGCCCACACGTCGGTGCCGTGGCTGAAGCCGGACAGACGCACCAGGGTGTCGAACTGTTTGGGCTGGGTGTCCACCAGCATCTGACGGGTGAAGTTGGTGCCGAACTCCGGCACGCCTATGGTGCCGGTCTTGCCGATTATGGGGTCGTCGTCAGGCAGGCCCAGGGCGGCGGGGCTGGTGAAGATGGACATGGTTTCCGGGTCGGAGAGGGAGATCTTCTTTGCGTCCACCCCGGTCATGTCCTCCATCATACGTATCATGGTGGGGTCATCGTGGCCCAGCTCGTCCAGCTTAAGCAGGTTTGCCTCCATGCAGTGGTATTCAAAATGGGTGGTTATTATATCGCTGTTGGGGTCGTCCGCCGGGTGCTGCACCGGGCAGAAGTCGGTGACGTCCATGTCCTGGGGTATGACCACCAGGCCGCCGGGGTGCTGGCCGGTGGTGCGCTTTATGCCCACCAGGCCCAGAGCCAGGCGGTTCTCCTCCGCCTTGGTGGCCTTGATGCTCCGCTCCTCCAGGTACTTCTTCACATAGCCGTAGGCGGTCTTTTCCGCCAGGGTGCCTATGGTCCCGGCCCTGAACACATGGTCCGAGCCGAAGAGGGTCTCGGTGTATTTGTGGGCCTTGGCCTGATATTCTCCTGAGAAGTTAAGGTCTATATCCGGGGTCTTTTCGTTGCCGGGGAAGCCCAGAAAGGTCTCAAAGGGGATGTCAAAGCCCTCCCGGTTCATGGGCGTACCGCAGTCCGGGCAGTTCTTCTCCGGCATGTCCGCCCCGCAGCCGTAGCTGCCGTCGGTGACGAACTCCGAGCGGCAGCACTCGGGGCAGACATAGTGGGGCGGCAGGGAGTTGACCTCGGTGATGCCGGACATGTAGGCCACTATGGAGGAGCCCACGCTGCCACGGCTGCCCACCAGGTAGCCGTTCTCCAGGGAGTTCTGCACCAGCTTCTGGGCGCTCATATATATAACGTCGTAGTTGTGGTCCAGGATGGTGTTCAGCTCCACGTCCACCCGGTCCTGGACTATCTCGGGGGGATTGGCCCCGTAGATACGGTGCATCTTGCCGTAGACCAGGTTTTTCAGGTCCTCGGCGGAGTGCTCTATTTTCGGCGGGAACAGGTCCTTGGGCAGCAGCTCTATCTCCTCCACCTGGTCGGCGATGGCCCTGGTGTTTGTGATGACCACTTCCTCCGCCGTCTCCTTCCCCAGGTATTCAAACTCCTTCAGCATCTCATCGGTGGTCCTGAAGAAGATGGGGCAGCCCCGGTCGGCGTCTGAGAACTTCTTTGCCGCCTGGAGTATCTTCCGGTACTGCTCGTCCTCTGCGTCCAGGAAGTGGACGTCGGAGGCGGCTATCACCTGCTTATTCAGCTCCCGGCCTATGCGCAGTATGGTGCGGTTATAGTCCTGCAATACGGAAACGTCGCTGACCACGCCGTTGTCCACCAGAAAGCCGTTGTTGCATATGGGCTGTATCTCCAGATAGTCGTAGTACTTGGCTATCTTTTTAAGCTCCTTGTCGCTGGCGCCCTTCATCACCGCCCCGTAGAGCTCGCCCATGCCGCAGGCCGAGCCCACCAGGATGCCCTCCCGGTGCTGGTTCAGCAGGCTCTTGGGTATGGTGGGGCTGCGGTGGAAGTATTTCAGGTAGGACTGGGATATCATCTCATAGAGGTTTTTAAGCCCCTTGCGGTTTTTCACCAGCAGTATCATGTGGTAGCTCTTGGCCACGTCGGTGCGGCGCAGGGAGTGGTACACCGTCTCTATATCGTCCACGGTCTTGGCCCCCTGGCGGGACAGCATGGGCAAAAACTTCTCCATCATCCGGGCCACCACCATGGCGTCGTCGCTGGCCCTGTGGTGGTTGAACTGGGGCAGGCCCAGGTGGTTGGAAACTATGTCCAGCTTGAAGCGCTTCAACTCCGGCAGCAGGGCCTGGGACAGGGCCAGGGTGTCCAGGAATACCGGAGAGAATTTCAGGCCCTGGCGTATGGCAGCGGCGCTCATGAAGCCCACGTCGAAGTGGGCGTTGTGGGCGATGATGGGCCGGTCCCCGATGAAGTCCATGAACATCTCCATGGCCTCCTTCTCCTTGGGGGCCCCCGCCACGTCGCTGTCCCTTATGCCGGTGAGCTGGGTGATGTCCGGGGGGATATGCCGCTCCGGGTCCACAAAGGTGTTGAACACCTGCTTTATCTCCCCGCCGGAGAAGATCACCGCGCCTATCTCCGTCATCCGGTCGGTCTGGGCGTTCAGGCCGGTGGTCTCAATATCGAAGGCCACGAACTCCGTATCCAGGGGCAGCTTGCTCTTGCCCATGACGGCGCTGTTGCCGTCCATGTCGTTTACGAAGTAGCACTCCAGGCCGTAGATTATCTTCACCCCGTGCTTCTTCCCAGCCTTCCACATGTCCGGGAAGGCCTGGGCCACGCCGTGGTCGGTGACGGCGATGGCGGGCATGCCCCAGTAGGCCGCCCGCTTGACGATGGCCGCCGGGTCGGTGAGGGCGTCCAAGGCAGAAAAGCGGGTGTGCATATGCAGCTCTACCCGCTTCACCGGGGCATTGTCCGGCCGTATATAGGCCTTGCCCTTCATTATATTTCTGGGGTCCAGCACCATGTCCTCGTCGTACTTGGAGTAGATGATCTCACCCTGGGCTATCACATGGTCCCCCACGTTTATGTTGTCTATTATGCTCTGGTCGTCCTCGGAGCGGAGGAAGCGGGAGATGCGGATGGAATTGGTGCGGTCGGTGATGTCAAAGCACAGCACTGCGCTGCCCCGCTTTTGGAGCCGCCGGCTGGTCACCGCCACCACGTCCCCCTCCACCGTGACCTTGCCGGACTCCAGGCTCAGAGTGCTCATGGGCACCGGCCTCTGCTTTATGGCCCGGCCCATGAGCACATCCCCCTTGGGGGGGCCGCCGGGAGCCGGGGCCGTGGCGGCGGCCGCCGCCGTGGAGGCCAGCTTCACTTTCGGATAGTCCGGCACCAGGCCCACGCCGCTGAGGCCATAGTCCTCCTTCAGTCTCTGGCTGATGGTGGAGATATCCACCGGAGAGGGCATGGCGGGAAACCAGGCGCAGACCGTGAGCATCAGCTCCGCCAGGTCCACCTGCACGTCGGTGACATAGGCCTTCTCCAGACCTCCGGCGCAGCTTTTTATATCCTCACAGCCGGGGAAGATGGTGAGAAAGGGAGTGTGCTCGCTCATGCCCGCTCCCCGTCTTTCTCTATAAGCTCCACCAGCCGGTCGCAGAGCTCCTCATAGGGATATGTACCCAGCACCCGGCCCTTCTTGAAGATAAGGCCCTTGCCCTTGCCTCCGGCTATGCCGTAGTCCGCCTCCCGGGCCTCTCCGGGGCCGTTGACCACGCAGCCCATCACCGCCACGGTGATGTCCCTGGGCATGTCCTTCACCCGCTGCTCCACCTGGCTTGCCAGGCTTATCAGGTCTATCTCCGTCCTGCCGCAGGTGGGGCAGGAGACGAACTTCACTCCACCGGGACGCAGGCCCGCCGCCTTGACTATGGCGATGCCGGCGCTGACCTCCCGCACCGGGTCGGCGGTGAGGGAGACTCTTATGGTGTTGCCTATGCCCTGGCACAGCAGGGCCCCTATGCCCACGGCGGACTGGATGGTGCCGTTCCACTCGGTGCCCGTCTCGGTGATCCCCAGGTGCAGGGGATAGGGGAAGACCTCCGCCGCCAGGCGGTAGGCGGCCACGGTGAGGGGCACGGAGGAGGCCTTCATGGAGATGCAGATGTCCGTAAAGTCGAACTTCTCCAGCAGGGCCGCATGGTCCCTGGCGCTCTCCACCAGGGCCTCCGGGCAGGGGTGTCCGTACTTCTCCAAAAGCCGGGGCTCCAGGCTCCCGGCGTTTACGCCTATGCGTATGGGTATGCCGTGGCGGCGGCAGCTGTCCGCCACGGCCTTCACGTTCTCCTGGGCTCCGATGTTGCCGGGGTTTATGCGTATCTTGTCTATGCCCCGCTCCGCCACCTCCAGGGCCAGGCGGTAGTCGAAATGGATATCCGCCACCAGGGGAACTCTCACCTGCTCCTTTATACGGGAGACTGCTTTGGCGGAATCCATGTCCGGGATGGCTATGCGCACTATGTCCGCCCCGGCGGCCTCCATGGCCTTTATCTGCTCCACCGTGCCCTCCACGTCCCTGGTCTTGGTGTTGCACATGGTCTGGACGGATACCGGCGCTCCTCCGCCTATCTCAAGTCCGCCCACCTTTATTTTCTTTACTGTATCTCTTTTTTCCATCATGTCGTCACTATCCTGAATATATCGTTGAACATTACGAAAACCATCAGCGCCAGCAGCAGCATCATACCGGCGGCGTGGATATATCCCTCATATTTGGGGTTGAGCTTCCGGCGGCTCACGGTCTCAATGACCCAGGTCACCAGCAGCAAGAACACTCTTCCCCCGTCCAGAGCGGGTATAGGCAGCATGTTCATCAGGGCCAGGTTCACCGCAATGAAGGCCCCCAGATAGAAGATGCTGAACAGGGCGTCGGAAGTGGACTCCGCACTCTCCCCGGTCTCGGCCATCATTCCCACGATGCCCACGGGCCCGGCCATATCCTCAACGCCCACGTTGCCCTTCACCAGCTCGCTCAGGCCCATCCAGACCCGGCGGCCAAACTCCATGGTGGTGTTCCAGGCATAGCGCAGCTTCACGGTAAAGGTGGCCTCCTCAACGCCCATGGAGAAACCGTAGAGCTTCTGGCTCTCCCCCTCATATTCTACTGGGACGAAATAGAAGTCCTCCAGCTTTACTTTTTCCCCGTCCCGGATGACCACTATATCGTAGGTTCCGTCACCCTGGCTGAGGAAGTCCGTCACATCCTGATACTGGTATATCCTGTGGCCGTCGATGCTGTAGAAGCGGTCGCCCACCTGCAGGGCCTCTTCCCCCTGATAGGGGCAGTCCTCCCGGAACTCGGCTATTATCGGGGCCCAGAAGGCGGCGGCGCCCCAATAGAGGATAAGGACAATGACAAAGCCCATGACAAAGTTCATGAAGGAGCCGGCCACCAGGATGAGGGCCCGCTTCCAGGCCGCCTGATTGGTAAAGGCCCGGGGCTCGTCGCTCTCCTGGTCCTCTCCCGCCATGGCGCAGAAGCCGCCGAAGGGCACCGCCCGCAGGGAGTAGAGGGTCTCCCCCTTCTGCTTTTGCAGCAGCACCGGGCCCATGCCCAGGGCAAACTCCTCCACCTTCACGCCGCAGAGCTTCGCCACGGTGAAGTGGCCCAGCTCATGGACGATGACCAGCAGGCCGAACAGCAGTATTGCAAGGATGATGTAAAAAATGCTCATTTAGAAAAATTCTCCAAAACATAAGCTCTGGCGGCGGCGTCCGCGGCCAGTATGGTCTCCAGAGCCGGCGCTTTCACCACCCCCACTTTTTCCACGGCGGAGGCAGCGGCGTCGTAAATGCGGTTGTAGCCCAGCTGCCGGCGCAGGAACAGGCCCACGGCCACCTCGTTTGCGGCGCTCATTACGCAGGGGGCGGTGCCGCCGGTGCGGGCGCAGTCCATGGCCAGCTTCAGGCAGGGGGTCTTTTCAAAGTCCGGGGCCTCAAAGCTCAGGTCTTTGAGACTGGTGAAGTCCAGGCGGCTGAACATGGAGGGGCAGCGCTGCGGATAGGTGAGGGCCAGCTGTATGGGCAGGCCCATATCCGGCACGCCCAGCTGGGCTATCACCGTGCCGTCAATGAGCTCTACCATAGAGTGTATGACGCTCTGGGGGTGGATTACCACCTGGATGTCGTCGGGAGTGACGGAGAACAGGTGCATGGCCTCGATAAACTCCAGGCCCTTGTTCATCATGGTGGCGCTGTCCACGGAGATCTTGGCTCCCATGCTCCAGTTGGGGTGGGCCACCGCCTGCTCCGGGGTCACATTCTCCAGCTCCGCCCGGGCTTTTCCCCGGAAGGGGCCGCCGGAGCCGGTTAGGAGTATCTTCTTAAGCTCTCCCTTGCCCCGGCCCATAAGGCACTGGAACACGGCGGAGTGCTCCGAATCCACCGGCACGATCTCCGCCCCTTTTTCCTTTGCTCTGGCCATGACGATGTCCCCGGCGCAGACCAGGGTCTCCTTGTTGGCCAGGGCTATGCGCTTTTTTTCGTCTATGGCCGCCAGGGTTGGCTTGAGGCCCACGGAACCGGACACGGCGGTGACCACGCAGTCGCTCTCCTCCAGCGTGGCGGCTTCGATAAGGCCCTCCATGCCGGAGCCCACGCGGATGTCGGTGTCCGCCACGGCGATTTTAAAAGCCTTCGCCGCTTCCTCGTCGTACACCGCCACGAAGGCCGGGTGCAGACGCCGGGCCTGCTCCTCCAGCATATCTATCTTCCTGTTGGCGGTGAGGGCGGCCACTCTTATCCCGGTGTGCTCCGCCACCGCTATGGTCTGACGGCCGATAGAGCCGGTGCAGCCCAGTACGGATATGGATTTTACCATAATATTTTCCTCTTTATATATCCAAATTATAGCTAAATTTTTAAAGTTTTCAGATATTCCTTGTGCTCCGGGCTAACCCGGAAGCTCTCCCTGGCCTTCTGGATGCTCTTGTTGTGGGTCCAGCCCTCCAGGCGGCGCCCCTCTATATATTTCACGGCGCAGTCATACTGCTTGGCCAGGGCCGTGGCAAAATACCAGGCCTGCATCATGCGCACATAGTATTCCTCCGAGCGAAGTCCGGCCACCAGTCCCAGGTATTCCTCTTTAAAGTCCTGGTCCAGAAAATGGCTCATGAGCATGCACATTGCAAAGCGCTGGGTGTAGGCATGAGAGGACCCCAGCCAGCGGAGTATATGCTCCATCAGCCCCGCCTTGTCCTTTGCCAGGGCCTTCGGTCCCAGCATGTCGCACACCGCCCAATTGTCCACATAGGGCAGGAAAGTCTCCAGTTCCTCAATGCAGAGCCCAAAGTCCTTTGCCTCGTTTATCAGCAGGGCCTGGAGCAGGTTCTCCTCGTGATAATGATGGGGCAGGGCGGCCATAAACTCCGCCGCCCGGGGGCTGCCCTTCAGCTCCCTTGCCAGCTTCCTCAGAGCCGGCACCCGCACTCCTATCACAATGGACTTATCCACCGTGGGGATAAGGGAGGCGTTAAAGTCCCGATACTTCTCGTCCTTCAGCTCAAAGAGCCTCTCCTGTATCTCCGTCACGGGTTCTTCACCCCGCCATAGCGCCGGTCACGGCGCTTGAACTCTGCAATGGCCTTGTCCAGCTCCTCCGGTGTGAAGTCCGGCCACAGCACGTCGGTGAAGTAGAACTCCGCATAGGCGCACTGCCACAGCAGGAAATTGGATATGCGCATCTCCCCGCCGGGGCGGATGAGCAGGTCCGGGTCGGGGATGCCGGCGGAGTAGAGATAGCTTCCGAACTGCTCCTCGCTGAGCTCTCCCTGGACCTTGCCTGCGGCATAGTCCTGGGCGTAGCGCCGGGCGGCATGGATTATCTCGTCCCGGCCGCCGTAGTTAAGGCATATATTGGCCTGGAAGCCCTGGTAGTGCTGGCTTATCTCGTCGGTGCGGTCCACCATCTCCCGCAGCTGAGGGCTGAGCCTTGCCAGATCTCCGAATACCTTCATGCGGATGTGGTCCTTTTCCATAGTGCGTATGGCCTCGTCCAGATAGCGCCACAGCAGCTTCATGATGGTGCCTACCTCTTCCTCCGGACGCTTCCAGTTCTCGGTGGAGAAGGCATAGACAGTCAGGTATTCAACGCCGATGTTCTTGCAGTATGTAGCAATGCGCCGGAAGGTCTCCGCCCCGGCCATATGTCCTGCGGTGCGGGGCAGGCCCCGTTTCTTGGCCCAGCGGCCGTTGCCATCCAGTATGATGGCAATATGGCGGGGCGGGGAACCCCAGGCTCCGCCTGGCTCCCCGCCTTATTGTTGATAATATCAGCCATATCAGATTTCCAGCAGTTCCTTTTCCTTCTTCTCGGCTATCTTGTCTATCTCCTTGATAAAATCGTCGGTGAGCTTCTGCACGTCTTTCTCGGCTATCTTGTAATCGTCCTCGGTTATTTCCGAGCTCTTCTGCTGCTTCTTGAACTTCTCGATGGCGTCCCGGCGGATGTTGCGGATGGCCACCTTGCTCTCCTCGGCGTATTTCTTGGTCTGCTTGACCAGGTCTTTACGGCGCTCCTCGGTGAGGGGCGGGAACACCAGGCGGATCATACGTCCGTCGTTCTGGGGGTTGAGGCCCAGGTCGGAGGCCAGTATGGCCTTTTCAATGCCCTTGAGCACGGAGCCGTCCCAGGGCTGTATGACCAGAGTGCGGGGGTCGGGAGTGGCTATGGAGGCCACCTGCTGGATAGGAGTGGGAGAGCCGTAATAGTCCACCTGGATCTGGTCCAGCACGGCGGCGTTGGCCCGTCCGGCTCTCAGAGTGGCCAGCTGGGTGCTGAGAGACTCGCAGGTCTTTTTCATTTTGTTTTCAAATTGGCTATAGTCAGACATATTGCTTCCTCCTGTTGTAAGTATATCCAAAAACTTGATTCACTTTACCGTGGTGCCCACATTCTCGCCCATGAGCACCCGGCGGATGTTCTCCGGCTGGGCCAGGGCAAAGACGATAACGGGGATATTGTTGTCCATGGCCAGGCTGGTGGCCGTGGTGTCCATGACGGCCAGATGCTTTGCCAGGACTTCGTCGTAGCTTATGCTGTCAAAGCGCACCGCCTCCGGGTTTTTCCTGGGGTCGTCGCTGTAGACTCCGTCGATGTTCTTGGCCAGAAGTATGGCGTCGGCGTGGATCTCCGCCGCCCGGAGCACCGCCGCGGTGTCGGTGGAAAAGAAGGGGGAGCCGCTGCCGCCGCCGAAGAGGACGATGTTCCCCTGCTGCATGTATTCTATGCTCTTTATTGTGTCGTAGCGTTCGCCCACGCCCTGGATATCCACGGCGGTCAATACCCGGGCCTTGGCCCCCAGCTGCCGGAACACATCGCAGACGGCCAGGCAGTTCATGCAGGTGGCAAGCATGCCCATGCGGTCGGCGCTGACCCGCTCAACTTTTCCCGCGCCGTCCTTCACGCCACGCCAGAAGTTGCCGCCGCCTATGACTATGCCCACTTCCAGACCCTCATCCACGCAGCTCTTCACCGTCCGGCATACGCTGGAGACGAAGTCAAAGTCAAAGCCGGTGCCCTTGGCGCCTGCCAGGGCCTCGCCGCTTATTTTTATAAGCACCCGCTTGTACACAAAGCTCATGTTCTCTTATCCCTTCCGGCCCGGGGGGCCTGCGCCCCGGGCGCTCCGAGGCATCATATACATAAATTTCTCATAGATTTTACCACAGCAAGGCCTGTTTGACAATTCCCAATTGACAAATTGTGCAGCCTGCCGGTGCTATACTCAGGCCATGGAGATCATCTATGCAGACAGTCTTTTCCTCTCAAACCTGCTGGCGGACTACCTTCTGTGCCTGTGTGCCGCCCGGCTCTGCGCCCTGCCTCTCAGGCGGGGCAGGTATTTTATGGCGGCGCTGCTGGGCGCCGCCTACTCTGTGCTGGTCTTTGTTCCCGGCTTCGCTTTTCTGGCCGCCCCACTGTGGAAGGCGGTCTCCGGCGGGGCCATGCTTCTTACCGCCTATGGCGGACAGCGCCGGGCCCTGCCCTGCGCCGGGGTGTTCCTGGCCCTCTCCGCCGCCTTGGGCGGGGCCCTCTGGGCCCTGGAGCTGAACTTCGGCTATATCCGCCTGGACCTGCGGCTGCTCACCGTATGCTTTCTGCTGGCCTACGGACTGCTGCGGCTCATGTTTTCCGCCGCCCCAGGGGCCTCCGGCCACGGTACAAGGCTTCTTGAGATACATATGCTCCGCCGCAGCTGCCGCCTCAGCGCCATGGTGGACAGCGGCAACTGTCTTACGGACCCCATCAGCGGCGCCCCGGTGGCGGTGGTCTGCCCCGGAGCTCTGAGGGAGCTTTTTGGCCCTGCCGCCCCCCTGCTGGACATAGACGACCCGGTGGAGCTGCTCCGCTCCGCCGCCGCCTTCCCGGAGCTTGCGGGGCGGCTGCGGCTCATCCCCTTTTCCGCCCTGGGGGGCGGGGGGCTGCTGCCGGTGTTCAAGCCCGACGCTCTGCTGATAGACGGCCGGGAGGACCGGGACCGGCTGGTGGCCCTGTCCCCCAAGGCCGCCGGTCCCGGCTTTGACGGCATAATCTGAGCCACCGCTTTGTAATCTATATATCCCATGGAGGAACCTTTATATGCTTTGCAAGCCCCAAATAGTCTTTATCCGCGACCAGATCTTCAACATCCTTGGAATAGAGGCCCCGCCGGTTTTTTACATAGGCGGCAGCGACACCCTGCCGCCGCCCCTGGAAAAAACAGCGGAGGAGGAGGCCATAAAGGCCCTGCAGCTGGGAGACGAGAAATCCCGTCAACTGCTGATAGAGCATAACCTCCGCCTGGTGGTGTACATCTCCAAGCGCTTTGAAAACACCGGCATCAACATCGAGGACCTGATATCCATAGGCACCATCGGCCTTATAAAGGCGGTGAACACCTTCAACTCCGGCAAGAACATCAAGCTTGCCACCTACGCCTCCCGCTGCATCGAAAACGAGATACTCATGTATCTGAGAAAAATTAATACCCAGCGCACCGAGGTGAGCTTCGACGAGCCTCTCAACACCGACTGGGACGGCAACGAGCTTCTGCTCTCGGACATCCTGGGCACCGAGGAGGACGAGGT
>CASFJB010000023.1 GCA_949294945.1 uncultured Eubacteriales bacterium
TTATCTGGAAAGAAACGCCATCGGTAAGAGATGGCATTTATCTGCCGCAGGAAGGGCAGTGTTTTTCTTGCTCTGTGTCAGGGGTCAGAATGGCCCGCAGCCGTTCCATTGCCCATGCCCCGCCGGAGGCGCTCAAACGGTAGTGTGTCCATTTGCCTTCCTGCCGGCTGACTACAATACCAGAATCACATAGGATTTTCATGTGATAGGACAGCCCGGATTGCGTCAGATCCATGGGCTCCTGCAAGACACAGGCACACTTCTCTCCACTGCGTAATTGTTCCAAAATGGCAAGGCGCTTCGAATCGCACAAGGCCTTAAACACCTTGGCGTCCTCTTGGTGGTTTCCCATCTGCTCACCTCACATCAAAAATCTTTGATGTGATTAGTATATGCGGCAGAGGCTCGTTTGTCAATAGATATTCCACCTTTTTATTGTTATTTAGCGCAGCCAGCACTGCCACCCCGGTTATTATCGGCAAGATATATGCCGCAGTTAAGCCTGAAATTAAGAATATTGTAAAACTGCAAAGAGCAATAAGATGGCCAAGGTAGTATCCCCCTGTAAGATAAGCACTACACCGAGGAGCTTGTAGATGTTCATAAAACGGATACTGCTGCAAAAGATACCCCTTTTCCCTGCCAGAATATGGGGATATGGTTCTCAAAAAAACACTTTATTTAAGCCCGATTTTATCAAATACTTTATTTGTGAACAGAAGCTCCACAACACAGTCTGTACCATATGCAAAGCACATGATGGAAAGCAATGCAGTAGCTTATGACCGGGCCAAGACCTCCATGGATGTTTTTCCCATGTGCCATGACTGCGAGACGGAGTATGGCGACATTGAAAACCGGCGCTACCACGCTCAGCCGGATTGCTGCAAAGACTGTGGGCCCCGGGTCTTTTATCTGGATGCTCAAGGACGGGAGCTGCCCGGAGATGCATTTGCCATGGCCCGGGAAGCACTGAAGGCCGGGAAAATACTGGCGATAAAGGGGCTGGGCGGCATCCATCTGGCCTGCCGCTGGGATGACGAGGAGCTGGTGCGCAGGCTGAGAGCCAGAAAGCAGAGGGACGAAAAGCCCTTTGCCCTGATGTGCCGGAACCTGGAGACGGCGAGGGAACTGTGCCTGCTGTCGCCGGGAGAAGAGAAACTTCTCACCGGATATCAGAGGCCCATCGTTCTGCTCAGGAAAAAAGGGCCGGGACTGGAGTATCTAAGCGAGAACGCCTGGTTGGGCGTGATGCTGCCCTATACTCCCCTGCACTATCTGCTTATGGGGGAAGATATCGATATGCTGGTTATGACCAGCGCCAACCTTTCGGACACACCCATAATATATAAGAACGGCCAGGCTCTCAGGGAACTGAGGGGAATAGCCGACGGCTATCTGCTGCACAACCGGGAGATACAGACCCGTTGTGACGACTCCCTGTGCTGGGAGCTGGAGGGCGGGGAATATTTTGCCCGGCGTTCCAGGGGCTATGTGCCCTACCCGCTGATAAGCAGGCGGGAGCTTAAAAGCATACTGGCCTGCGGTGCGGAGCAAAAAGCCAGCTTTTGTCTCTCCAAAGGGAACCATGTTTTCCAGAGCCAGCACATGGGCGACCTGAAAAATCTGGAGACACTGGAGAATTACCGGCAGCAGATAGAACATTTCAAAAAATTGTTTGACATCTTGCCGGAAGCGGCGGTCTGCGATATGCACCCGGACTATATGTCCACCGCCTATGGGGAGGAGCTGGACATTCCCCTTGTAAGAGTGCAGCACCACCACGCCCATATCTGCTCATGCATGGCGGACAACTCCCTGCAGGGAGAGGTGATCGGCCTGGCCTGGGACGGAACCGGGCTTGGGCTTGACGGTACAGCCTGGGGAGGAGAATGCCTGACAGGCGGCTATGGCGGCTTTCAGCGCTTCGGCCACATTCTGCCTCTGGCAATGCCCGGAGGGGATCGGGCCATAAAGGAGACACAGAGGCTGGCATTCAGTCTGCTGCGCACCTCCGGTCTGGACGGCTCACATATACCGGGCGCCGATAACTTTGAAAAAATGCTTGGCTCCGGGCTGAACTGCCCCGTGTCCTCCGGGATGGGCAGACTCTTTGACGGCATAGCCGCCTTGCTGGGGATCAAGACCCGGTGCAGCTATGAGGGACAGGGAGCCATGCTCCTGGAGTCGGCGGCCGATCATAACCATAAGGCTCTGTACCCCTACGCCCTGGAAGGCAGCCCGCTGGTCTTTGACTGGCGGGAAATGGTAAGGGCCATCGTGAGGGATATGGAGGCGGGAGTGGGGACGGATATCATTGCCGCCCGCTTTATGAACACCCTGGTGGATATGGCCGCAGAGACGGTGAAGGCCGCCGGGGAGCACACCGGGCTGGACAGGGTCTGCCTGTCCGGCGGAAGTTTTCAGAATATGTATATAATGCGCCGCCTGCCGGAGCGGCTTGAAGCCCAGGGCTTCAAGGTGTACCACCACCGCAGGGTGTCCTGCAACGACGAGGGGCTTGCCCTGGGACAGTTGATGATAGCCGACGCAAAACTGAGAGGTTAATGGATATGTGCCTTGCAATACCGCTGAAATTAGTGGAGATAGACGGTAAGGAGGCCCTGGGTGAAGCCCTGGGCATGAAGAGAAAAATAAGGGTGGACTTTATCGGAGAGCCAAAAGTAGGCGAATATGTAATGGTCCACGCCGGTTTCGCCATAGAACGGCTGGAGGAGAGCCGGGCTCTGGAGGACATGGCCGCCTGGGAGGAAATGAAAAATGCCCTGGAGTGAGGATTGCACCGGGCTGCTGAAGAAGATACAGGCGACGGGATGCGGCCCTGTGACTTTAATGGAGGTCTGCGGCAGCCACACTATGGCCATAGCCAAAAGCGGCATAAAGAGCCTGCTGCCGGAGAATATCAGGCTGCTGTCCGGGCCGGGCTGCCCGGTCTGCGTCACTCCGGCTGAGGAGATAGACCGGGTACTGGAACTGGCCATGGAGCCGGGAGTAATAATAGCAAGCTACGGCGATATGCTCAGAGTACCCGGCAGCAGGCCGGGAGACAGTCTGGAGAGACGGCGGGCCCTGGGAGCCCAGGTAAAAATGCTGTACTCAGCTATGGACGCCCTGGAGCTGGCCGCGGAAAACCGGGACAGAGAAGTGGTATTCCTGGCGGTGGGTTTTGAGACTACGGCCCCGGGTACTGCCGCCGCAGTGATGGAGGCCAGGGAGCGGGGACTGGAGAACTTCTCCGTGTTCTCCCTGCTCAAGAGTGTGGAGCCGGCTTTGAGAGCCCTCATCGCCTCCGAGGATTTCCGGGTGCAGGGCTTTATTTGCCCGGGACACGTGGCCAGTATAGTTGGTGAAGAGGGCTTTAAGTTCATACCGGAGGAATATGGGCTGCCCGCAGTGATAGCCGGCTTTGAGCCGGAGGAGATATTGACGGCGATATACCGCTTGACTCGGCAGCTGTCAGAGGGCACGGCCGCCTTGGAAAACTGCTACAAGAGGGCGGTACGGCCGGAGGGCAACCCCCTGGCCCGCTCAATGCTTGAACGCTGTTTCCGGCTCTGCCGGGACAGGTGGCGGGGCCTGGGGGAAATCGAGGGCAGCGGCTTTAAGCTTAGAGAGGAATTTGCCGCCTTCGATGGGGAGGAGAAATTCAGGATAGAGCTCAAGCCTGGGGCGGGAGCCCCGCCCTGCCGCTGCGGAGACGTGATTTGCGGCAGGATAGCTCCGGAGGACTGCCCCATGTACGGCAGAAGCTGCACTCCGGAGGAGCCGGTGGGGCCCTGCATGGTGTCTACGGAAGGGGCCTGCGCAGCGGCATATAAATACAGAGGTTTATAAAATGGACGACATTATAACACTCGACTACGGAAGCGGGGGGAAGAAAAGCTCCCGGCTCATTGAAAAACTGATACTGCCCAGGCTATTTAACCCGGCACTGGGAGCTCTGGGAGACGGGGCCATAGTGGACGGCGGGGAGAAACTGGCCTTTTCCACCGACAGCTTTGTGGTAGACCCGCTGTTTTTCCCCGGAGGGGATATAGGCAAGCTGGCAGTCTGCGGCACGGTAAACGACCTCTGTATGTGCGGAGCCGAGCCCAGGTATCTCAGCTGCGCCCTGATAATCGAGGAGGGCTTCAGCTTCTCCCGGCTGGAAAAGATAGTGGATTCCATGGCCGCCCAGTGCAAAAAGGCGGGAGTACAGGTGATAACCGGAGACACCAAGGTGGTGGAAAAAGGCAAGGGCGACGGTATATACATAAACACCGCCGGCATCGGCCTGGTGAGATACCCGGGACTTAGCCGGGAAAATCTGCGAGAGGGCGACTCGGTCATCGTCTCGGGCTGTGTGGGAGACCACGGCACGGCGGTGATGCTCTCCAGAAGCGGCATGATGCAGGGAGACATCAGCTCCGACTGCGCCAGTCTCAGAGAACTGACGGAGGCTATTTTCAAGGCTTCGGACAATATCCGGGTGCTCAGAGATCCCACCAGAGGCGGCCTTGCCACTACCCTCAACGAGTTCGTCCAGGGCGGGAGCCTGGGCATAGAGCTGGCGGAGGAGCTGATTCCGGTACGCCCCCAGGTAAGGGCAGCCTGCGATATGCTGGGGCTGGATGCCCTGTACTGTGCCAACGAGGGGAAGCTGGCAGCCATAGTGGCGCCGGAGGACACGGAAACGGTACTGGAGGCCATGAGACAGATTCCGGAGGGCAGAGACGCTGCCGTTATCGGACGCGTCACGGCAGAGCATCCCGGTACTCTTACCATGAAAACAGCCTTTGGCGGCAGGCGCATCCTTCAAAAGCTTGCGGGGGCCCAGCTGCCCAGGATATGTTAGCAATACCCAAGCGGTTTTAAAATAAGTTGAAACTCAAGGACAAACACGGAGAGGTGAAATGGATGCAGGAGTACAAAAGGATTGACATCGACAAGGAGCAGATAGTGCCCCTGGCCGAAAAGATGCACAGGCAGGGGCGGCAGCTGGTGATGATACACGGCTTCATTAACAAGGAGGGCCGGCTGGATATCTCCTACGACTATGCCGTGGAACCGGTCATTGAGGGATACCACGTGGTTGGGGAGACGGTGCTGCCCTCAATTGGGGATATCTATGACACCGCCGCCACCTGGCCGGAGCGGGAGCTCAACGAGCTTTTTGCCGTGGAATTTCAGGGACTGGACATGTCAAAGCGGCTCTTTCTGCCGGAAGATATGCTGGAGACCCAGGGCAAGGGGCAGATAATGGTAATGCCCCTGAAAGAACTTGTGGAGAAAAATCTGGGAGGAGAGGTCAAATGAGCTACATAGTACCCATAGGCCCTTACCATCCCGCTCTGGAAGAGCCGATACACGCAAAGCTCTATACCGAGGGGGAGCTGATCAAGGATGCGGAAGTCTTTGTGGGCTACAACCACCGGGGCATAGAAAAGCTGGCTGCGGAGAGAAACGCAATACAGACTCTGGTGCTGGTGGAGCGGGTCTGCGGCATATGCTCCCACTCCCACGCCTTCACCTACGCCATGTGCGTGGAGGCCATAAACGGACTGGAAGTGCCTAAGAGAGGGCAATATATCCGGGTCATTACCGCCGAGCTGGAGCGGCTCCATTCCCATTTCCTGTGGTTGGGCATAGCCTGCCACATCATCGGCCACGACAGCATGTTCATGCATATCTGGGACGAGCGGGAGCTGGTGATGGATATCCTGGAGAAGATGACCGGCAACCGGGTCAATTACGCCATGGTCACCATAGGCGGGGCAAGAAGAGACATCGGCGACGAGTTGAGAAAAGAGATACTCTCCGCCGGAGAGAAGCTCAAAACCGTTCTGGACAGGATCGCCGAGATAGCCACTACCGACAGGACCATAGCCATGCGGACCAAGGGCGTGGGCGTACTGAGCAAAGAGGACGCCTTGAGGATGGGAGCCATCGGCCCCCACGCCAGGGCTTCCGGCGTGGATGTGGACGTGCGCCGGGACTCCCCCTATTCGTCCTATGAGGATTTCCGCTTCAAAGTACCTGTGGTGGAAAGCGGAGATGTATATGCCAGAGTCCTGGTGAGAGTCCTGGAGTGCTATGAGAGCATAGAGATAATAAGGCAGGCTCTGGAAATGCTGCCGGAGGGGCCAATAAATCTGGGCAACAAGCTGCCCAAGATAAAAGAGGGACAGACGGTGTGCCGCCACGAGGCCCCCAGGGGCCAGCTGAGCCATATGGTGGTAGGGGACGGAGGCTTCAACAACAGCCGTGTGAGCATCCACGTGCCCAGCTATAAGAACACGCCTACCGTGCCCCATATGCTCAGAGGCAATACGGTGGCCGATGCCGGGCTGATAATTGCCAGCATTGACCCCTGCTTCAGCTGCCTGGACAGATAAAATGCACGAACTTGCCATAACGGAATCTGTGATAGAACTGATAAACAGAGAGGCCCGGGAAAAAGACTTTAAAAAGGTGCTGGGTATAAGCCTTAGAGTGGGTGAATACTCCGGTATCATCCCTGAGTGCATAAGGGAATTTTTCCCCATTGCCGCCCGGGGCAGTATTGCCCAGGGGGCTGAGCTGGAGATAGTAAGCCTGCCGGCATCATTCCGCTGCCTCCACTGCGGATATCAGGGAGCAGTGGACAGGAAGGCCGCCTGCTGTCCCCAATGCGCCAGCCGGGAGATACGTATGGTCTCCGGCCGGGAGTTCTTCGTTGACAGTTTGAAAGTCGAATAGATAGCTGAACGATAGCCGGGCCGGGCCCGGCCATGAAAGGAGTGCTTCCCCCTTGCATAAAACTAGCTTTGCAGGAGTGCTGTCCACCTTCCTGGTGTGCTTTGCCTTCTGGATACTGCTGACCTGGTCGGCAGAGGCGCAGGAGCTTATTACCGGGGCGGTGATATCCCTGGCGGTATCTCTGTTTTCCTCCCGCTTCTTTATCCATGAAAATCCCACTTGGTTCTTTAACCCGGTGAAGCTGATAAACGGAGCGGTTTTCTGGCTGCTTATCTTTCCGCTTGAGCTGGTCAAGGCCAATGTGGATGTGGCAAAGCGCTGCTTTACCGGCTGCAAAAATGTCAATCCCGGCATCGTGAAAGTGCCGGTTGACCTTAAATCAATGTATGGCCAGGCGGCTCTGGCCAATGCCATCACCCTCACCCCGGGTACCATCACTATGGAGATCACTGAGGAGGACGGCCAGACCTATTACTATATACATTGGATCGACGCAAAACTCCCCGGGGGCCCGGAGGCCGGCGAGGAGATAAAGGGCCGGCTTGAGAGAGGACTCAGGAGGGTTTGGGAATGAAAGATCTTATAATCTTTTCCGTGTGCCTGGGCTTTGTTGCCCTGCTGAACATTTACAGGATGATAAAGGGGCCTACGGCGGCGGACAGAATGGTGGCTGCCGACTGTACCGACATCCTAATCTCTCTGGCCATGATGCTGTTTTCTCTGTACAGCGGCCGGGGCATCTATCTGGACATTGCCATAATCACTGCCATGCTGGGCATCATCAACACTATGCTGGTGGGCAGATATCTGGATAAGGGGAGGTGGCTGTATCATGCTGATACTGAGGATAGCGATTGATATACTTATCGCCATAGGCCTGGTCTTTGCTCTGGCAGGGACCTTGGGCGTCATGAAAATGCCTGATACCTTCTGCCGTATGCAGGCCAGTACCTGCGTCACTACCCTGGGCGTGATAGGAGTAGGGCTGGGCGCTCTGCTGTATACCATCTTCTTCATGGGCAGCGCGGCTACCGCCGTAAAAGTCCTGGTGATCTGCGGCCTGGTGCTGGTGACCAATCCGGTGGGGGCCCATGCCATAGCCAAGGGTGCCTATCAGGCCGGTATTCGCCCGGAGAAGAGGATGGAGACGGAGGATTACAGGAGGGACTTCGATGAGTGAGATAATTGTAGTTCTGAACGTACTTATAATCCTGGGCATGGTGGTCTCCGCAATTATGGCGGTGCAGTTTGAGAAGCTGCTGTCCTCGGTGATCGCTCTGGGAGTGACGGGTATTTTTGCAGCGGCGGAGTTCCTGCTGCTCCATGCCCCGGATGTGGCCATTTCAGAGGCGGCGGTGGGCGCCGCCCTCAGCCCCCTGATATTCATTGTGACTTTGAAAAAGATACGGGGAGGGGATGACAAGTGAAAAAGCTGCTTACTTACTTCTCCCTGCTGATATTCCTGGCGGTGGGCGTCTATGCCGCCGCAGAGATGGCCGCAATGCCCCGGACCTACGTGGGGCAGGAGGCCTCCGTGCCGGTTCAGGAGCTGCTGGAGGATCCGGCGGCCTATGACGACAGCAGCGCCGACGGCGCGGCGGCGGCCATAGTGCAGCAGAACCTGGAAAAAACCCATGCCATAAACGATGTGACCTCTATCGTCTTTGACTTCAGAGGCTACGACACCATGGGCGAAGCCTTTATCCTTATGACCGCAGTTACCGGCGCAGCCGTTATCCTGTTTTCAAAGAAGGCCGGGAAGAAGGAGGGGGAAACCAATGAAAAATGACAACATCCGCATCAAGCGGGTCATACAGCGCTGCGGCTGCGACGCCATACTCCCCCTGGCCCTGGTATATATTTTCTACATTATACTCCACGGCCATCTGTCCCCAGGCGGCGGTTTCCAGGGCGGCGTTTTAATGGTGGCCACCCTGCTGCTTATATACCTGGGACACGGATACAATATAACGGCCCAGGCCATGCGCCCCAAGCTTCTGAGGAAAATAGAGGGGCTGGCTCTGGCCGGGTATATCCTGCTGGCCATGCTGGGTGTGGCTTTCGGCAGCCGCTTCTGCGAAAACGTATTTTATCAGTATGGGCAGCCCGGGGAGCTGTTCAGCACAGGAACCATCTTCCTCATGGGCACTGTTGTGGGCATTGAGGTTCTGGCCGGCGTCAGCGCCCTGGTAATAAATATGCTGGGCGTCCTGCTGGGCAAAGATGTGGATCACAGGGAATGAGGTGAAGCAACATGATACTGCTGAACTATATCGCATCCTTCTTCCTCATAGGTCTGGGTATGTATGCCATCGTGACCAAGTATAACCTGGTAAAGACCGTTATAGGCCTGTCCATTACAGACTACGGCGTGAACCTGCTGCTGATATCGATAGGCTTTAACCCCGGCGGTACAGCCCCTATTTTCACCTGGTCCGAGCTGGACTACAACAGCTTTTTCGTTGACCCGGTGCCTCAGGCCCTCACTCTCACCAGCATAGTTATCGGCGCCTGCGTCACCGCCATGTCCCTGGCCCTGGTCATAAAGCTGGAGGAGCAGTACGGCACTATTGACACCAGGCAGATAAGGAGGCTGAGAGGATGAATTATCTTGGAAATATCCTCAGCTATCAGCACTTCCCCATATACGCCATTATGGTGCTGTTCCTGGGGTCCTTCCTCATAGCGGTTTTCGGTGAGAACCGCATTGCCCGCAATATCCTGGCGCTGCTGAGCGTTACGGCGGCCCTGGGCTTTGTGGCGGCGCTGATAAAACCGGTGCTCATGGATGGGGAGATCATATCCTACTGGATGGGCGCCAGAGAACCGGCAGGAGGCTACGCCATAGGCATAGCCCTGGAGGTGGATGCCCTCAGCCTGTTTTTCGCCCTGCTTGTATCCCTTGCCGTGTTCGTCTCCGGAGTGTATTCCATACAGTATATGAACAGGGACCACAACGAGAAGGAGTATTACACCCTCTATCTCCTGCTCTGCGGCGGCGTCATGGGCATGGTGCTCTCCGGCGACCTCTTCAATATGTTCATCATGGTGGAGATACTCACCTTTGCCGCCGTGGCCCTCACCGCCTTCCGCAACACAGCGAGAGGGGCAGTGGAGGCGGCTTTCAAGTATCTGGTAGTGGGCTGCATGGGCTCTACCTGCATCCTGGCGGGCACGGCCATGCTCTATGCCCAGACTCACACCCTGAATCTGGCCCAGCTGGCTCAGCTGGTTCCCGGGGACGTGAACACGGCCACCAAGGTGGCCTTCGCCCTGCTCTTCGTTGGCTTCGGCACCAAGGCCTTTATCGTTCCCTTCCATCCCCTGGCTGCCGATGCCCACGGAGCGGCGCCGGCTTCCATCTCCGTTATCATCTCCGGCGTGCTCACCAAATCCGGCATCTACGGCATAATCCGCATCACCTACTTCCTGTTCCAGAGCATGGGGCTGGGCACCATGCAGTTCCTGCTGGTGTTTATAGGCTCTCTCAGTATGTTCGTATGCGTGACCATGGCCCTGGCCCAGCATGACTTCAAGCGCCTGCTGGCTTTCCACAGCATATCCCAGATAGGCTATGTGCTCACTGCCGTGGGCCTGTGTACGGCTCTTGGCGTATCCGCCGGGCTCTACCACGCCATAAACCATACCCTTTTCAAGGGCCTGCTGTTTCTGGCTGCCGGAGCTGTGCTCCACGAGACAGGCACCACGGATCTCAACAAGCTGGGCGGCCTTGCAAAGAAAATGCCCCATACCACGGTGCTCTTCCTTATAGGCGCCTTCTCCATCAGCGGCCTGCCGCCATTTAACGGCTTTGCATCCAAGTGGCTCATATATCAGGCCAGCTATCAGAAAGCGGTGGAGAGCGGCAACATAGGCTTCTTGCTGGTTACCGTGATCGCTCTGGTCACATCCGTCCTTACACTGGCCTCCTTTGTAAAGGTGAGCCACTCGGTGTTCTTTGGCCAGCTGCCCCCGGAACTGGAAAATGTGAGGGAGGTGTCCTGGGGTATGCGCCTTGCCATGGGGATCTTTGCCCTGCTTTGTCTGGTCACGGGCCTGTTTCCGGGCCTGGTCACCGGCTACCTCACCGAGCCTGCCGCTACGGCGGTGTTCAATGTGTCCCAATACATAGAGGCCATGGGCTTTGACGGCTCTGCCGCCGTCCAGCCGGAGGCGGGAAGCTTCCAGTATGTGGGAGCGTGGGATCCGGTGAGCTGGCTGCTGGTGCTTTGCATTGCTTTGCTGGCAGTCACCATAGCGGCAGCGGCCGGAAAATACGGCAATTTCAGCAGGAACAGGGCTGCCCGGAGGGAGGACAAGTATCAGCTCTTCTACGGCGGCGAGGCACAGGAGCTCTCCCAGCTGGGAGGCGACGACCTGTTCTGGGGCTTTAAGCACAACTGGCGGGGCTATTTCAACTATATGCACCGTATGCACAGCGGCATAGTAAACGACTACGCCCTGTGGGCGGTGATAGACTTGGCTCTGGTCATGCTGTTCAGCCTGATCGTTCTGTAAGGAGGTGGGATAAATGACAGTAGTTATAGACGCTTTGATGTATCTGGGCTATGTGCTCATCTTCCCGGGCTTCCTGTTCTGCTTTCTGGCCGGGATGCTGCTGTGCGGCATAGACAGGAAGCTGGTGGCCAAGATGCAGAAACGGGTGGGGCCGCCTGTGCTCCAGCCCTTTTACGACTTCTTCAAGCTCTGTGGTAAGGAGACCATAGTTCCCGACGCCGCCGAAGGCATATGCTTTATGTTCGCACCACTGCTGGGATTGGCCGCTCTGGTGGTCATACAGTTGTTCATCCCTGTGTTCGGTTTCACAGCCATATCCGGGATGGCCGATATAGTGGTCATCCTCTATCTGCTGCTTATTCCCGCAGTATCCATTATCCTGGGCGGCGCCGCCTCCGGTTCTCCCTATGCAGGCGTGGGGCTCAGCCGCGAGATGGTTACCATTATCTCCTGTGAACTGCCTCTGGTGCTGGTACTGCTGGCAGTGGCCAAGACCGTGGGCGACGCCATGGGCACCGGACTATGCTTCTCACTGAGAGGCATAGCGGAGTACCAGGCGGCAAACGGCAGCCTTATTTGCAGGATAAGTATGCTGCCTGCCGCAGCAGCCATGCTGCTGATAATTCCCGGTGAGACAGGCAACCACCCCTTTGACGCTGCCGAGGCGGAGACCGAGATATGCGAGGGACTGCTGGCAGAGTACAGCGGAGCGCCCCTGGCCGTATTCAAGCTCAGCCACGCCGTAAAGATGCTCACACTCACCTCCCTGTTTGCCGCGCTTTTCCTGGGCGGCCTGGGTACCGGCATGGTGGTGCTGGATGCCCTGCTGCTGTTCGTGATCTGCGCTGTGCTCACGGCATTGACCATATCTTTCGTCCATGCTGTCACCGCAAGGCTGAAGATAGAACAGATCTTCAAATATTACTGGACCGTGGTCACGCTGCTGGCTGCCGTCAGCCTGGTATTGGCCTGGTACGGCCTATAAGGAGGAGTGGATATGTTTAAAAGGCTTATTGAGGAAAGCACGGAAAAATCCCCCTGGCTCTTCCACATAAACGCCGGCTCCTGCAACGGCTGTGACATTGAGCTGGTCAGTATACTCACCCCCCGATATGATGCCGAGAGACTGGGCTTCAAGCTTGCTGGCTCTCCCCGCCATGCGGACATCGTTGTGGTCACCGGGCCGGTGACGAAACAGTCCCTGCCCAGAGTGCTGAGGACCATTGCCCAGGTGCCGGAACCCCGTTGCATAGTGACCATGGGCTCCTGCCCTCAGTCCGGCAATGTTTTCAGAGGCAGCTACAGCATTGCCGGGCCGCTGAGCAAATATGTGCCGGTAGACGTGGACGTGGCCGGATGCGCGCCAAAGCCGGAGGCCATAATAGACGGGCTGGCTCTGGCGGCAAAGATGCTTAGAGAGAAAAGGGGGCAGAAGAAATAATGGATTTTCCCTTTATAAAAGAAGCGGTGAGCCAGCTGTTTGGCAAGAGCAGCTGCGCCATGTATCCGGCTGTCCCCAGCGAGGCCGCCGAGGGTTACAGAGGGCGGATAGTCTACCACCCGGAACGCTGCATAGCCTGCGGTATGTGTGAGCGCGTGTGCTCCGGCAACGCCATTACCCGCAGCGTGGAGCACCTGGAGGACGGGCAGGATAAAATAACGCTGACTTTCAATCTGGGCTCCTGCACTTTCTGCGCCAGCTGTGCGGACTTCTGCGCAAAACAGGCCATAGAGTTCACCAGGGATTACCATATGATAGCTACCAGTGAAGAGGACCTCCTGGTCAGGGGCAGCTTTATAAAGGCTGCGCCCAAAAAGAAGGCCCCCGGGCCTGCAAAGCAGGCGGACTGTCAGGCCCAGTCCGGCGCCGGAGTAAAGCCCAGGGATGACGGCAAGCCGGTGAGCGACCCGTCCCGCTGTGTTTACTGCACTATATGCGCAAGAAAATGCCCGGTGCAGGCCCTGACGGTGGACAGAGCCGCAAAAACTTGGATGCTGGATGAGGAAAAGTGCATAGCCTGCGGAACCTGCGCCCAGGCCTGTCCCAAAAACTGCATCATCCTATGAACATGCCCGCTCTTGACGTAAGCAGGAGCTCCGGTGGAATATTTTAGAGATCATACGCGGCTAGGCCCCTGCTCTTCAAAAACGTAGAGCAGGGGCCTAGCCCCTCAATGGGCTGAGCCCCTTGTACCCTTTGTTGCAGCCCAGTCCCCTTTTCTCCGGCGTTCTCTTTTTTATGACAGGAAAGTCTCTTCTGCTCTCAAATGCAATTTGTGTTTGATTAAATCTCTCTGTAATGCTATATTAGTCAGGCTGGATATACGGCTTAAAAATCTGTAAAACAGACAGAATATAAGGTGAAGAATACAATGGAGCGCATTGCCAAGACGGCTGACCTGTCCCTGGCCGGATATTTCTTCATATCCACTCCTGCGAGGCCGGGGACGTGAACGGCCCTGTGTGCGCCATCATGGTGGCCCTGTATATAACTCAGGACTCCTTCGGCACTGCCTGCAACGTGTCCGGCGACAATGCCATCGGCCTTATCGTGGACACTGTCTATCGGAAGTTCATAATAAAAGATCCCTCTTAACTTAAGGAGAAGAAAATGTCTTTCATCAGCGTGTTTGATGTGCTGGGCCCAAATATGATAGGCCCCTCCAGCTCCCATACCGCCGGGGCGGCCCTTATTGCCCACCTGGCTCATAAGCTCATTCCCGCTCCCTTGAAGCGGGTGGACTTCACCCTGTACGGCTCCTTTGCCAGGACCTATCAGGGCCACGGCACCGACAGGGCTTTACTGGGCGGTATACTGGGTTTCAGTCCGGACGACCTGAACATCCGGGACTCCTTCAACATCGCCCGGCAGCGTGGCCTTGAGTTCAGCTTCACCCCGGACCGCACCGAGACAGACGTGCATCCCAACACGGTGGATATCCGCATGGAAAACGGCGCCAGTCAGGTGATGACTGTCCGGGGCGAGTCCCTGGGCGGCGGCAAGGTGCGCATCGTGTCCATCAACGGCGTCAAGGTGAATTTCACCGGCGAGTATGCCGCGGTCATTGCCATCCATCAGGACAAGCCCGGGGTGGTGGCCCATATCACCAGGGTCCTCAGCGATAGGGGCGTGAACATCGCTTTCATGCGCCTGTCCCGGGAAGCCAAAGGGGATACGGCCTACAGCATAATAGAATCCGACGGCACTCTCCCTGAGGGCATTCCGGAGCAGCTGAAAACCAATCCCTACATCCGCGATGTGATGATAGTCCAGCCTTAAGGAGACTAATGACATGGATTTTAAAAATGCACAAGAGCTGCTTGAGCTCTGCCGCCGGCAGGCCCTCCCCATATCCGGGATAATGCTGCTCAGAGAGTGCTCCCTTGCAGAGACGGACACCCAGGCAGTCATGCAGCGCATGTCCAAGGCTCTTTCCATCATGCGCTCATCGGCTACCATACCCCTTGACCGGGCCGTGCCTTCCATGGGCGGGCTCATAGGCGGTCAGGCCCGGCTGCTGTCCCTCCACGCCCAGGCAGGTAAAGGCATCTGCGGCAGTCTGCTGCAAAAAGCCGTGACCTATGCCATGGCGGTGCTGGAGGTCAACGCCTCCATGGGGCTTATCGTGGCAGCCCCCACCGCCGGAGCCTCCGGTGTAGTGCCCGGCCTGCTGCTGGCGCTGCAGGAAGAATACCACATCCCTGATGAGCGGCTGCTGGACGGCCTGCTCAATGCCGGAGCCATAGGCTACCTGGCCATGCGCAATGCCACCGTGGCCGGGGCCGTGGGCGGCTGCCAGGCCGAGGTGGGCGTGGCCTCCGCCATGGCCGCCTCCGCAGCCGTAGAGCTCATGGGCGGAAGCCCGGAGCAGTGCCTTGATGCGGCTTCCACCGTTATGATGAACATGCTGGGCCTGGTGTGCGACCCGGTGGGAGGCCTGGTGGAGTATCCCTGCCAGAACCGGAATGCCGCCGGAGTGGCCAACGCCCTGGTAGCGGCGGAGCTCTCTCTCAGCGGCATACGCCAGCTCATCCCCTTTGACGAGATGCTTGCCGTTATGTACAGGGTGGGCCGCAGCCTCCCCTGCGAGCTGAAGGAAACTGCCCTGGGCGGCTGTGCCTCAGCCCCCAGCGCCTGCGCCCGCTGTAAGCACTGAGCCTGTCACCCCGGCTCCAAAAATTTTTATCTTTGATTGCCTGCCCCTGGCTATGCCGTTTGTTATATCAAAGAAGGCATCGCCTTCTTTGACAAGCTGAAAGACCCTGCCGTGTATCTCTCACGGCAGGGTCTTGTTCTTTCCGGCGATATTCTCCTGAGCCGGGCCGGATATAAGATGCCCGTAGGCGTCAAAGCGGGAGCCGTGGCAGGGGCAGTCCCAGCTGAGCTCATCGCTGTTCCACTCCAGCTGGCATCCCATGTGAGGGCAGCGTATATCCACAGCGTGGAGCCGTCCCTCCTTGTCTCTATAAGCTCCCAGCTTCTCTCCTTTGAGGAAAACTATTCCCCCCTGTCCGGGGGCTATCTCAGAGTCCGCCTCTGAGGGTATCTGGAAGAAACGCTTTGTCAGTCCCTTTACAGCCTGGGCTCCCTGGGCCACAGCTGCGCTCAATGTCTCCTCATCAAAGCGGCCCGGGTCAAATACCTCCAGATTTGGATTCTCTCTGCCCAATATCAAGTCTCTGATCAGCATTGCCGAAACCATGGAGCTGCTCATGCCCCATTTGTTGAAGCCGGTAGCCACATACCACCCGGGCCTGTCCTGGGAGAAGCGCCCTATATAGGGTATGCCGTCGGCGCTCATGCAGTCCTGAGCGGACCAGCAGGCCAGCTCCCGGCTTCCCGGGAACAGCTCCGCCGCCTTGCGGCGCAGCCGCTCATAGCAGCCTCCCCGGCGGTTCTCTCCGGTCCTGTGATTTTCTCCGCCGAGAAATTGCAGTCCGCCGTGAGTCCTCATGGAATATCCGCCCTCCTCGGCGGATATCCACATGCCATCCAGAGGCCTCTCCACTTCCAGCGCCAGAACATAGGAGCGCTCCTGGTACATCCTGGCAAAGTACATTCCCGGGAAATTAACAAAAGGATAGTGGCAGGCAAAGATTATGTGTTCGGCCTCCACCCTGCCCTCAGGGCATATGAGCAGATCTCCCTCCGCCTCTTTCACCGGGCTGTGCTCGTATATCTCCAGCCCCTCTGCCATGGCTTTTATGAACTTCAGCGGATGGAACTGCCCCTGACCGCTGAATGCCACTGCGGCGGCAGCAGGGAGCGGCAGCTTCGGCTCTTCTATGAAGCTCGCCGGAAGTCCCAGGGAGACGGCTGCCGCGGCTTCCGCCTCCAGCTCTTCCCTGGAATTTCCGTAAACGTAGGCCCTTTGCTCTTGAAAGTCGCAGTCTATGCCCCGCTCTTCTATGATACGGCGATAGGCCTCCACCGCCCGGAGGTTTGCTCTCGCATACTGCCCGGCCTTTTCATGGCCAAAATCCTCAATGAGCCTGCGGTATATCATGCCGTGCTGTGCCGTTATCTTCGCCGTGGTGTTCCGGCTCTGGCCTCCGGCAATGCGCTCTGCTTCCAGTACCACCGTTTTAACTCCCGCCGCCTGCAGGGCCGAGGCGATCAGTACGCCCGCCATGCCCGCTCCAATGACCGCGGCCTCAGTCTTTATTTCACCCTTCAGCCTATCTCTGCCGGGTATATCACAGGTTTTGCTCCAAACAGACTCCATGTTCCTTCTCCTCACATTTTCCGTTTTGTCTCCCCTATATTGTCTGCACATACAGTCTGTTTATCCCTCCGGCAGCAATTGAAAAGGGCCCTGCTCTCCGTGTATCCAAGAGCAGGGCCTCAGTTTTTAATGTATAGGTTTAAAATTTGGGGCGGGCAATTTGCCCGCCCCAAAAGCTGTTTATGTGTGAACGCTTGGATTTGATTATCAGGCCTCTTTCTTGTTGCCCACGATGGCGTATACATAGCCCACTGCCAGGATGACAAAGGAGACGATGTAGCTCACGGTCTCC
>CASFJB010000024.1 GCA_949294945.1 uncultured Eubacteriales bacterium
TGATTCTGTTTGCCATGATTCAAATACTCCTTTCATGAAATGGAATGAACTTGTCTTTTGTTAATACAATTGTTTCCATCCGCTGCAAATTATAATACTGCATCTCGGTTTCGTCAAGGAAATAACAAAGCTTTTTACACTTTCTTCATCTTATCCAAAATGCCCGGGCTCTTTAGTATATTGCAGCCGGCAAAATTATCAACTGTTACAAAAGCAAAAAGCTCCCCCGAAGTATACTGACAAAAGTCAATATTCTTCGGGGGCATCGCTCTATTCCACTGCTTTCAGCAGCTGCTTTGTGTAGGGGTGTTGGGGATTGCTGAAAAGCTCCTCCACTGTGTTTTGTTCCACAATGACCCCCTGCTGCATCACCAGCACCCTGTCGCATATCTGATATATGACGTTCAGGTCATGGCTTATAAAGAGATAGCTCAGCTCATATTGCTTTTTCAGGCTGTAGAGCAGCTTCAGGATCTGGGCCTGGATGGTCACATCCAGAGCGCTCACCGGCTCGTCGGCCACGACCAGCTTTGGCCTGGTGATCACCGCCGCGGCTATGGACACTCTCTGACGTTGGCCGCCGGAGAGCTCCCGGGGCAGACGCCTGGCATACTCCGGCCCCAGTCCGACCTGGGTCAGGACCTCGTCCACCAGTACCTTTCTCTCCTCCGGGCCGTGTCCGCCCTGTATCTTCAGAGCCTCCTCCAGTATCCAGCCTACGGAACGCACCGGGTTCAGGCTGCTGAAGGGGTCCTGAAAAACCATCTGAGGACGCTTGGAGTGGTGGATTATCTCCCCGTCGTAGTCCTTCAGCAGGCCCAGCACCGCACGGCACAAGGTGGTCTTGCCGCTGCCGCTCTCCCCCACCAGGCCCACGGTCTCCCCGCTGTTTACGGTAAAGGAGACATCATGGAGCACCTGGCGGCGTCTGCTGCGCCCGCCAATAAGGCTGTGCCCTTCCTCATAGTAGCTGTTCAGATTTCTCACTTCCAGTATGCTCTCCATGGCCGTCCTCCTCAGACCAGCCGCCTGTCCCGTCCGGGTATGGCGGCAATGAGCTGTCTGGTATAGGGGTGCCGGGGCTGACGGAAGATCTCCTCCACCGGCCTGTCCTCCACCAGCTTGCCCCGCTGCATCACGCAGACCCGGCTGCACAGACGGCGGACCACGTTGAGGTCATGGCTTATCAGAAGTATGGCCATGCCCTGCTCCCGATTCAGCTTCTTCAGCAGAGCCAGGATCTCCGCCTGTACCGACACATCCAGAGCGGTGGTGGGCTCATCCGCCAGCAGCAGCCTGGGGCGGCTGACTATGGCGGCGGCGATCATCACCCGCTGGAGCATCCCTCCCGACAGCTCATGGGGGTACTGGCGGTATATACGCTCCGGGTCCGGCAGGTCCGCCTGGCCCAGGGCCTCCAGGGCCCGGAGCCGGCGCTCCCCACGGCTGAGGCGGCTGTGGTTTTTCAGGCACTCCTCCACCTGGGGGCCTATGGGCATCACCGGGTCCATGCTGGTCATAGGCTCCTGGAACACCACGCCCAGCTTGTCCCCCAGTATCTCCAGCATTTCCCGGTCGGTGCAGCTGAAGATCTCTCTCCCATCCAGGCTGATGCTGCCGCTGAACTCTGCCTTTTCCCTGGGCAGCAGTCCGCTGACGGACATGGCGGTAACGGTCTTGCCGCTGCCGCTCTCCCCTACCAGTCCCAATATCTCTCCTTCCTCTATGGAGAGGTTCAGGCCGTCCACGGCAAAACGGTCAGCCGCAGTGTCCTTGAAATGGACTCTCAGGTCCTTGATAGTCAATACCTTTCCCATGGGCTCACCTCTTTTGCTGCAATCCCTCGCTGAGCAGGCTGAAGCCCAGTATCAGCAGGACTATGGCGCCGCCGGTGCCCAGGGCATACCAGGGGGCGCTGTAGAGGAAACTCTGGCTGTCGCTGAGCATGGAGCCCAGGCTTGCGTAGGGAGGCTGGATGCCTATGCCCAGAAAGCTCATGCTGGCCTCGCTGAGCACGGCGTTATTGAAGCCTATGGTCACGGTGCTCAGGAGCACCGGCAGGGTGTTGGGCAGGATATGCCGGAACATTATCCTAAATCCCCCCGCCCCCATTATCTTGGCGCTTTTGATATAGTTCAGCTCCCGGCAGCGGGCAAACTCGCTGCGCACTATCCTGGCAAAGCTGGGAATGAACAGGATGCCCAGGGCAAGTATGATGTTCTCCGTGCCCGGGCCCGCCACGGAGACTATGACCAGGGCCAGCAGGAAGGCCGGGAAAGCGGTTATAGAGTCACAGACCCTGGTGAGTATCAGGTCCGGCAAGCCTCCGTAATAGCCGCAAAGGCTGCCTATGATTATCCCGGCGATGCAGCCTATGGCCACGACGCACAGGGCTATGACAAAGCTGGTGCCAGCCCCGTCCACCACCCGGCTGAAGATGTCCCGGCCGAAGTTATCGGTGCCCAGGAGATGCTGAAGGCTGGGCGGGGAGAATTTGGCGGCAGCGTCCATGGCGGTGGGGTCATAGGGGGTCCAGAACCAGCCCATGACTATGATGCCCACCATGATAAGGCTGATAGCTCCGCCGGCACAGAGAAAGATATCGGTACGTTTTTTCATGTCCCCATCCTCCTCAAAGCCTGCGGATCCTGGGATCGGCCAGCTGATACAGCAGGTCCGCCGCAAAATTGACTATAACAATCCAGGCCGCCATCACCACCACTATTGCCTGCACCACCGGGAAGTCCCGGTTGGAGATGCTGGCCAGGAGCAGACGGCTGACGCCGGGGATGGTAAAGACCTGTTCTATTATGATGCTGCCGGTCATTATCTCCGCTGCCGAAACGGCCAGGAAGCTTATGACCGGGATAAGGGCATTTTTCAGCACATGGCGCCGGAGTATCTTCCCCCGGCTGCTGCCTCTGCTGCGGGAGGTGCGCACATAGTCCTGCTCCAGCTGACTGCGGATGGATGAGCGCAGCATCTTCACCGTCATGGCGATGCGGGGTATTGCTATGGCCAGAGCCGGAAGCACCATGTAGCCCAGGCAGCGGGACCAGCTCACCGTGTAGGACACAAAGTTCCCCGGCACAAAAAGCTTCAGAACATTTCCCAGGAAATAGCAGGCCAGCATGCCCAGGAAGAAAGGCGGCACGCTCATTATCATCTGGTCCAGCACGCTTATTCCCAGGTCCATTATGCGGCTCTTGGTGCTGCCGGCCCAGATGCCCAGGGGGATGGAGAGCACTATGGTAAAGGCAAAGGACAGCAAGGTCAGCAGCGCCGTCACCGGCAGCTTGTCCGCCAGCATGTCTCTCACCGGCATGCGGTAGTTATAGCTCTCCCCCATGTCCCCTTTTACAAAGCCGCTGAGCCAGTCCCAATATCTCTCCAGCACCGGGCGGTTCAGGCCCAGCTCCTCCCGCAGAGCCTGCCGGGCTTCCTCCGTGGCCTCCGTACCCAGCATATCCGTGGTGGGGTCCCCGGGGATTATCTGAAAGGCCAGGAATGCGAGGAGGGAAACGATGAACAACGTAATAATGAGAGTGCAGGTTTTCTTTATTATATATTTCACTCTCCCCGCCTCCTTTCTCTCTATTTTTGTTTAGTCCTCAAAATACAGGCAGGACATGTCGATAACATACAGGGGGTAGAACTCAAAGCCCTGGAGCCTGGGGTCAAGGGCCACGAAGTCCGCCAGATCCTGAATGTAGACATTTGCCGCAGTGTCGCTGAGTATCTCCAGGCACTGCTTGTAGAGCTCTGTCTGCTCCGCCTCGTCGGCAGCGGACTGGGCCTGGGCAAAGGTCTCGTCATACAGGGGGTTATTGTAGTTTATCATGTTCTTGCCGTTGTCGCTGACCCAGCGGGCCAGCAGGGCGCTGGCGTTCAGTGTGCTGGCATCAAAGCCGCAGACCGTGGCCTCAAAGTCCCTGTTTCCGTAGACATCGGTGAGCCAGGTGTTCCACTCCACCTGCTGTATCTTTGCGTCGATGCCCACAGCCTTCAGCTGCTCCACCAGGACCACTGCGGTGTCCACATGGGGCTGGTAGTTGCTGGGCACGGTGATGGTGAAGCTGAAGCCCTTTTCATAGCCCGCCTCTTTAAGCAGCTCCTTGGCCCTGTCCACATCGTAGGGATAAGCCTCCGCCAGGGCAGGATCGAAATACTTGCCGAAGGCGGGATACATGGAGGAGCCCAGCTTGGTGCCGTGGCCCTCGGCAGTGAGAGCCAGCAGAGAGTCCACATCCACCGCATAGCACAGGGCCTGGCGCACCAGCTCATTGTCGAAGGGCGCCACGGCATTGTTGAGATACAGGGCCTGTACCAGGTTCATGGTACCCTCCAGCACATTGTAGCCGTTGGAGAGGTTGTTCACCTGGTCGATGGTCAGGTGAGCCACCAGGTCCAGAGCTCCGCTGTTGAGGGCGGTGAACAGGGCGTTGTTGTCCTCATATATCTTGTAGCTGACTCTGTCCAGCTTCGCCCCTTCGCCGTAGTAATCCTCGTTGCGCTCCAGGATAAAATTCTCCTGGACGCTGCGGGACACAAAGCGGAACGGTCCGGTGCCCACCGGAGCCGTGGCCTGCTGGGTGTAGTCCTTGGGGATGATGTACACGCTGGACACATAGCTGAGGAAGTCCGGGTTGGGTGCAGACAGGCTTATGGTGATGACATTGTCCTGAGCGCTTATATCCGTAATAGCGGAAAGCGCCGTCACCACGGCGGAAGTCACCGAGGTAGCGGCGCAGGTTTCAAAAGAGTATATAACGTCCTCCGCAGTGCAGCTCTGGCCGTTGTGGAAAACCACTCCGTCCCTGAGCGTAAAGGTATACGTGAGGCCGTCCTCAGACTTTTCATAGTCGGAGGCGACTGCGCATACATAATCGCCGTCGGAATTGGGCTTTACCAGCCCTTCAAAGACGTTGAACATGACCTCTCTAGTTCCTGCTGCCGTCATAAGATTCGGGTCAAGACTATCATCTAGGTCCTGGGCGATACCCACGCTTATCTCATTGGCATGGTCCGCCCGGGAAGAATCTGTGGTTTCGTCGCTGGTTCCGGAGCTCTGAGTCGTAGCCTCTCCGCAGCCGCAGAGTAGGCCCGCCATCACCGCCGTCGCCAGGAAAACTGCAAGAATACGCTTAATCATTGCCATTCTCCTTCCGCCGCATAGTCTGCGGCGTTACAACAAAATTACTTCTTCTCCCATTATTAAATTGTCGGCCATATTGTAGCGCATATACCCGGAAATTACAATACTGTTTTTTCCAATTTTAAGGAGCCGTTTTATATTATGTAAATTAAATTACGTTAATGATGTTATGTTGATTGTTTTATGTTATTCTAATTATGTTTTTTGATTTATGTAAATTATATTATGTTTACTTATATCACATAATCTTCGTCCAGGATCGTAAAGCAGACCACCAGAACATTGTTCCAGTCCTCCTTGCAGGTATAGCAGACATAGTCCTCATAGGAGGTAAAATAATAGCCGTCCCCGTCCAGTATACCTTTTCCGTAATTATATCCGTCATCCACCAGGCTGCACTGGAGGGTTACTATACTGTGTCCCCGAAGCAGCACGGCCTTGTCTCCGGTCTGCACCTGGCCAAGGACAGAGAAGCTCTGGTTGTTGTGGTCGGCGATGAGCATGCCCAGGCCGTCGGTAAAGAAGGCGGCAGAGTCCTCCCTGTCGCAGATATCCTGGCGCACTTCGGCCTCGTCCTCTCCCGGGCCGTCGGTAAACAGGGCCACGTTGATGCCAGCTGAAGGTATTATCAGACGGCCGGCCATATACTCACGGTTCAGCATCTCCTGGGCAACTTCCCTGTTGCGGCCCAGAAAAAGCACAGCCTCCAGAGCCATGGGCTTGTCTCTCACTATCATGCTCTCAGCCTGGGCGGACTCAAGAGGGGCGAGGCCGGGGCTCTCCGCCGGATATATGGTCTGTGTCCCCAGGGCCTGGGCTTCACTGGCATCGGAGCCGCTGCGGCTGTCCTGTATCTTGTTGACGCATAGGGCAGTCCCTACCACCAGAAGGATAAAGACAGCCGTAATCAAAAATTTCTTCATGGATCGACCTCTCTGTTGTGCTCTCAGCTTGTATGTTGATTTTATACTAAAGAGCTTTTTCCATTCAAGACAGTTATTGTTAACTTTTGCAGCTTTGTAATTGTCTGCGGATATTTATTTTATTTTCCCGGAAAATTCTAAAAAAATGTTTTACATATTCCAGCCGAAGGTATATACTGTAGCTCATTAGCAAGGGAAGGCGCAAAAGTGTCCCTGCCGCCCCTCCCTTAGAACGAAAGGAGCCAACAGTTATGAAGTTTAAAATGTCATCCATCATCACCAGACCGGACTTTCAGGGCGAGTTCACCAACAGCATTCTTGCCGCTGCCGCCTCTCCTGACATAATATCCTTTGCCGGTGGTCTGCCCAACCCCGTTTCCTTCCCCATACCGGAGATGGAAGCCGCCACCAAGAAGGTTCTGGAAGATAAGGGCGCCATCGCTCTGCAGTACAGCTCTACCCCCGGCTATCCCGCCCTGCGTGAGTGGGTCGCCAAGCGCTATGAGACCATGGGCGTGTACGGGGTCAAGGCCGATGACATAATCATCACCAACGGCTCCCAGCAGGCTCTGGCCATGGTTGGCGCCGCAATGCTGGATGCAGGCGACGAGATGATAGTTGAGGACCCCACCTATCTGGTGGCCCTCCAGTCCTTCCACATGTACAGCCCCAAAGTCCTGGCCGTCACCATGAACAGCGACGGTATCGACTGCGACGAGCTGGAAAAGACCGTGAAGGAGCACCCCAACGCCAAGCTCATCTACCTCATCCCCAACTTCCAGAATCCCACCGGCCTGACCTACTCCAAGGAGGTCCACGACAGAGCCTCCCAGATCCTCAAGGGCACCGATCTGCTGGTGCTGGAGGACAACCCCTACAGCGAGCTGCGTTTTGAAGGCAAGTCCAACGAGAGCTTCGGCGCCGCCCTGGGTGAGCAGTGCTGCATGCTGGGCACCTTCTCCAAGATCGTGGCCCCCGGCATGCGCATAGGCTGGATCTGCTGCCGCAACGACGAGCTGCGGGAGAAGCTGCTGAACTACAAGGCCACCGCCGACCTGCATACCAACATCTTCTGTCAGATGGTCCTGGCCCAGTACCTGGCAGACAACGATATAGACAAGCACATCGAAAAGACCAAGGAGCTCTACCACCAGAAGGCTCAGTACATGATGGACTGCATGAGAAAGTACCTGCCTGAGGGCGTGGAGTTCACCCCCACCCAGGGCGGCATGTTCCTCTGGGCCACCCTGCCGGAAGGCATCACCGCCGTGGAGCTCTACCGGGCTGCCCTCAAAAAGGGCGTGGCTATCTGCCCCGGCGACCCCTTCTATGAGTACCAGCGCAACGTGCGCACTTTCCGCATCAACTACTCCAACAGCAGCAACGAAGTCATCGAAAAGGGCATGCGCATCCTGGGCGATGTGTGCCGTGAACTGATGACAAAGAACTGAGCAGGATACAAATACATATACCAAAGGTCCCGGACTGATGTCCGGGGCCTGATTCTTTATTATTCAGTTTTTACCGTTTTCTTTTCCGGCTCCTCGGGCTCGCCCTCCATGTTCACCTTGGGGATGAAGCTGGAGGCGAGCTTTCCCTTCCCCTGCTGCTTCACGTAGAAATAGCCAATGAAAGAAAAGACCACCGCTCCGATAAAGTTTACGAAGAGGTCCTTCATGGTGTCATAAAGTCCGATATCCAGATAGCCTCCCAGGCCAAGGGCCTGGCTGCTGCCGTCGGAGTGGATGATGATAACGTCGGAGATATCCTTTATATGTATCACCTTGTTGCTCATGCTGGGGTCCAGAGCTACGGAGCCAATGGCTTTCACCACCGTGTCCTTCTGCATATCCAGTCCGATAAAGCGGTCGGCGGCAAACTCAAAAAACTCCCACAAGACTCCCACAGTCATGGAGAAGCAAAAGGCCACTATGGCCAGATACACCGGCGAGAGTTCAATAGAAAAGCGCTCGTTGCGGTTTATCATGTCCACCAGGGCAAAGCCTATCGCAGCACAGAGGAAGCCGTTCACCGTGTGGAGCATGGTGTCCCAGTTGGGCACCCGGACGTAGAAGCTGGCCAGCTCCCCCAGGATCTCCGCCGCGAAAATAAACAGGAGGATGATCACTTCCATGGTGCTGGGCAGGGTGATATCCAGCTTTTTCTGAAGGATGCTGGGCATCAGCAGCAGCACCAGGGACAGCACGCAGAGGAACACGCTCTCGTAATTCCCCCGGAGCACAGCCCTGACCAGAGCAAAAATTATCAGGGCGCGCAATATAAGATACACTATAAGGGTGGTTTTGTTTTTATAGGGCGGAGTCTTTACCCGCCGCTCTCTGGTCTTATGCTTCATTTCCGCCTCCCGAATGTCTTGGCTTTCATTCTAACACAAAGAGGCAGCATTTGCAAACCGGTCTCCCCTCTTTTACCCGGTCCGGAGGACCCATATAAAAAGTAAACGGCATCCCTTTTGGGGATGCCGTTTGACTTTTTGACTCAGATGCGCTCCTTGACCTTTGCCTTCTTGCCCACGCGGTCACGCAGGTAATAGAGCTTGGCTCTGCGAACCTTGCCCTTGCGGACGGTGGTGACGGAGACGATGGAGGGAGAATGCACAGGGAAGACCTTCTCGCAGCCTACGCCATAGGAGATACGGCGGACGGTGATGGTCTCGTTGATGCCGCCATGCTTCTTGGCAATGATGGTGCCCTCGAAAGCCTGGGTGCGCTCACGGTTGCCTTCCTTGACCAGAACCTGAACACGGACGGTGTCGCCCACGTTCATCTCAGGCAGTTCAGGCTTCATGTACTTCTCACTGAGAACTTTGACCAGATCCATAATCTAATCCTTCCTTCATATAGACGTTCATGCCGGCGGGCAAGAGCCTCGGCAGCGGACCGCCTTTCTCATGCTGCTCTGTTCACTACAGACAGCCATGGTATGATACCATAATCTGCCGCCCATTGCAAGGGCTTTTTGGAAATTTATCTGTATATCTCCATATTTTTGTCATAGCTTTCCAGGCGGGTAAACTTTGCAAAGTCGGGAGCAATGTCCAGGGCCAGCTGCCTCAGGGCATCGGCCAGCAGCTCAGGGTTCAGCGTGGGCTCCTGGGCGGATATCACCGCCTCCAGTTCCACGGTGCCTTCCCCTGCCTTAAAGCCTATCTCCCGAATGGCGGGTTTTATATCCGTCTCCCCCATGCCCCGCTTGGTCTTTTTGGTAATGACTATCTCCCCGGCGGAATAAAAGTCCTCCAGGGCTTTTGCCATCTCCTCCGTATCCCGCTCATCGTACTCAAATACTCCCGCCACTCTCAGGTACTTCAGCTCGGCGGCCTTGCGCTGAGGCTCATAGCAGTCCGTTACCTCTACGCCCTCCGGCAGAGCGGCGGTGAGCCGGGCCGGGATCTCCGATATATCCGCCTCCTCCTTGAGCTTGAAGTCCATTATCTCGCAGAGGCTGGCAGTGCCCACAGACAGGGGCAAGGCAATTGATATCTGGGGATGGGGGTTGAAGCCCTCGGAATATTTGAGCTCATAGCCCGCCCGGGAGAAGGCCCTCTGCATGGTCTGCATCAGGTCCAGGTGGGAGATGTATACAGCCCTCCCCGTCTTTTTAAAACGCAGGCGCAGCTTATCCATCGCACTTTCCTCCCTTCATCAGCCTTGCCGCTCCGCAGGCGGAGCACTGCTTCCGGCAGTCCGGGGACAGCTTGGAGGCATAGCACTGCTCCCGCTCATGGACGAGATGGGCCTTGCGTACCCCCACGTCTATCATGTCCCAGGGCAGCAGCTCATCTACAGAGCGCTCCCGGGAAGCATAAAAGCTCATATCCAGTCCGCACTTATTAAAGGCCTCTTCCCAGCGCTCATAGCTGAAGTAGTCTGACCAGGCCTCCAGCCTGCCGCCCTTTCTCCAGACCTCCTCAATAACGGAACTCATGCGCCGGTCGCCCCGGGACAGGGCGGCTTCGATGACGCTGGTCTCCGCATCGTGCCAGTTGTAGGTGACGTTCCGGGCAGTGATGCTGGAGCGCAGCAGGTTTACCCGGCGGAGATACTCCTCCTTGCTTATCTGCTCCTCCCACTGGAAGGGGCTGTGGGGCTTGGGTATAAAGCAGGAGGTGGATATGGTTATCTTCACTCCCCTGTTCTTGTTTTTGGCGTTTTCCCGCCAGCAGTGGAGCACCTGGTTTGCCATCTCCGAAATTCCCACAATGTCTTCGTCGGTCTCCGTGGGCAGGCCCAGCATGTAGTAGAGCTTCACGCTGTTCCAGCCTCCGGCAAAGGCAATGGCGCAGGTGTTCAGCAGGTCCTCTTCCGTGACGTTCTTGTTTATGGCGTCCCGCAGACGCTGGCTGCCCCCTTCCACGGCAAAGGTCAGGCCGCTCTTTCTCACCTTCTGCAGCTTCTCCATCAGCTCCATAGAAAAGTTGTCCGCCCTGAGGGAGGGCAGGGACAGACCTATGCTCCGGCTCTCGCAGTATTCCAGCAGCCCGTCGCAGAGCTGCTCCAGAGGCCGGTAGTCGCTGGTACTAAGGGACAGCAAGGTCACGTCCTGGTGACCGGTGTTCTTCAAAGTTTCAATCCCCTGCTTTATCAGGGTCTCAGGCTTCTTGGCCCGGATAGGCCTGTAGATGTGTCCCGCCTGACAAAAGCGGCAGCCCCGGACGCAGCCCCGGAACAGCTCCAGATTCACCCGGTCATGGACCACCTCCGTGGAGGGAACAATGGGATTGGTGGGAAAAGGCGAGCTGTCCAGGTCAATGACTATGCGCTTGGTCACCTTCTCCGGCGCCCCGGCCTTGGGCCTGATGCTCTCCACGGTGCCGTCCGGTTTGTAGGTGATGTCGTAAAGAGAGGGTACATATACCCCCTGTATGCCGGCAGCTTTCAGGAGGAAGTCCTCCTTGCTCCAGCCCTCCAGCTTGGCCTGGCGGAATAGGGTGAGCAGCTCGTTGTTCATCTCCTCCCCTTCGCCTATAACGAAGAGGTCCATGAAGTCGGCAATAGGCTCGGCGTTCACCGCCGCAGAGCCGCCTGCAAAGACCAGAGGCAGAAGCTCCTTCCTGTCCTCCCGGCGCAGGGGCACTCCCGCCATGTCCAGCATGTCCAGCACCGTAGTGTAAGCCATCTCATAGCCTATGGAGAAAGCCAGGATGTCAAAATCCTTCAGGCTGTCCCCGCTCTCCAGGGCATAGAGAGGGATTCCGGCCTTCTTCATCTCTTCATACATGTCACCCCAGGGGGCAAAGGCCCGTTCACACCACACAAAGTCCAGGCTGTTCATTGTGTGATAAAGTATGCTCATACCCAGGTTGGACATGCCTATCTCATAGGTGTCCGGGAAGCAGAAGGCCAGACGGATATCCACCTTGGTCTTGTCTTTTATTATCTGGTTGAACTCCCCGCCGGTGTATCTGGCCGGCTTCTGTACCCTGGGCAAAATTCTCTCAAGTCTCTTGTCCATAAATATCTCCAGAAAACAAATTCCGCAGTTTATCAATCGCTGGTATTTTATAATATTTCACCGGGTTTTACAAGACTTTCATTTAAGTTGTTTTATATATGCAGCCCAATGTAAAGTATTTTTTTTAAACATTCCGCTGAATCGTACATTTTGATTTAGGTTTACATAATAAAATTATTTCTGTACAAGTTCCTTTGTTTGTAGTATAGTTGAATAAATTCAAGGAAAGTTTATCAGGAGGTACAGGAGATGCAGGAGCTTACACTGAAACAATATGTGGTCGATGCCTTCACTGACCGGGTATTTGCCGGAAATCCTGCGGCCATCTGTGTTTTGGAGCGCTGGCTGCCTGATGATTTGATGCTGGACATTGCAAGGGAAAACAATTTGTCCGAGACAGCCTTTACCGTGAAAAACGACGACGCATATGAGCTGCGCTGGTTTACCCCAGGCGGAGAGATAGATCTGTGCGGTCACGCCACCTTGGCCAGTGCCTATGTGCTGCTCAATTTCTACGAGAAGGGCTGGGACAGGATAAACTTTTCCACTCAAAGCGGAACTCTCAGCGTTGATAAGAATGGCGAGCTGTATGAGCTGAATTTCCCTGTATACAGTCTCAAACCGGTCCCGGTTACCGAGGTAATGTCTCTTGCCCTCGGGGCCCGGCCCAGAGAGGCCTATATGGGGCGGGACCTGCTGTGCGTATTTGACAATGCTTCTGTAGTGAAGGAACTTAAGCCGGATATGGAAACGATGAAGGCGCTGGACGGGTTGTTGCTCCATGCCACCGCAGTCTCTGACTCCGGAGAGTTCGACTGCATATCCCGCTCCTTTGCCCCAAAGCTCAATGTGGTGGAAGACCCTGTCTGCGGCTCCGGGCACTGTCATATCATTCCCTACTGGTGCGACAAATTGGGTAAGCTTCAGCTGACCGCCTACCAGGCTTCTGCCAGGGGTGGCACTCTGTATTGCCGTAAGGATGGGGACCGGATCCTCATGGCCGGAAAAGCCGCGCTATATTCTATGGCTGAGATCCACATCCCGGCGGACAGCCTAAACGCCTGACCGGCTTATAAAATATTTATCTGTCTATAAAAGCTGTCCGACTGTATATTACACTCGGACAGCTTTTGTTGTATAAAAAAAGTCGCTGCGAACGATATGACGTCCGCAGCCACATGGTTCGAGTGCATTTATAGGACCTCAGGCTCCAGAAAAAGAAAAACCAAATCGAAGCCCAGTGCACAGCACGGGTTCGATTTGGAAAAGGAAGAGCAGCGGAATGAGCGCACTCTGACTTTTTTGCCGTAGGCATAAAAAGTCAGAGCAAGCGATATATAGCTTGCTCCGACGCTGGTCGGAGTGGGGAGATTCGAACTCCCGGCCTCATGGACCCGAACCATGCGCGCTACCAACTGCGCTACACCCCGAAAAATATTAACTTGAACCGGCAGGATATTGCATGTCCATCCGTGGGCCTGCCACTCTCTGCACAGCCATTATATTATAATTACCAGCGCCGTCCTTGTCAAGTAAAAGATACCTCATATCCGCCATGCCCCGGCAATATATATGTTTTCAGGGGGTGGCACAATGCGTGAATGCAAGATATATCTGGCTTCGGCTCTCTTCATATGTCTCAGCGCCGTAAGGCTTTGCTTCCCTCAGCTCCCGGACCAGCTGCGCCGGCAGGCCGGAGAGATACTTTGCAACGGCAGAGACTACAATGTTGCAGTCCAGGCCATGGGCCGCGCCCTGGCCCATGGGCAGCTGGAAGATCAGCTGGTCCAGGTTCTGGAATATATCGGTCCACCGGAGGAGCAAGCCCTTGCTGTCTGTGAGACCTGGGCTTCTCCCCTCCCCGGCGGGGACGCTGCTGCGGCGGAGAAGGATGCGTCCGGCGCTTCCCAAACTGCGTACAGTGTGCTCCCGGACAATGTCTGCTCGGGCAGTCCCCTATTGCCCTTTGAGTATTCCTCCCCCGCGTCAGGTGAGCTGAGCTCCTGCTTCGGTTTCAGAGAGGACCCAATAGATGCTGAACCCGGCTTTCATTACGGTATCGACATTGCCGCCGACAGCGGAGACGACATTCTGGCCTTTGCCTCCGGCCTGGTCAGCTTCGTCGGGACAGGGGACGGCTACGGGAATTACTGCATAATTGAACACACCGGCGGCTATTCCACTTTGTACGCCCATCTCAGCCAATGCCTTGTCAGTGAGGGCCAGGACTTGGAGAAGGGCCAGCTGATAGGCTACGCAGGCCAGAGCGGCAGGGCCACCGGCCCCCACCTGCATTTTGAGCTTATGTATCAGGATAAATACATAAATCCGGAGTATTATATATGAAAATAGAGCGTTTTGAGGTCGGGAGTGCCGCAATACTTCTGGCGGCTCTGATTTATTTCATAGCTGATCTGGACAAGATCCTGGCCCTGTTGGTACCGGTCTTTGTCCACGAGCTTGGGCATATTCTTATGCTCAGGTTCCTTGGCCTGCGCATAAGCGGGTTTAGGGTGGAGCTCAAAGGTTTCTGTATAGGCTACTGTGGATGTACCGGTGCAGTGGGCCATGCCCTGGCGGCTGCCGCCGGGCCAATGTTTGGGCTGATCTATGCCATGGCGGCCTCGGTGCTGGCCTCCAGTCTCGGAAGTTCTTGGCTGGAATTAAGCGCCGGAATCAGCCTTATACTGTCTTTTTTCAACCTTTTGCCCGCCCTGCCCCTGGACGGCGGGCGCATGCTCTATGCGCTGGCCTGCCCTTTTATGAGGGAGCCGGCGGCCGGGAAACTGGTGAAGATATCCGGTCTGGCTGTAGGCATCGCCCTGCTTGCTCTGGGTACATATTTGATGTTCAATGGCTACGGCCTGGCAATGGAGCTGGCAGCAATATGGCTGCTGGCCTACACAGGCACAGACCGGGAAGGGCAAAAATGCAGGGAGATGATATGAAACCGGGGTGCGGTTCATCCACCGCACCCCTTGCTGTCATTTATTCCGTTTTACTGGGCGTTCATGTTGGAAAGGGCCTGTTCATTCTGACCCAGCACTACCACCTTCAGGGGAGTGGTCTGGGCGGGAATGCTCTTGGTGGACACATCGTAGAACACCAGCAGGTCCATGTTCTCCAGCTCGTCCTCCCAGGCCTGGCCGTCCCTATCCACGATTTCCACATCTTCGCTCATGTTCAGGGCCAGAGTGTTGCCCAGGCCCACAAGCATGCCCTCTTCGCCGGCGACGAAGGTATCGGCGAAGGTGAACACGGGGCTTTCAGCCTCGGGGTCCTCAATGATTATTATCTCCGCCTGGTACTGAGGGGGCATTATCATGGGTGCGGGGGTATAGGCCCCGGTATAGACGGTGAGCAGGTCGCCGGCCTTGACGTCGCTGAGGGAGAGCCGGTTGCCCTGGGCGTCAAACACCAGGGTGTCCTCCCCGGGCACATAGTTGATGGTATTTTCGTAGTTCTCCGCATCGTTCACATCTGTGGTAGTCTGGATAAACTCCTCCAGCACCTCGGTGACCGTCACCTGATATGAGATATAGCTTGCCATGGGCTCCAGCACCATGGAATCCTCGCTCTCGTCAGCTGGGGTCTGGGTCTGTTCGGGAGTCTCGGTTGCAGGGGTCTCGGTCTGGGCAGGGGTCTCGGTGGGCTGGGCGGCGGTGCTGCCGCAGCCTGCGCAAAGCAGGGCCATTATTAAAAGAAGAGCAATAACAGTTTTTTTCATTTTGATTTCCTTTTCCTTTTAGAATATCTTGATTTATCGGTTTGCTTTTGCAGCGGGAGGCGAGCTCGTTTTCCTTCCCGGCTACGCATAATTAGACTGTTATTCAGCGGGAAAGTTTCTGTACAAATTGTAAAAAAACTGTGCATCAATTATGACGCACAGTTTTTTAATGCTATTTAGCTATATAGCTCAGCCCTTGTCAAAGGTTCTGATGGGCCTGCGCTTGTGTTCGCTGCCCCGATGCATGCGCTCAATAATGGCCGCTGCCTTTTCGTTGGTGCTGCCGGTGAGCAGCAGCTGATCCAGATCGGCGTACTTAAAGCCCATCTCGTCCTCGTCGGTCTGCCCGTCAAAGAGTCCAGCGGAAGGCGCCTTGTCAATAATGCAGGCTGGGGCGTCCAGATAGCGGAGGAATTCAAAGATCTCCTTCACGGTCAGGTCGCTGATGGGGTTAAAGTCATGAGCCCCGTCGCCCCACTTGGTGAAATAGCCCACATAGGCCTCGCTGCGGTTGCCGGTACCGGCCACCAGGCGGCCCTCACTGGCCGCTATGGCGTAGAGGGTGGTCATGCGCAGGCGGGGAGCAATATTCACGTCCGCCATTTTATTTACCTGGGTGACCGTGCCCAGCTGGGAGAGCATTGCCTCCTTCACCGGGGTCAGGTCCACCCCCCTGGTCTCGATGCCGAACTGCCGGGCCAGTTCTTCACCGTCCCTGGCGTCCAGCTCGTAGTTGCGCTTAGAGGAGCAGGGCATGATGATACCCACGGTATTGTCGCAGGCGGCTTTGCAGATAATGCCTACCAGGGCGGAGTCCTTGCCGCCGCTGTTGCCAAAGACTATGCCCTTGGCTCCGCTTTCGGCCAGCAGCCCTTTTACGAAGGCAACACGGCTTTCAAATTCTTTCTTATAGTCTCTCATTTTGTTCTCCTTCCCTCCGGGTCAGACCCGGGCCGCAGGACAGGGCTCAGAACATTTTGATATACTCATCCCGGCCTGCGCCCACAGACACATACTTGATGGGGCAGCCCACAGCCTTCTCCAGATATCTGATATAGTCCAGGGCAGCCTTGGGCAGGTCCTCCACCTTGCGGCAGCCGGACACATCGCCAAAGCCCTCCACATACTCTATAACAGGCTTTGCCCTCTCCAGCCTGTCGCCGGATGGGAAGCTCTCGGTACGCACACCGTCCACCTCATAGGCCACGCAGACGGGGATCTTGTCCAGATAGGACAGCACGTCCATCTTGGTCAGGGCTATGGCGTCGGCACCCTGGACCTGGACGCCGTAGCGGGAGGCGGGCACGTCAAAGGGGCCGACCCTTCTAGGTCTGCCGGTGGCGGCGCCGTATTCCCCTCCGGCGGCTCTCAGCTTCTCCGCCTCTTCGCCGAACATTTCGGCAGTGAAGGGGCCCTCGCCCACACAGGTGGAGTAGGCCTTCATGATGCCCACGGTCTCGTCCAGCTTCTTGCCGGGAATACCTGCGCCGGTGGTGGCAAAGGAGGCCAGAGTCTGAGAAGAGGAGGTATAGGGGTAGATACCGAAATCGATATCTCTCAGTGCGCCCAGCTGGGCCTCGAACATGATGTTCTTGCCCTGGGCAACGGCCTCGTTCAGGTAGCCCACCACATCGGTGACATAGGGCAGGACCTGGGCGCCATAAGTTCTCAGCCAGTCCATTATTTCATCGGCTTTTATAGGCTCATGGCCATAGCCGGTGACGGTTATATTCTTCCACTCCACGATATCCTTCACCTTGGCTGCAAGGCTGTCCATATCGTAGAGGTCTTCCATGCGGATGCCCTTCTTGCTGTACTTGTCGGAATACACAGGCGCGATGCCCCGGCGGGTGGAGCCAAACTTCTTGTCCGCCAGGCGCTCCTCCTCCATAACGTCCTGAAGGCGGTGATAGGGCAGGCAGATTATGGCTTTCTCGCTTATCTTCAGGTTGTCGG
>CASFJB010000025.1 GCA_949294945.1 uncultured Eubacteriales bacterium
CTGAAGATAGACGATGAGGGGAATATACGCATCATCGAATGCGGTGGCCGCATGGGCGGGGACTGCATAGGCTCGGACCTGGTGTACCTCAGCCGCGGCATAGACTATGTACGGGCCTGCGTGGATATCGCCTGCGGCAAGGCCCCGGATCTGAGAGAGCAGCAGCCGCCCCGGGCAGCCTCCATCCGCTTCATCTTCAGCCAGGCCGATCTGGACGCTCTGGAGTCCATTCGCCGCAGCCATCCTGAGGCCCTCTACTGCGTCAGCGATATTCTCCCCCTGGATGGGCGGGAGATCAGCGACAGCTCCACCCGCTACGGATTCTACATCCTCTCCGCCCAGACCATGGAGGAGATGCTGGAGCTGCTGCGCTGTGTGGATTTTGATTTGAACTGATGGTGGTGTTTTCCATGAAACTTGTATCCTTTGTCATCCCCTGCTACCGCTCCGCCGCCACCGTCTCCGCCGTGGTGGAGGAGATAAATTCCACTATGGCAGCCCTTCCCGGATATGAGCACGAGATAATCCTGGTGAACGACTGCTCCCCGGACGACACCTTCTCCGTCATAGAGGGCCTTGCCCGCTGCGACGGGCGCATCACCGCCGTGGATCTGGCAAAGAACTTCGGGCAGCACGCCGCCATAATGGCCGGGCTCCACCACAGCCGGGGGGACTATATAGTCTGTCTGGATGACGACGGCCAGACTCCCGCCGACGAGGTGGGCAAGCTCCTTTCCAAGCTGGAAGAGGGCTACGACGTGGTCTACGCCTCCTATGGCCACCACAAGCAGCACAGCTTTTTCCGGAACTTCGGCAGCTGGCTCAACGGGAAAATGACGGAGATAATGCTGGGCAAGCCCCGTGAACTCTTCCTCACCAGCTATTTTGCCGCCCAGCGCTTTATCATTGACGAAATGCTCCGCTATGAGCACTGCTTCCCCTATGTGATGGGCCTGGTGCTGCGCTCTACCAAGAACATCTGCAATGTGCCGGTGAACCACCGGCAGCGGCAAGAGGGCAGCTCCGGCTATACCCTCAGCAAGCTGCTGAACCTCTGGATGAACGGCTTCACCTCCTTCTCCATAAAGCCTTTGCGCATGGCCACTTATCTCGGCAGCCTAACTGCCGTCATCGGATTTATCTACGCCTTGATAATCGTCATCAGATATTTCACCGTCCACCTGGCCCCCATGGGCTGGAGCTCCACTACGGCTCTGCTGCTGATCCTGGGCGGAATTATCCTGCTGGTGCTGGGTCTGGTGGGAGAGTACGTGGGGCGCATATTCATGTGCGTCAATGCCTCGCCCCAGTATGTGGAACGTTCGGTGATAAAGAAAGGACAGGAGGAATAAACATGGCTGTATTCGGATTCATCGGAGTCGGGAACATGGGGGGAGCCCTGGCAAAGGCCGCCGCGGCAAAGCTCCCCGGCTCTTCCATCATGCTGGCAAACCGCAGCCCTGAAAAGGCCGAAAAGCTGGCGGCAGAATTGGGAGCTTCCGTCTCGGACAACCTCACCATCGCCTCCCTGGCGGACTATATCTTTCTGGGGGTCAAGCCCCAGATACTCCCCTGGGTACTGGCCCAGCTGGCCCCGGTCCTGGCGGGCAGAGCCTCCCCCTTCGTCCTGGTGAGCATGGCTGCCGGCACCTCCATTGAAAAGGTGCAGCAGCTCTCCGGCGTCAAGTGGCCGGTGCTCCGCATCATGCCCAACACCCCGGCCTCTATAGGCAAGGGTATGATACTCTACGCCCCGAGCCAGGAGCTCAGCCAGGAACAGCTGGACTGCTTCCTGGAGCTCATGTCTGGAGCCGGGCGTTTTACCCGCCTGGAAGAGCGGCTCATAGACGCCGGTTCCTCCGTCTCCGGCTGCGGCCCCGCCTTTGCCGACCTGTTCATCGAGGCTTTGGCGGACGGCGGTGTCGCCTGCGGCCTGCCCCGCTCCGCCGCCATAGAGCTTGCCGCCCAGATGCTTCTGGGCTCGGCGGCACTGGTGCTGGAAAGCGGCAAACACCCCGGTGAGCTGAAGGACGCCGTGTGCTCCCCCGGCGGCACCACTATCCAGGGGGTGCGAGCCCTGGAGAAAAACGGTTTCCGCAGCGCAGTCATGGAAGCGGTCATCGCCGCTTACGAAAAGAATTTCGATTTGAAATAAGGATATATAAAGCCTGAGCCCTTTCCGCCGCAGCGGAAAGGGCTCAGGCTTTTTCCCGGCTGTTTTATTTGTTTGCCCAGGCCTCCAGAGCGCCTCCGGAGTAGTCGGCAAAGAATTTTTTAAAGGTGTCCAGCAGCTCCTGGGTCCCGCCGTGGAGCACCCGCTCCCTGTGGAAGTAGGCGCAGACTCTGTCAATGTCCGGCAGGTAGGGCAGGGGGAACACGTAGATGTTTTTCAGATAGTCGTTTTGCAGCTCCCGGCCTACCAGGTCCCAGAATATGCGGGGATACACCAGCACGCCCAGGCCGCTGTTGGCCAGTTGGAAAGCGTTTTCCATGTTGGTCAGCTCGCACACAAAGCCGGGGTTTATGTCGTAATACTTGAGGTAGCTGGCCAGGGTGCGGCCCCCGGAGGACTGGGGCGGGATCTTTATAAAGGGCGCCTTCTCAAAATATCTCAGGTCCGCACACTGGAAAAACTCCTCCGCCACCTTGTCGCAGGCCGCTCCGGCAAGCTTCTCCATCACGCTCTTCGGCACTATCAGCAGCTGCTCCTTTTTGCACAGCTCCACCGTCTCATAGCTCTCCGGGGTGCTGGTAATGGAGCCTATCACCAGATCCACTCCGTCATGGGTCACAGCCTTCTGAAGCACCTCCGGGGAGGCCTCGTTCATCTTCACATAGGTATCCGGGTGCCCACGAAGATACACCGGCAGCACGTAGGGCAGGACGGCTCTGGCCACCGTGTGCTCTATACCCATGTGGATGTATTGGCTGCCGGCGCTGCCCCGGTTGGTGTTCTCCTCATACTGCTGCTTGAGATGCAGTATCTCCTTTGCCACCCGGAGAAACTGCATGCCGTCCCTGGTCAGGCCCAGAGGACGGCTGCGCACAAAAAGCTGAGTGCCCAGCTCCTCCTCCAGCTTGGCTATCTGCTTGGAGAGAGACTGCTGGGAGATGAACAGATGCTGGGCCGCCACGGAGATGCTCTTCTCATCGGCCACAGCTATGAAGCTTTTTAACAGTGAAAAATCCATTTTCCCTTTCTCCGCTTATCCGGCTGCGGGGGACCCTGAGCTCCCCGAAAGCCAATTCCAATATTTGCCGTTATTTTTTTGTCAAGCCCTGAATGTCGCTAAAAATTTTCTTGCATTGTGCACAATACAGCCTATATATTTCCTTGGTTTTCTGTTACTTATGCAAATGTATGAAAAAACTGTTGCCGGCTTTCAAAAAAACTATTGCTTTTCTCAACTTTCGGTTGTATTATAAACGCAGATAAAGCGTAATGCAAGAGCAATTTGCATTACGCGCATTAAATTTTTGTTTCTCTCGGGAGACTAAATCAGGAGGTCAAGTATGAAAAAGATCATCGCAATCGTTGCACTTTTGTGCATGGTGTTTGCCCTGTGCGCCTGCGGAAGCAGCAGCAAGGAGGAAGCACTGACTTTTACCACCGGCGGTGAGACCGGCACCTACTACGGTTTCGGCAGCGTTATAGCCCAGTATGTTTCCGCCAACACCGACCTTTCCGTCACCGCCGTCACCAGCAACGGCTCCCAGGCCAACATTGAGGATATGGATGCAGGCTCCTACCAGCTGGGCTTCTGCCAGTCCGACGTTATGAGCTACGCCTACGCCGGCACCAACCTCTTTGCCGAGACCGGCGCTGTGGACAGCTTCTCCGTGGTCGCTTCCCTGTACATGGAGCAGGTTCAGATCGTCACCATGAACCCCGACATCAAGACTGTTGAGGACCTCCGCGGCAAGAGCGTATCCATCGGCGCTCTGGGCTCCGGCGTTTACTACAACGCCATCGACGTCCTGGGTGTTTACGGCATGACCGAGGCCGACATCAATCCCGTTTACCAGAGCTTCGGCGACAGCGCCGAGAGCCTGAAGGACGGTAAGATAGACGCCGCCTTCATCGTTGCCGGCGCTCCCACCACCGCCATCACCGACCTCTCCACCGGCGGTCAGATCTACCTGGTCAGCATCGACGACGAGCACATCGACCAGCTCATCGCCAAGTCTCCCTACTACAGCAAGTACACCGTTACCGCCGACACCTACGGTATGCCTGAGGATGCCCAGACCGTGGCTATCGCCGCCGTCATCCTGGCCCGTGACGATGTCTCCGAGGACGCAGTCTACACCTTCGTCTCCACCATTTTTGACAACGTGGATCAGCTCCAGCACGGCAAGGCCGCTGAGCTGGATCTGAGCTTCGCCTCCAGCATCACCGACGTTCCCTATCATCCCGGTGCAGCAAAGTACTTCTCCGAGAAGGGCATTGAGGTAGCTTCCGTCAAGTAAGCTGCGTCTGCCGTCTGAGATTTAGCGGTTAAAAAGCTACGGCGCTTTTTAGGCGCCGTAGCTTTTCGAGTCATTTAGGGCCCTTATTTTTGAGTCAGAATTCAACCGTTTCCTTTGTTTATTTCCTAATCTTTACGCTCTCTTGATACATATCCTCCATTCTGAACTTGATTTTTCCTCTGCTTTCTTGCAGAATTATATGGTATATAGTAAACCCAAGCGAAAGGAGCAAAGTGAATGTCCGTATTTCACAAGCATGATCCCCAAGTGGAAGAGACCATAGAAGTTGGCACTGCCGAAGACGTAGAAAAGCTGATGCGCAAATACGACCGTGAGTCCAACACCAGGATATGGGAGGGCAAGCCCGCCCTTATCATCCGGGGCGTCATGGTGGTCTTCTCCCTCTACTGCATCTACTCCACTCTCTTCAGCGTGGCCGCTCTGGAAAAGCGTCTCACCGCTTTCCTGGCCCTGGTGGTGGTGATGGGCTATCTCACCTATCCCGCCAGCAAGCACCACGTGCGTCACAATTATATCCCCTGGTTCGACTTTGTGATAATGATAGTGGGCGCCGCCTGCTTCATGTACTACTGCCTCAGCTACGACTCTCTGGTGAAGGTGCTCACCAGCGCCTCCAAAATGACCTGGTTCCAGGTCACCGTGGGCGTTGTGGGCCTGCTGTGCATCATGGAGCTGTGCCGCCGCTGCGTGGGTATACCCATCCTCTGCGTGGCCGGTGTGCTGCTGATCTACACCTTCTCCACCGGCATAGGCATGAAGCGGGTGCTCTACACCCTGTTCTTCACCACCAGCGGAATCATGGGCACCCCGGTACAGGTCTGCGCCAAGTACATAGTGGTGTTCATCATCTTCGGCGCCTTCCTTGAACGCACCGGCATCGCCGCCTTCTTTATCGACCTGGCCAACTCCCTGGTGGGTCGCTTCTCCGGCGGCCCCGCCAAGGTGGCCGTCATCTCCTCCGCCCTTTGCGGCATGGTCTCCGGCTCCTCCGTGGGCAACACCGTCACCACCGGCTCCGTCACCATCCCCATGATGAAGAAGACCGGCTACAAGGGCGAGTTTGCCGGAGCGGTGGAAGCCGCCGCCTCCACCGGGGGCCAGATAATGCCCCCCATCATGGGCGCTGCCGCCTTCCTCATGGCCGAATACATGAACGTCACCTATGCGGAAGTTGCTCTCCGGGCCATCCTCCCCGCAGTGCTCTACTTCACCGGCATTTTCATCGCCGTGCACCTGGAAGCCAAGAAGCTGGGCCTGAAGGGCATCGACAAGGCCGAGCTGCCTGTGCTGGGCAAGCTGATGACCAAGCTCTACCTGCTGCTGCCCCTTATCGTCCTGGTGGCCCTGGTGACCACCAACACCCGCACCATGCAGTTCTCCGCCACCATCGCCATCCTCTGCGCCATTGTGGTCAGCCTCTTTGACAGGGACAACCGCATAACCGTAGGCAAGATCCTGGAGGCTCTGGAAGCCGGCGGCAAGGGCACCATCACCGTGGCCGTGGCCTGCGCCATGGCAGGCATTATCGCCGGCTGCATCACCGCTACCGGCCTTGCCTCCAAGCTCATCGGCGCCGTCATTGCCGCCAGCAATTCCGTGCCCCTGGTAGACCCCATGATGGTGGCTCTGTTCCTCACCATGGTCTGCTGCATCATCCTGGGCATGGGCGTGCCCACCACCGCCAACTACTGCATAATGGCCTCTACCTGCGCCCCCATCCTCATCACCATCGGCGTGCCCAAGATAGCCGCCCACTTCTTCGTGTTCTACTTCGGTATCGTGGCCGATATCACTCCCCCTGTGGCCCTGGCCGCCTACGCCGGCTCCGCCATCGCCAAGTCCAACCCCATGAAGACAGGTATCAACGCCACAAAGCTGGCCATAGGGGCTTTCGTCGTGCCCTATATCTTCTGCCTTAACCCGGCCATGCTCCTTATCGACGTAACGCCTCTGGGCGTGGTGCAGATAATCATCACCTCCCTCATAGGCATCTTCGGCGTGGCCGCCGCCATGAACGGCTACCTCTACCGCAAGCTCAACTGGGCCGCCCGCATGGCCATTTGTGTGGCCGGCCTTATGATGATGGACCCCGGTTTTGTCACTGATATCGTGGGCATTGCCCTTATGGCCGTCATCGTTCTTATCCAGTACCTGGGCGCCAAGAAGGCCAATCAGCCCCCTGTGTCCGCCTGAGGATAAACAGAACGGCAAGATATAAAAATAAGCCCCGACTCTCGGTCGGGGCTTTTGCTGTTTATAGCTACAGTGCCATTATATGAAAAAGCCCTGTCGCAGCGACAGGGCTTTTTCATATAGCAATCACTTGATGCCGTACTTCTTGTTGAACTTATCAACACGGCCGCTGGTGTCAACCAGCTTCTGCTTGCCGGTGTAGAAGGGGTGGCACTTGGAGCAGATCTCAACGGTGATGTTCTTCTTGGTGGAGCCGGTCTCGATGACGGCGCCGCAGGCGCATCTGATGGTGGTCTGCTCGTATTTGGGATGGATTCCTTCCTTCATGGGGCATATCTCCTCGTCTAAGGCTATCTTGATTGTGCAAAAAGCATAGTTACAAGACGCAAAGTGAATTGTAACACAGCGCTGCCGGGATTGCAAGTCCCTTTGCAAAATTTACTTTATCTCCACGGTCTTTCCCGCCGAGATGAAATACAGCAGGCACTGCTTCACCTTTTTCCCGTGGATGCGCTCCATGGCGGCGGCATAGCTGAGGAGCTGGCCCCGGTAGAAGGCACTGCGCTTTGCTATCTCCTCCGCCGTCCGTACCCGGTCGGTCTTATAGTCTATCACCACCAGGCCCTCCTCTTCCTCCAGGCAGCAGTCCACCACGCCCTGGAGCAGCAGCTGCTCCCCCGGGGCTTTGCCGAAAACCTCTCCGGCGTCCCACAGCAGGGAGAACTTGAACTCCCTGTAGAGCTTCTTGCAGCTCTTCATCCGCTGCCCCAGGGGGGAGTCAAAGAGCTTTTTCACCGCCTTCACATCCACTGCCTGGGCCTCTCTCTGGGACAGGAAGCCCTGACTGCACAGGCGCCGGGTCTCCTCCTCTATCTCCTCCAGGCTGCCGCTGCGGGAAAAGTCCATATATTGCAGCAGCAGGTGAGTGGCCACGCCCTTCTCCGCCCCGGTGAGGGGCCGCTCCTCCCGGGTAAAGTCCGGCATACGGAACACGCCCCCGGGCTTCTCCGCCAGATCCACCGCCTCGGCGTCCGGCTCCCATTGGCCCTTCAGCTCCGTGGCTGTGACCTTGGAGGGCAGCTCCTCCGCCGCAGCATGGGTATAGCTGAAACTCAGCTGCCGCTCCAGCTCTTTAAACTCCGCCGGGTCCGCCGCCGGAGACTCTTGGGCCGTCTCGGATACTGCGGGCACCTCCGCCTCGGTCCCCTGCCGGGGCAGGCTCAGGCCCAGGCGCTCTCCGCCGTCGGCCAGGGCGGCGTATATGAGCCAGTCCGCCATGGACTGGGCCTGGCTCAACAGCTCCGGGGCCATGGGCCGGGAGGCCAGGGGTCTGGCCTTCTCCAGGGCCTCCTCCGGTTTTTTCACCGCCGCAGTGATGAACAGCCGCTCCCGGGCCCGGGTCATGGCCACGTACAAAAGGCGCATCTCCTCCGACAGCATTTCCCGCTCCAGGCGCAGTTTTATGGCGTTTCTGGCCAGGGTGGGGTACTCCACCCGCCGGAAGGTATCCGTGAGCTTTGGGCCCAGGCCCAGCGTCGGGTGCACCAGCACCGTGTCCCGGCTGTCCTGCTTATTGAAGCGCCGGGCCGTATCGCAGAGAAAGACCACCGGGAACTCCAGACCCTTGGACTTGTGTATGCTCATTATCTGCACCGCCGAGCTGCCCGCAGAGCCCAGGGCGGGCTCCTGGTCCTTTTCGCTGAGCTTCCTCAGCCACAGCACGAAGCGGTGGAGCCCCCTGTAGCCGCTGCTCTCGTAGCGCTCAGCCAGGCCGATAAAGGCCATGAGCCGCTCCCGCCGCCGCTCTCCGTCCTCCATGGCGCTGCACAGGGCCAGCATATCCAGGCGCTCCAGCAGCAGCCAGCTCAGCTCCGCCATGGACATATCCGCTGCCAGGTCCCTCAGCTGCTCCAGCAGCTCAAGAAAGGCCCGGCATTTTTCGCTGCTCTCCCCGGCGGCCTTCAGGGCGGTGTAGAGATCCCCCCGCCGGTCGGCGCTGCGTATCTCCGTCAGCTCATCCGGGCTGAAGGCAAAGGCGCCGGAGCGGAGCACGGCTATAAGGGGCACGTCTTTGTGGGGATTGTCCAGCACCGCCAGCAGGGACACCAGGGTGGACACCTCCAGGGAATCGAAATAGTCCCCGCCCTGGACGGAGGCCACGGGTATGCCCCGCTCCATGAGACAGCGGCGGTATGTGGGTCCCGCCGTGTTGGCGGAGCGCAGAAGGATGGCTATGTCCCCGTATTCCAGGGGCCGGGGGCCCTCTCTCCCGGAGACGGTGCAGCCCCCCTCCACCAGTGTTTTTATCTTTTCCGCCACGAAGGCCGCCTCCCGGGCGGTCTTGTCCGGGCTGTCCTCATCCCCTGAGGCGGCGTCCAGGAGCAGCAGCTCCGGAGGCGGAACGCTTCCCTCATAGGCCGCCCCGTATCTCAAAGCCGCGGCCTCGTCATAGTCCATATCCCCCAGGCGCCGGGACATGCACAGGGAGAACAGGGCGTTGGCCCCCTCCAATATCTCCCGGCGGGAGCGGAAGTTCTCCCTCAGCAGTATGCGCCGGGGGAGGCCGGGGGCCTCGGCGTCGGAATAGCTCAGGTACTTCTCGGTGAATATCTCCGGGTCCGCCAGGCGGAAGCGGTAGATGGATTGCTTCACGTCCCCCACCAGGAAGAGGTTCTTCCCCTCCCGGGACAGGGCGTGGAAGATGGCGTCCTGGACCCGGCTCACGTCCTGGTACTCGTCCACCATTATCTCCCCGTAGCGTTCCCACAGCTGCCGGGCCAGCTCCGTGGGCCGTCCGTCCTCGTCGGTGAGCAGCCGGGCGGCATAGTGCTCCAGGTCCGAATAGTCCACCAGGGAGCGGCGGCGCTTGTCCTTTTCAAATTCCCTGTCAAAATCCAGGGTCAGCTCCAGCAGGGCCTCCATGGCCGGGGCGGTCTGCTCCATCTCCTCCAGCAGCTGCCCGGAGGGGGCGTAGAGCAGCTCCTCCAGGCCCTTCATGGCCTTTTTGCAGGCCTCCCGACGGCCCTTCAGCAGCTCCGACAAGGCTGCATCCGGGGAGTTCCTCAGCCCTTTCAGCCGGTCAAAGCTCACCGGCAGGCAGGCCCTGGCCCGGTCCCAGCCTATCTCCAGGCAGCGGCCCAGCTCCCTTATATCCTCCGCCGTATGGGAAAAGCTGTCCATATAGGCGGCGCTTATCTTCTCCTCTTTGGCCATGAGCTCCATGAGCCGGTCCAGCTCCCCGGCCCAATAGGCGGCAACGCTGCGGGCCTGGGCCAATATCTCCCGGCCCCAGGGGGTCTGGCCGGCGTCCTCCGCCGGAGCCCTCAGGGCGGCCACCTGCTGCCGGGCCCAGGCCTCCGGCCGGGCGTGGCACTGCATGCGGCTGTGCAGGCTCAGCACAAGAGCCGCCAGGCGCTCGTCGGAGCGGCCCGCCCCCACGGTGTCCGCCAGGCCGAGAAAGCCCGGGCTGTTCTCCGGGTCCTCATAGCGTTTTTCCAGCAGGCGCTCCAGGGCCGCCTGCTTCATGGCCTCGGCCCTCTCCTCGTCCACTATCTTGAAATCCGGGCTCAGGCCCAGCAGGTGGCAGTTCTCCCTGAGCAGGGAGGCGCAGAAGCTGTGGATGGTGCCTATCTGGGCCCGGGAGCACAGGGCGTTCTGCCGCCGCAGCCGCCGGTTCCCCGGCTCCCTGGCCAGGCGCTGGGCCAGTTCTTCCATTATCCGGCCCCGCAGCTCCCCGGCGGCGGCCCGGGTAAAGGTGATTATCAGGAAGCGGTCCAGGTCCAGGGGCTGCTCCTCGTCGCAGATGCGGCTCATGAGCCGCTCGGTGAGCACCCTGGTCTTGCCGCTGCCCGCTCCGGCTGACACCAGCAGGGCGCTGCCCCGGGCCTCTATCGCCGCCTTTTGGGCCGGCGTAGGTCTAAATTCACTCATCTTCTCCACCTCCGTCCAGCATCGCCCAGACCTTCTCTCCCGAGAGCTTTGGCATATAGCGGCAGCTCTCCCCGTTCTCCCCGTCGGAGAAATGGCAGGCGTCGTAATAGTCGCAGTTGAGGCAGGCGTTCTCCTGCTGGCTGCGGTAATAGGGGTCGGCGGCTATGCTGCCTTGGCGCAGCTGCCGGGCCATGCCCCGCAGGCTACGCTCTATGTGCTGCCTCAATATGCCCATGCGCTCCAGGGAGGCCAGGAACTCCGCCGAGGGCTTGCCGGAGCGGAACTTCACCGGGATATACTGCTTATCCTCACCCTGCTCCCAGGCCTCCAGCAGCTCCATATCCTCCAGCACCAGGCCGCTGCGGCGCACCTCCTCCAGGCGCTTTTCCTCCGCCTCCCCATCCTCAGGGCAGCGGCTCAGGCTCAGCATGGCGTTTCTGGCGGGGACATACATCACCCCGGCGGGGACTATCTCGTGGCCGTAGCGCTTCTCTCCGTCCCGCTCCAGGGCAAAGAGATACAGCAGCATCTGAAGGCCCATGCCGTAGCAGACGTCGGAGAGGCTGAATTTTTTCTTTCCCGTCTTGTAGTCCACCACCCGGATGTAGAGCTTGCCCTCGTGGAGCCAGCCGTCCACCCGGTCGGCTATGCCGCTGAGGCTGAGGCGGTCCTCCCCCTCTCCCAGCTCTATGGGCGGGAAGTTTTGGGCGTCGGAGAAGTCCAGCTCAAAGTCCAGAGGCTCAAAGTCGGAGCGGCGCAGCTCCTCCGCCATGTCCTCCACCACCTGGTACACGTCTTTTTTCAGTCTGTTGAACAGATACACGAAGCGGCCGGACTTCTCCCGGAAGTCCTCCAGCTCCTCCTTTACGAACTGTTCTATATATTTGTCGCAGAGCCGGCGCAGCTCCTCCCGGCTCACGGCCTTGAAGCCCCCCAGGCCCTTCACCTCCCGGGCGGTGTTCTCCAGCACGTAGTGCATGAAGCTGCCTATCTCCGGGGGGCTGAAGCTGGCGGGCCTGGCGGGCTTTGCCCTCAGGCCGTACTGGCAGAAATAGGCAAATTTGCAGGAGGCAAACTTGTCTATCCGGGAGGCGCTGAGGCGCAGGCGCTTGCCGTAGAGCTTTTCCACCATGGCAGTGGACAGGCGGCCCCGGCCCAGATTCGCCGCCGCCTCCAGCTTTGCCATGCGCTCCGGCTGGCTCTGCCTGAAATGCTCCGCCGCCGCCTGCTCCCGGCTGCCGCCGCCCTTTAGGGCAAAAGCCGCCAGGCTGAGGGCCGGGCCCTCCGCCGCCATACGCAGCCGGGACAGCTCCGCCCGCTTCACCTCCAGGCCGAAAATGGCCCTGGCCCGGTTAAAGACGAAGGCAGGGCGCAGCTCGCCCCCCTCTCCGTCGGTCATGGGGCAGCTTAAAAGCAGGCTCTCCGAGGGCAGGCTCAGGCCGTTATATATCAGGGCAAACTCCCGCCACAGCTCTCCCTCTCCGCCGCCAAGATCCAGCTCCAGCTCCAGCAGCCGCTGCCGTTCCTCCTGGGAAAAGACCCCCGCCTGCTCCGACACATAGGGCAGGCGCTCATCGGAGGCCCCCAGCACGATAAGGTGCTTCAGGCTCCGGCGGCGGTTGCGGTCAAAGTCTCCGGCGCTGACCCGGTCCAGGGACACGGGGATGGTGCCGATGTCGTATTTTGAGAGCATCAGCAGGAAGAGCCTGCCGAACTCCTCCATGTCCATGGGGCTGTCCCCCAATATGGCGGCAAACTGCTCCAGGGCCGAGACGCTTATGTCCCAGAGCTGCCGGTACTCCGCCGCCAGCTCCTCCCGGCCCTCTTCGTTAAGCTCTGCGGAACGCCGCTCCAAAGTCTCCCCCAGCTTCAGCTTTTCCAGCAGGGCTGCAAAGGCCCGGGCCTGGCCCAGAGCCGTCTCCGCCTGGGCGGCGGTTTTATAATAGTCCAGCAAGGGCCGGGCTATAAAGCGCCGGGAGGCGTTTATCCTCTCCAGCCGCTGCTCTGCCCCATCGTCGTACTCCATTCCGTAGCCCTCCGGGTGCTGCCGCCAGCTGCGGCTGCGCTCCCAGGCCGGAGCTCTCAGCTGCCAGGTGAAAATATAATTTTCCAGCTCGTCGCAGCTGTCCCTGTCCAGGCCGGTGAGGCCGGTGCGCAGGTAGCTTGTCACCTCGTCCACGCCCCAGCCGGACTGGTATATCTCAAACACGCCGCTGATGAGGGCGGCCAGGGGCCGGGAGAGCAGATCGCTCTTCCTGGCTGTATACAGGGGGACGCCGTAATGGCGGAAGGCGCTCTCCAAAATCCCCCGGTAGTCCTCAAAGCCCCGGACCAGCACGGAGATATCCCGCCAGCGGCAGCCCCGGTCCCGCACCAGCTCCAGGGCCCGGGAGGCCGCCAGCTCGCACTCGGCAGAGGCGCTCTCCGCACGGTAGAGCTCCACCGTGCCCTCCGCCCCGGGGAAGCTCTCCTGGGTATAGCTGAAAATATTGTCGTTAAAAAAGCTGAGGGCCGGGGCCTTGCCCCCGTCTCCCTGAAGCTGCTCCGACTTGCCCTCCAGGCCCAGCTCCAGGGCCTGGCTCAGCAGGAAGCGGGCGGAGCGGCGGGACAGCTCATATATCTCATTGTCTCCCTCCAGACTGTCCAGGGTCAGGCAGACGGTGAGCTGTACCCCCTTTTTCATCAGGGCCAGGAGCACAGCCAGCTCCTGGCGGGTGAAGTCGGTAAAGCCGTCCACATAGACCCAGGTATTTTCGTCCAGGGAGCTCAGTCCAATCTGCTCCGCCAGCTCCGTGAGCCGGTCCGCCGGGTCGGCATGGCCCCGGCTCACCACCGCGTCATAGGCCTCCAGCACCAGGGCCATGTCCCGGAGCTTGTCGGCCAGGCTGCCCTGGCAGTCCTCCGCCGCAGTCAGCAGCTCCTGAGAGCCTATGACGGCAGTCTTCAGCTCGTCCAGCTCCCGCAGCAGCATGTCCTGGAGCTCGGGCCGACGCCCGGCGGCAGAGTAGACCTTCAGCCTGGGGGCAATGTCCCTGAGGGCCAGGGCCATGCACAGCAGCCGCCCCCCCTTGTCCAGGTAGGGCATGCCGCTGCCCCCCACCCGGCCCGCCATGCGCCGGGCCAGGCCCGTGAAGCTGAACACCTCGCCGTAGAGGGACAGAGCGTCCCCGCAGCGGCGGCAGAGCTCCCGCTCCGCCTCATGGCTGTACTGCTCCGGGACTATCAGAAAGCGGGAGCCCTGCCCCTTGTCCACGGCCTGCTTTATCTCTTCCATTATCACGGCGGTCTTGCCGGCGCCCGCCTTGCCGTATATAAGTCTCAGCATCCGCAAGTCCTCCTTAAAGCTGGGCATGGGCCCGGTCATAGGCCCCCTGTATCTCCTCCGGCAGGGCGTCCGGCAGCAGGGCCTTCAGGCCCTCCTCGCCGCCCTGGGCCAGGGCCTGCTCGTAATACCAGCATTTGAAGCGCAGCATGTCCAGGGTCCTCTCCAGCTTTTTCAGCTCCGCCTCCACCGCCGCCTTCTGCCGCCGGAAAAGCTCCAGCCGCTGCCCATAGGTCTCTCTGCCCAGGGAGCACCAGAACATAAACTGCTTGATATCCTTTATCTCCATGCCGGAGCGTTTCAGGCACTCTATCACCCGCAGGGCCTCCAGCTCCTGCTCTCCGAAACGTCGTATGCCGGAGCTGCGCTCCAGGCCGGGGAAAAGCCCCTCCTTGTCGTAATAGCGCAGGGTGGATATGGGTACGCCGAAAAGCCGGGACACCTGGCCTATCGTATACATGGCAGCCTCCTGTAAATTCGCAGATAAAAAGCAAAAAACATCTTGACCTAAAGTCAGCTTTAGGTGTTACCATGAGGGTAACACAGGGCGGCGGGAAAGTCAAGGCAAGCCCGGCCCCTGTTCAGAAAGATTTTTTCGGAGGATATTCAAATGGAAGATAAGCTGAACATGACTATGGAATGGGACAAGACCTTTCCAAAAAGCGATAAGGTGGAGCACAGCAAGGTCTGTTTCCACAACCGCTACGGCATAAGCCTGGCGGCAGACCTGTACAGGCCCAAGGGGGCGGAGGGCAGGCTGCCCGCCCTGGCGGTCTGCGGCCCCTTCGGGGCGGTGAAGGAGCAGTGTTCCGGGCTCTACGCCCAGGCCATGGCGGAGCGGGGCTTTTTAACTCTGGCCTTTGACCCCTCTTTCACCGGAGAGAGCGGCGGCTGCCCCAGGTACGTGGCTTCCCCGGACATCAACACCGAGGACTTCCAGGCAGCGGTGGACTTCCTGTCCGTCCATGAGGTGGCGGACCCGGAGAGGATAGGCATCATAGGTATCTGCGGCTGGGGCGGCATGGCACTCAACGCCGCCGCCCTGGACACCAGGGTGAAGGCCACCGTCTGTTCCACCATGTACGACATGAGCCGGGTAAACGCCAAGGGCTATTTTGACAGCGAGGACAGCCCGGAGCAGCGGCGGCAAAAGCGCCTTGCCCTCAACGCCCAGCGGACTGAGGACTATAGAAGCGGCTCCTACAAGCGGGCCGGCGGCGTGATTGATCCCCTGCCGGAGGACGCCCCCTTCTTTGTAAAGGACTACTACGACTACTACAAGACTCCCCGGGGCTATCACAGCCGTTCCCTGAACTCCAACGAGGGCTGGAATATGACCTCCTCCCTGTCTTTCCTCAACATGCCCCTGCTGCAATACATCCAGGAAATAGAGAGTGCCGTGCTGCTCGTCCACGGGGACAAGGCCCATTCCTGGTATTTCAGCCGGGACGCTTTTGAAAAGCTCCGGGGGGACAACAAGGAGCTGCTGCTCATCTCCGGGGCCGTCCACACCGATCTGTACGACAGGATGGACGTCATCCCCTTTGACAAGCTGGAGGACTTCTTCCGCCGCTATCTGGCCTGAAGGGCGGCCTATGGGCTACAGGAATTTTGCGGCGGCAGGGCCTTTGTAATCCCCTGCGCCAAATAAAAAAATCTGCCGGGCTGCAACATGCCCGGCTCTTTTGCGTCCTTAAAGTTATACAGCTAAAATACGGAGGTGCGGAAGATGAAGAAAAAACTCCTGGCGGCGCTGCTGGCCGCCGCCCTGCTTATCTCCGGCTGCGGTCGGGGAGGGGAGGACGGAGATGCCGCCCGGGATGATGTGGCGGAGAATGTTCAGACTACGGCCGGAGCGGGCGAGGCGGAGGAGCTCTCCATGGCCTATGTGCCCAGGGAGATAGCTTTCCCCCCAGAGCTTAAAAAGTGTGATTCCTGGACCACCCTGGGGGACAGCATATGGCTTGCAGGCCGGGACAGCCAGGACGGCTTCCTCCTGGCGGAGTACGACACCCTTTCCGGCAGCTGGCGCAGCTTCCCTCTGGACACCGGGGAGGCCCATCGTCCCAGTATACGCTGCCTGTCCATGGCTGAGGACAGCTTCTGGCTGCTGCTGGCAGAAGGCCGCAACCAGGAGGACGTGGAAAACGGTCTGTCCCTGGAGGAGCTGGGCTACTACGTTCTAAGCGGCAGCATAGACGGGAGCCACAGCTGCATCCGGGTGCCCTTTGAGGGCGGAGCTTCCACGGAGACCAGCATGCTCAGCTTCTCCTCCCTCCTGGCCCTGGACTCCAACCGGGCCCTGCTGAGCACCGAGAGCTCCTTCTTTGAGATAGACCGGCAGCTGAACATCCTATCCCAGCCGGAGCCGGATGCGGAGGGCTGCGGAGCAAAAGTAAGCATAGACGGCGAGACCTGGATGCAGACTCGCTCCGGGGCCTGGGCTCCCCTGGACAGGACGAGCCTGAGTCTGGACATGGGCCGCAGCATAGAAGCGGAGCGGCTCAGCGGCTCCAGCAATGCCGGGCACTTCCTGTGCCGGGGAGACGGAGCTCTTTACGCCTATGACCCGGCTTCCGGGGAAATGGCGGAGATATTCAAGTACATCGACGTTGCCCTGGACCTGGATAGCCTGAACAATCTCGCATTCTTTGAAAACTCCCGGGGCGTCTTTTTCTACAGACAGGGCAGTTCCCTGGTGGAAGTCAGCCCCAAGCTGGTGCGGGAGCGGCAGACTCTGCGCCTGCTCTGCTTCGGCAATACCGGGACCCAGGCCTATCAGCATTCCCTCACCGGCTACGACTACAGCGAGGCCATGATGGACGCCGTCATCCGCTTCAACAACACCGACCCGGAGAGGGGGCGGTGGACGCCGGGCTCTTCACAGACCTGCTGCCCTATCTGGACTCCGACGGGGAGCTGAGCCGGGAGGACTTCATCCAACCCCTTTTAAACGGCATGATATACAAGGGCGGGCTCTACCAGTACACCGCCAGGTTCTCCATGATATCCATGGCCGTCAATGAGGAGCTGTTCCCAGGCCGGGAGAACTGGACTTCCCGGGCGCTCATGGACATGTCGGAGGAATACGGCGCCATACCCGGAGTGGACAGGGAAAAGCTCTCCTCCCTGTTTCAGCAGGCCGCCACGGCGGAGTTTATAGACTGGGAGAGCATGAGCTGCAATTTTGACAGCCCGGCCTTTATAGGCTGGCTGGAGCTGCTCTCCAAGCTGGCCACAGAGGAGGGCGGGGAGGGGCTGCACCCCCTCTCGATGATATCCGACATGGCTGCGGAGGCCGGGCCCGGGCTTCGGAACCCTTACGGCCGGGAGCAGGATTTCAGCTTTGTGGTGGCCGGTTTCCCGGATGCCCAGGGCACCGGCAGCTATTTCATCCCCATGAGTCGGGAGACCGGATGGGGCAATGCATCCCACAGCACCATAGGCAAAAATGCCAGTG
>CASFJB010000026.1 GCA_949294945.1 uncultured Eubacteriales bacterium
GAAGGGGTTGCCCCCGTTCACCTCGGGATTGGAGGACTGATAGCTGGTGGTATTGGCCATCTCCATGAACATGGGGTACTTCATGGCCTCCACGGTGATAAGGTACAGGTCGTAGGCGGAGCTGTAATGGTCCGTGGCGGGCAGGCCGTTGGTATTCACAAAATGGGTGTTGACGCAGCCCAGCTCAGCCGCCTTGGCGTTCATCTCCTCCACGAAGGCGCTGATACTGCCGGAGATGTAGCTGCCCAGGATATTGGTGGCCTCGTTGGCGGAGTGGAGCATGGTGCAGTAGAGCAGGTCCTTCACGGACACCTGCATTCCGGGAGTGATGCCGGCGGTGCTGCTGTCCTCCGCCATGCCGGAGAGGCAGTCGTCCTGGGCGGTGACTATATCCTCCAGGGAGATGCGCCCCTCATCCAGGGCCTCCAGGGCCAGCAGGGTGGTCATTATCTTGGTGAGGCTGGCGGGAGCCCGCTGCTCGTCCTTGTTCAGTTCAAAGAGGACGTTCCCCGTGTCCAGGTCCACCAGAAGGGCGGCCTTGCCGTTGAGGCTGGGGTCCTCCAGAGCGTAGGCTCCCGGGGCGGCAAAGGCCAGCACCAGGCATATTATCAGCACTAGGGGAAAGATGCGGAAAATTTTCATTTTGTTCTCCCGTTTTCTCTGAAATATGGTATAGTAGCATTGTATAATATGTGCATACTCTGTCATTATAAAATTTTCCGGGGAAAATTGCAACATAAAGTTCCTGATGTCATATCAGGTTTAAAATTTTAAAAACAGGGTGGAATAAGGAAATGAAGATCCTGGTGGTTGACGACGAAAAACTGTTGGTAAAGGGAATCAAATTCAATCTGGAGAACGAGGGCTACACCGTAGACACCTGCTACGACGGGGAGACGGCGGTGGAGCTGGCCCGGAAGGGGGACTATGACCTCATCATCCTGGACCTGATGATGCCCAAGAAGGACGGGCTGGAGGCCTGCCAGGAGATACGGGGCTTTTCCACCGTGCCCATCATCATGCTCACCGCCCGCAGCCAGGATGCGGACATGCTCATGGGCTTTGAGTCCGGGGCCGACGACTACGTGACCAAGCCCTTCAATATCCTGGCCCTGAAGGCCCGGGTGAGGGCCCTGCTGCGCCGGGCCTCCATCACTGCCGCCCCGGAGCATTCCGCCCCGGAGCTGCTGAAGGCCGGGCACATCAGTCTGGACGAGCAGGGCCGCCGGGCCATGAAGGACGGCCGGGAGGTGGAGCTGACCATGAAGGAGTTCGACCTGATGCTCTTTTTGATGAAGAACCCCGGCAAGGTGTACAGCCGGGAGAGCCTGCTGGACCTGGTCTGGGGCTACGACTATCAGGGGGACACCCGCACCGTGGACGTGCACGTGCGCCGCCTGCGGGAGAAGCTGGAGCTGAATCCGGCCAAGCCCCGGTATATCCTGACCAAGTGGGGCGTGGGCTACTACTTCGCCCAGTAAGGGGGTAGGTCCTTATGAGGAGCCTGCGCTTCAGGTTTTTCTTTTTCCTGGCCATACTGCTGATAGTGCTGCTGCTGATGCTGAACATCTTCCCCATCACCTCCTCCCGGGACACGGTGTTCCAGGAGAAGGAGAGCTCCGTCTCCGGCCAGGCGGCCATACTGGCCACCTCCCTGGCCAAGCTGGACGAGCCGGACCAGGCCAGCGTGGGAGAGGTGCTCCGGCTGCTGAACATCACCGGCTTTGAGCGCACCGTGGTGGTGGATACCCAGGGCAAGGTCCTGTACTATACCTATGGCAGCTCGGCTCCCGAGAACGAGGAGAAGGACCTGAACACCGCCCTGTCGGGGAAGACGGTGTTCCGCTCCCGCTACGACGGGGACTCCTTCCTCAGCAGCTACTCCATACCCATCAGCCGCCAGGGGGCCATAACCGGGGCCTTGTACATGGTGGAGCGGGACGTGATGCGGGCGGGGATAATCCTGGACGTCCAGAGCCAGATACGGATAATCTCCGCCGTGATAGTGCTGACGGTGCTGGCCCTGGCGGTGATATTCTCCTCGGTGATACTGCGGCGCATCCATGAGCTGTCCAGCTCCATGCGCATCGTGGCCGCCGGGGACTACAGCCACCGCCTCCAGGTCAGCGGCAGCGACGAGCTGACGGACCTGGGCAACGAGTTCAACACCCTCACCCAGCGGCTGGACGCCACGGAGCGGGAGCGCCGCCGCTTTGTGTCCGACGCCTCCCATGAGCTGAAGACCCCCCTGGCCTCCATCCGCCTGCTGTCCGACAGCATAGTGCAGAACGAGAACATCGACACCGAGACGGTGCGGGAATTTGTCACCGATATCGGCAACGAGGCCGAGCGGCTCCAGCGCACAACGGAGAAGCTGCTGGACCTGTCCCGCCTGGACGACGACATCCAGGTCCAGCCGGAGCCGGTGGACGTAAAGCAGGTGGCGGTGGACGCCCTGGTGTTTTTAAAGCCCCTGGCCAAGGAGCGGCAGATACGGCTGCGCTGCGAGCTGGAGGAGGGCTGCGTGGTCATGGCCACGGTGGACGACATGTTCCACATTATCTTCAATCTTATAGAAAACGCAATAAAATATAACGTGGACCAGGGCAGCGTCTTCGTGAAGCTGGAGCAGAAGGAGGACAAGGTGCAGCTCACCGTGGAGGACACGGGCATAGGCATCCCGGAGGAGGACAGGTACAATATCTTCACCCGCTTCTACCGGGTGGACAAGGCCCGCTCCCGGGAGGCCGGAGGCAGCGGGCTGGGGCTGAGCATAGTCCATGCCGCGGTGAAGGCCCACGGGGGCAGCATCCTGGTGGGAGAGAACAAGCCTCAGGGCTCCCGCTTTACGGTGAGCTTCCCCAGGCCTACGGAGGAAGAGACAGGTATATGAACAAGATAGCGGAGATACAGGAAAAACTTAGGGCTCTGGGCCTGGACGGCCTGCTGATTACCGACGAAAAGAACCAGCGCTACGCCGCAGGCTTTGCCTTTACCGACGGGGCCGTGCTGGTGGGCCGGGAGAAGGCCTGGCTCATCACCGACTCAAGGTATATCGAGGCGGCGGAGAAGGCCGCCGGGGCCGTGCTCACGGTGCAGCTCTATGACCGGCAGCTGCCTTTGAAGGAGCTGCTGCGCCGGGACATAAAGGAGGCGGGCATGGAGAGCCTGGCCGCCGAGGACGGGAAGCTGAGCTACCGGGAGTTTCAGGAGTACGGGAAGGCCCTGGGCCTGGAGCTGAAGCCCTGCGGGAATCTGCTCCAGGAGCTGAGAGCCTCAAAAAGCCGGGAGGAGCTCATGTATATGCAGCAGGCCCAGGACATAGCGGAGCTGGCCCTGGAGGATGTGCTGCATGTGATAAAGCCGGGGATGACGGAGCGGGAAGTTATGGCGGAGCTGGTGTACTCCATGCTGCGCCGCGGCTCCGAGGGCAATTCCTTTGAGCCCATTGTAGTCACCGGGGAAAAGACCAGCATGCCCCACGGGGTGCCCGGGGACAAGCTGATAAAGGCCGGGGACTTTGTGACCATGGACTTCGGCTGCATAAAGGGGGGCTACTGCTCGGACATGACCCGTACCGTGGCGGTGGGCTACGCCACGGAGGAGATGAAGCAGGTGTATGACATCGTGCTGAAGGCCCAGCTGGCGGGGATAGCCGCCGCCAGGGCGGGGATACCCGGCCGGGATATAGACGCCGCCGCCAGAAAGGTGATAAGCGACGCGGGCTACGGGGCCTATTTCGGCCACGGTTTCGGTCACAGCCTGGGCCTGGATATCCACGAGAGCCCCAGCGCAAATCCCTCGGGCCTGGCCCTGATGCCGGTGGGAGCGGTGTGCTCCGCCGAGCCGGGGATATACCTGCCCGGCCGCTTCGGGGTGCGTATTGAGGACATCATGGTCCTGGAGGAGGGCGGCTGCCGCCTGCTCACCAAGGCGAAAAAAGAGCTGCTTATCCTGCCCATCTAGCCCCAAAACCCGGGTTTTGACAAATAATACTTGCAAAACAGGGCCGGATACTGTAAAATGTCTGAGATAAATATAAATTATTTGGGAGGTCCCTTTTATGATTACAGCAGGCGATTTCAGAAACGGCGTCACCTTTGAGATGGACGGCCAGGTCATGCAGGTCATCGAGTTCCAGCATGTTAAGCCCGGCAAGGGCGCAGCTTTCGTGCGCACCAAGATGAAGAACGTCATCACCGGTGCCGTCACCGAAACTTCCTTCAACCCCACCGCAAAGTTCGAGAACGCTACCGTAGACCGTATGACCATGGAGTACAGCTATTCCGACGGCAACCTGTACTACTTCATGAATCCTGAGACCTACGAGCTGGAGCCTGTGGATCAGGCCGTCCTGGGCGATAACTTCAAGTTCGTCAAGGAGAACATGGAGTGCACCATCTACTCCTACAAGGGCAAGGTCTTTAACGTGGAGCCCCCCTTCTTCGTGGAGCTGGAAGTCACCGAGACCGACCCCGGCTTCGCCGGCAACACCGCCACCAACGCCACCAAGCCCGCCACTCTGGAGACCGGCGCCGAGATCAAGGTGCCCCTCTTCATCGAGCCCGGCGAGAAGGTGAAGATCGACACCCGCACCGGCGAGTATCTGTCCAGAGCATAAGCTCTTGAACCCGGGGGCAAGTCCCCCAAAAATAAATACAGGAAGTATGGAATTTTGTTCTGCAAAAAGGAGGTTTTCCAAATGACTGTAGTTGAAAAAGCCGCATATCTCAAAGGATTGGTAGAGGGTCTGGGCATAGAGCCTGATTCCAGGGAAGGCAAGCTGTGGGGCGCTCTGGGTGAGCTGCTTTCAGACATGGCTCATGAGATCGAAGACCTTCAGGCCACCGACATGGACCATGCCGAGGCCCTGGACGAAATGGCCGAGGAGCTGAGCTACCTGGAGGACCTGGTCTGCGACCTGGACGAGCCGGAGGACTTCGAGGATGAGGACTGCGACGGCGAGTGCGCCTCCTGCGGCCTCTGCGGCGAGGACGAGGAGGACGATGAAGAGCCGGAATATGACGGCGTCATCTACGACGTCACCTGCCCCGTCTGCGGCGAGGAGATCAGCTTCGACGAGGAGACCCTGGAAAAGGGCTCCATTGAGTGCCCCTCCTGCGGCGAGACCCTGGAGTTCGACCTGGAGGACGAGAAGGAGGACTGAGCCCTCCCCTCTCCGGCGCCTGAAACTTCTGACAGATAAAGAGAAACAATAAAACCTGAGGACCTGTTTTTAACGGGTCCTCAGGTTTTTTGTGGTTTAGGGTTTTAGCTGACGCTTACCAATCCGGACGGTAGATCATACGGAAGGAGACCTCCGGGGCCGGGTCCTCCACCCGGTCGGTGATGTTGCCGTCGGCGTCGTAATATATGCGCTCCACGCAGTTGCCCTCTTCGTCGTAGCGGTTTTCATACCAGGTGCTGCGCTCATACAGGCTCTTGGTGTAGCGGCGCAGTTCCCTGCCCTGCTCGTCGTACTCATAGGTGTACCACTTGTAGGTGACGCCGTAGAGGCCGAACTCCGAGTGCTCAATGATGTTGCCGTTTTCGTCGTAGCGGCTGTCGCTGCCGTGGCCCAGATAGCCGCCGGCGGGGTAGGCGGCGTAGTGGGTGCGGTTGCCGTTGTGATCGTAGATGCTCAGCTCCCGGCTGACGCTGCCGTCATAATCATAGAAGTAGGTCCAGACGGTGAAGCTGCCGTCCTCGTTGTAGCTGTAATCCGTCTGGGTGTTCAGCTCTCCCGTAGAGTCGTACTGCTTCTGGCACAGCAGCCTGTTCTCCTCGTCGTACTCATATTCGGTCCATTCGGTACGCTGGCCCTTGGAGTCGTAGCGGCTGCGGCTAAGCTCCAGGCCGTTTTCGTCGTAGCTGTATTCCCGCCAGTAGTCCGCTTTCCGGTTGGCATTGTAGCGGGTGAAGCGCAAAAGCTGGCGGCGGCTGCTGTACTCATAGACCTCCCAATACAGGGCGTTGCCGTTGGCGGTGTAGCGTATGTACTGGAGAAGATTGCCGTAGGCGTCGTAGCTGCTCTTGGCCAGCAGGACCCCTTCGTCGGTATATTCGTACAAAGTCCGCCGCTCCACGCTGCCCTCCGGGGACAAAATAAGCTTCTCTGCCAGGAGACCCTCCTGATAGCTCCACTCCTGGGAGAAAGTGAGCTGGGTGCCCCCCGAGTATATCCGCAGGGAAATGAGATTCCCGCTCTCGTCATAGGCAGTCTCCCGGCGGAAGAGTATGCTGCCGTCGCTGCGCTGCTTTATGTGGGTGCTGACGCGGCCCTGGCTGTCATAGCTGTACACGTCAAGGGCCGGAGCGGGCTCAGGCTTGGAGGCGGCGGCAAGGGAAAAAACCAGCGTAACCACCAGAAGCACCGCCGCCACGGCGCAGACCATGAGCAGCCAACGGGGCGGGGCCTTCTTTGCCGGGGCGGGGGCGGCAGCCTCCTCAGGCGTGTGGAACTCCCCGGCATCCAGGGGGATGCCCTCCTCCTGCTCGAGGCCGGTGGGGGAGACGCTCTCCTCCGAAACCGGAATATCCTCCGATTCCGAAACGGGCCGCTCCGAAGCCCCCTCCTCCAGGCTGCCCTCCCGGAGCTCTTCCGGGGGCTGCTGTTCCCGCTCTGTCAGCGGTTCCTGCTCAGGCTGTTCCGGGGACTTTATCTGTTCCATTATGCTGGGTTCCGGCATAGGCATCCTCCATGAAATTTATAGGCTTGGGGTTTTATTTTCTGTGCTTGAGTCTGGTGAACAGGGCCGGAGAGATGCGCCCGGCCAGCACCAGAAGGCGGAACACCGCCATGTTCAGCCAGACCTGCCTGCTGCGCACCACGGCGCAGAGAAGGTTTGGCACGGCCCCGCCGAATACATCCCGGCAGCGCAGGCGCACCCGGGGCTCGTTTATTATGCCGCCCACATATCTCCGCTTTTCCCCGCAGCTCATATTGCAGCTGGGGGAGAAGAGGGTGGTCATGCAGGAGAAGATGCTCTTGGCAAACATGTAGCGGCAGTCCGCATCCGTCGCCTCTCCGCAGCCCAGGGAGGCGCAGAGACGCTGCACCGTGGCGTCGGCCTCCAGGCAGACGCCGGGCTTGTCCTGACAGAAGCGGCTTATAAGGCTCTCCCCGGGGTGCATGATATAGCGGTACTTGCACTCAGGGAGTATCTTCACGCTGCTGCACTGCTCCAGACAGTGGAAGATGAAGAGCCGGTCCTCTCCCCAGCGGTAATCGGGGAAGCGGTGCCGGGAGCCGATGAGCTCCGCCTTAAAGAGCTTGCCCCAGACCTGGTTGAAGAGGTTGGATTTGTACAGCCGGCCGAAGGCGGCGCCCAGGCCCTCCCGGTCCAGCAGCTGTTCCGGCTCAAAGTAAGGGCGGCAGGCCCCGGAGGGGCTGACTATGGAAAAACCGAAAAAGACCATGTCCGCGCCCTGGGCTCCGTTCATGGCGTATTCCACCGCATCCGGCAGCAGCTCGTCGTCGGCATCGGCAAACATCACGTATTCCGTTCCCGGCTCCAGGGCATCCAGGCCCCGGTTCCGGGCCAGAGCCGGGCCCCCGTTGGGCACGCTTATGGGGCTGAGCCGTCCGTCCTGCTGCTGTATGCGCCGGAGAATTTGGGCGGTGTCGTCGGTGGAGCCGTCGTCCACTACTATAAGACGCAGATCCCGGTAGCTCTGTTCCAGGATGCTGCCCACGGCTTTTTCAATGTAATGCCCGGCGTTGTAGGCGGGCATAATAACGGCAAGTCTTGCTGCCTTGTGCTCCATTTTATCCTCCCTGCCTCAGCGGCTCCTGCTGCCCGGCTCTTCTCTGTAGACTTCCATGAAGAAGTCGTACATGGGCAGCAGCTTTTCGTAGGCCTCTGCCAGCAGCTCCGGCAGCTTCGGGCTGAGGATATCGCCGCCGAAGTCCCGGCTCCGCTCCAGGCCCAGGCACTTGCGGTTGTACCAGAGGTCGATGACCGGGCCCCGGCTGCCTTTGGGCCGGGCGTATTCCTCCCCGGTGACGGTAAAGCCCGTCCCGGCCACGGCCTTGGCCAGCCGCTCAAAGCGGGCGGGGTTTGCGTCCACCTTCCGGCGGAAGGCGGCCATCTGGGCGGCAGTGGCGCTGTAAAAGCCCATGCCGTAGCTGTAGTCCGCGGCTCCCACCTCGAACCAGAAGCAGGGCCCGTCCAGCAAAATGTCATTATCCTTCAGGGAGAACCACATGTGGTCCTTGTAGGGGCCCCGGCCGAAAAGCCTCCTGGCGTCCCGGTATATGCGGGAGACGTGGAGCCGGAAGCTGCGGCCGGGAAAGCGCCGGGCCATAAGCTCCGCGGTGTCCGCCGCCAGGGCTTTAAAGGGGGCGTTCAGAACCCGTTCAAATTCTTCCTTGTGTTCCAGAAACCAGGGTCTCTCGTTATTGAAAGCCAGTTCCCACAAAAAATTGCTGGTCTGGCCGGTAAATCCTTCAAACATGCCTTTATCGTCTGTCTCCTGAGCAAATTTTCCATAACAGTTTACCACATACGGCGGAAATTATCAATATTATAGCCCAATACAAGATACTGTACAAAAGCTTTGTAATATGATATATTTTCTAATAAGCGAAGAAATATCCCCCCGGGCAGGAGCCGCAGGGGCAGAGAATGGAGACAAGAGATGAAAATAATCATTGCCGGCGCCGGCAAGATAGGCTACAGCGTGGCGGGCATCCTGGCCGACGAGGGCCACGATATCACCGTTATCGACAACGACGCGGCCACCATAAGCAATCTGTCCAACAATCTGGACGTGATATGCGTGGAGGGCAGCGCCACCAACTCCGAGACCCTGCTGGAGGCGGGGGCCGCCGATGCGGACCTGCTCATGGCCGCCACCCGCAGCGACGAGACCAACATGGTCTGCGGCATATCCGCCAGGAAGCTGGGCACCAGGCACGTCATAGCCCGTATAAGGGACACCGCCTATCTGCGGCAGATGGAGTTTCTCCGGGAAGCCCTGGGCCTGTCGGTAATAGTGAACCCGGAGCTGGAGTGCGCCAGGGAGATATCCCGCATCCTCCGCTTCCCCAGTGCAACCCGGGTGGACGCCTTCTCCAAAGGCAGCGCGGAAATAGTGGAGCACCGGGTGAGAGAGGGCGGCAGGCTGGACGGTATGCAGCTCAAGCAGCTGCCCCAGAACTTCAACGCCAAGGTACTGGTGGGCGTTGTGGAGCGGGGAGGCGAGGCCATCATCCCCAACGGCGAGTTCACCCTGAGAAGCGGCGACCTGCTGAGCATCACCGGCTCGGACAAGGAGCTGAGGAAGTTCTTTATCGCCACCGGCCAGTACAAAAAGCCGGTGCGCAAGGTGATGATAATGGGTGGCGGCCGAATAGCCGTGTACCTCACCCGCATGCTTCTGGACAGCGGCATGTCCGTCACAGTGGTGGAGTCCAGCCGCAGCCGCTGCGACGAGCTGTGCGACCTTATCCCCGAGGCCAACGTGATATTCGGCGACGCCACCCGCAGCGAGGTGCTGCTGGAGGAGGGCATACTCAGCTGTGACGCTTTCGTGGCCCTCACCGGGGACGACGGCGACAATATAATTACCTCCATGTACGCAAAGCATATGAATGTGGGGAAGATAGTGGTAAAGGTGAACCGGGAATACTACGACCAGATCCTGGACAGCGCCGGGCTGGACAGCGTTGTAGCCCCCAAGACCCTGGTGGCCCAGCAGCTGGCCCGCTATGTGAGAGCCATGAGCAATTCCATAGGCAGCAGCATGGAGACCCTGTACAAGCTGGCCGACGGCAAGGTAGAGGCTCTGGAGTTCAAGGTCAGCCAGGGCTCCAAGGTCATCGGCGTACCGCTGAAGGATCTGAAGCTCAAGCCCAATATAATCATCAGCGCCGTAGTCCGTGGCAACCGCACCATCCTCCCCGGCGGCGATACGGAGATCTGTGCCGGTGACCACGCAGTGGTGGTTACCAAGGCCGGCTGGCTGAAAGTACTGGACAATATAATCGAGGACGAGACATGAACCGTAGAATGAACTGCCGCGTGCTGGGGCTGCTGCTGCTGTGCCTGGCGGTGCTGATGATACTGCCCACCATAGCCGGGCTGTGGTACGGGGAGAGTGTATGGCACTTCATAATAACCATGGCCATCACCGGAGCCGTGGGCTTTGTAATGACACGGGTGAAGCCCTATAGCAGCGTGATCTATGCCAAGGACGGCTTTGTAATTGTGGGCCTGGGCTGGATACTCATGTCCCTGTTCGGAGCCCTGCCCTTTGTGATAAGCGGGGACATTCCCAATTATATAGATGCGGTGTTTGAGACCGTGTCCGGCTTTACCACCACCGGATCCTCCATATTGGAAAACGTGGAAGAGATGAGCCAAGGCTGCCTGTTCTGGCGCTCCTTCACCCACTGGATAGGGGGCATGGGGGTGCTGGTGTTCATCATGGCGGTGCTGCCCATGAGCGGGGAGCACTCCATGCACATCATGCGGGCGGAGGTGCCCGGCCCCACCGTGGGCAAGCTGGTGCCCAGAGTGCGCCAGACCGCAAAGATACTCTACCTCATCTACGTGGTCATGACCGCCGTGGAAGTGGTGCTGCTGCTCTTTGGAGGTATGAGCCTCTTTGACGCTCTCATCCACGCCTTCGGCTCGGCGGGCACCGGCGGCTTTTCCAATAAGGCGGCCAGCGTGGGAGCCTATAACAGCGCCTACATTGAAATGGTTATAGCCGTATTCATGGCCCTCTTTGCCATAAACTTCAACCTCTATTTCCTGCTGCTCATAGGCCGCTGGAGGGAGGCCCTGAAAAGCGAGGAGCTCCACTGGTATCTGGCGCTGATAGCCGCCTCGGTGCTGGCCATAGCTCTGGGCATCAGGGAGCAGAGCGGCGGCATGCTCAACGCCCTGCGCCACGCCTTCTTCAACGTCTCCTCCATCACCAGCACCACCGGCTTTTGCACCGTGGACTATGTACAGTGGCCCCACTATTGCCAGTGGATATTGGTCATCCTCATGTTCTGCGGCGCCTGCGCCGGCAGTACCGGCGGCGGACTGAAAACCTCCCGAGTGGTGATGGTTTTCAAGAACATAGCCTGCGAGATACGCCAGATGCTCCATCCCCGCACCGTCACCCGGGTGCAGATGGACGGCAAGCGGGTGGACGAGACGGGTATGAAAGCGGTGAACACCTTCTTTGCCTGCTTCATGGTGCTGCTGGTACTGGGCACCTTCCTGGTGTCCCTGGACGATTACGACCTTTCCACCAACTTCACGGCAGTGCTCTCCTGTCTGTCCAACATCGGCCCGGGTATTTCCCTGGTGGGCCCCACCGGGAACTTCAATATCTTCTCCTACGCGTCAAAGATAGTGCTGACCTTTGCCATGCTCATCGGCCGTTTGGAGATATACCCAATACTCATCCTCTTTGCCCCTTCCACCTGGAAGCGCTGAACTTCCCCGCCGGGGCAAGCAATATACAGTACCGGCAGGGGTGAAGGATAATGAACTATAAAATGATAGCTCGGGTGCTGGGCCTGGTCCTGCTCTGCCTTGCCTGCTTCATGCTGCCGCCGGCAGCCGTGGGGCTTTTTTACGGAGAAAACATCTCCGGCTTTGTGCTCAGCGCCCTGCTCTCTGCCGCCCTGGGCTTTGGGCTCACCCGCCTCAGGCCCGGCCGCAGCACCATATACGCCAGAGAGGGCTATCTGGCGGTGGGCCTGGCCTGGGTGCTGGTGTCGGTGCTGGGGATGCTGCCCTATCTTATAAGCGGGGACATCCCCCGTGTTGAGGACGCCCTGTTCGAGTCCGTCTCCGGCTTCACCACCACCGGGGCCACGGTGCTGAAAGACATAGAGCACCTGAGCCGCAGCGGCATGTTCTGGCGGCTCTTTACCCAATGGATAGGCGGCATGGGGGTGCTGGTGTTCATGATGGCGGTGATGCCCATGGGTGGGGAGCATTCCATGCACATAATCCGGGCCGAATTCCCCGGCCCCACCGTGGGCAAGCTGGTGCCCAGAGCCGGGCAGACGGCAAAAATACTCTATCTCATATACGTGAGCATGACGGCCCTGGAGACAGGGCTTTTGATGCTTGGCGGGCTCAGCCTTTACGACGCTTTGCTCCATGCCTTTGCCACTGCCGGTACAGGGGGCTTCTCCACCCTGAACGCCAGCCTGGGGGGCTTTCACAGCATATATGTGGAGACGGTGGCGGCGGTGTTCGTGCTGCTGTTCAGCGTGAACTTCCACCTGTATTACGGCATCCTGGCAGGCCGCTGGACCCTGGCTCTGAAAAATGAGGAGCTGCGCTGGTTTGCGGGGATAGTTTCCCTGGCGGTGCTCACCATAGGCCTGGACCTGTGGGGCTATTACGGCAGTCTGGCCACCGCTCTGCGCCACGCTTTTTTCAACACAGCCATGTGTATAAGCACCTCCAGCTTCAACACCGTGGACTACACCCTCTGGCCGGAATATTCCAAATGGCTGCTCCTGCTGCTTATGCTGGTGGGAGGCTGCGCCGGCAGCACCTGCGGCGGGCTGAAGATGTCCCGCTTCATGGTGCTTATGAAAGCCGCCTTTGGGGAGCTGCGGCGCATGTCCCGCCCCCGCCGGGTCTCCGGCGTCATGATGGACGGCAAGCCGGTAAAGCAGGAGACCATAAAGGCCATCTGCCTTTACTTCATCCTGTACATGTTCATCATCATGTTCACTACTCTCCTGGTGTCCACCGACGGGTTTGACGCCACCACCAACTTCTCTTCCGCCCTGGCCTGCCTGTCCAATATAGGCCCCGGCCTGGGCATAAACGGGCCCACGGGGAACTACGGCATGTTCTCCGCCCATATAAAGCTGCTGCTGTCTCTGGTCATGCTGATGGGCAGGCTGGAGCTTTACCCGATACTGGTGCTGTTTCTCCCCAGCACCTGGAAAAGATAGGAGGACCAGGGTCTATGCCCGAAAACAGAGAGATACTTGAAAAGATAGTGGCCGCCCAGAGAGAGGCCTCGGAGCTGATGCTCCACGCCCACGGCATCCTGGCGGAGATAAAGACCGGCCACCGGGATGTGGTGACGGAATTTGACAGAAAGGTGCAGGAGCTGCTGATAGAGCGTCTTGGCGCGGCGGTGCCGGGCTCGGCCTTCTTCTGCGAGGAGAACAGCCGCCGGGACAGCCTGACGGCGGAGAGCGTGTTTATAATCGACCCCATCGACGGCACCATGAACTTCGTCCGGGGCTTCCACCACAGCGCCATTTCCGTGGCCTGGATGTGCCGGGGGGAGCTGCTGGCCGCCTCGGTGTACAATCCCTATGTGCAGGAGTGCTTCACGGCCTTGAAGGGGGAGGGGGCTTGGCTCAACGGCCGGCCCATCAGCGCCGGCTCTCTGCCCCTGTCGGAGAGCGTGGTGTGCTGCGGCACCGCCCCCTACAGCCCGGAGCTGGCAGACAGCACCTTTGACCTTATAAAGCGGGCCTTCATCGCAGGCCTTGACATCCGCCGGGAGGGCTCCGCGGCCCTGGACATGTGCTCCGCCGCCGCGGGCCGGGCGGGAGTCTACTTTGAGCCCAGCGTCTCATTGTGGGATATCGCCGCCGGTATGCTGATAGTCAATGAGGCCGGGGGCCTCTGCTGCCGCCTGGACGGCGGGGAGCTGCCCCTGGACGGAAGCAAGAGCTCGGTGCTGGCCGGGGGAGAGCAGGCGGTGAAGGACTTCCTCTCCCTGTTGAAGAGATGAGGGAGCTGAAGCTCATAGAGGGCAGAAAGGCCCCCATATACTTTGCCGAGAGCACCGACTCCACCAATACCCGCCTGAAGGAGCTGGCAAGGCAGGGCGCCCCCCACGGCACCGTGGTAGCGGCCCGGGAGCAGACGGGGGGAAAGGGACGGCTGGGCCGCAGCTTCGTCTCCCCGCCGGGTGGCCTGTATCTGTCCATACTCTGGCGGCCGGAGTTTTCCCCGGAAAAAGCCGCCCGGCTCAGCTGCGCCGGAGCCCTGGCGGCCTGCGCCGCCATTGAGGAAGTCTGGGGCGTGGCCCCGGATATAAAGTGGCCCAACGACCTGCTTTTGAAGGGGAAAAAGATATCCGGCATCCTCACCGAGGCCGCCTGGCAGGAGACGGGGGGCTGGGTGATAGTGGGCACCGGCATAAACGCCAATACGGAGAGCTTCCCGCCGCCCCTGCAAAATATCGCCTCCTCCCTGTACCTGGAGACCGGGCGGCGCATAGAGCCGGAAAAGCTGATGGCCGCCTTCATCTCCCGGCTGGATTCGGTATATCGGGCCTGGGGAGAGGAGGGCGCCCCCTTCCTTGAGGAATACCGCCGCCGCTGCATCACCCCCGGCCGGGACATCCTCATCGACCACGAGGGGAGCCGGGCCCGGGTCCATGCCCTTTCCGTGGAGGATGACTACTCCCTGCGCATTCGCTGGCCCGAGGGCAGAGAGGAGAAAAAGAGCTTCGGCGAAATTTTTCAGCTGGTTTAACAAATTAGACTTGACAATAACGGTTGAATGTATTAGACTAAAATCAGTCGAATGCATTCAACCGTTTTTGCTATGAGGTGATACATATGTCTGTACCGAAGATATTTGAAAGCGAATACCGTTTCTGTCTTATTCTCTGGGAGAACGAGCCGGTGAAGAGCGGCCGCCTGGTGGAGCTGTGCCGGGAGAAGCTGGGCTGGAGCAAGGCCACCACCTACACGGTGATAAAGCGGCTGAGAGAGCGGGGCGTACTTAAAAACGAGGACACCGTGGTCACCAGCCTGGTGAGCAAGGAGGAGGTCCAGGCCGAGGAGCTGGAGGAGCTGGTGGACCGGGTCTTTGAGGGGAACCTGCCCTCTTTTGTGGCGGCCTTCACCCGCAGTAAGAAGCTGAGCCAGGAGGAAGTGGATGAGCTGAGGAAGCTCATAGATTCCTACGGGGAGGGCGAAGATGGATAAACTGTTTATAGAGGTGCTGAACCTGAGCATAGCCGGGTCCTGGATGATACTGGCGGTGCTGCTGCTGCGCCTGATTCTGAAGCGTGCACCCAAGGCCACGGTCTGCGCATTGTGGCTGCTGGTGGGACTGCGGCTGCTGCTGCCCTTCTCCGTGGAGAGCGCTCTCAGCCTCATCCCCAGCCGCCAGACCGTGAGCGCCGCCGTAGCGGAGCCGGGGACCCTGCCCCCGGTGAGGGTCAGCGGCATCCAGGTCTTGCCCACCCAGGACGGCGGCTATGACCGCCCGGACCAGATGGATGTTATAGACAGCGGCCTGCCCGCCCTGGACAGGGCCCTGAACCCAGTGATAAATGAGAGCTTTGCCCCCGCCCAGGGGGCCAGCGTAGACCCGCTCCAGGTGCTGACGGCGGTGTCCGGCTGGGTCTGGCTGCTGGGCTGCATAGGGATATTGAGCTACGGAGCCCTGAGTTTCCTGCGGCTGAAGCTGGGCCTGAGAGAGTCGGTGCTGGCGGGTCCGGGAGTCCGGGAGGGGGCCATGGTGGACTCCCCCTTTGTCCTGGGCATTTTCCGCCCGGTGATATATCTGCCTCTGGGCCTGTCGGAGAGAGACCGGGAAATGGTCTTGGCTCATGAGAAGGCCCACCTGAAGCGGCGGGACAACTGGGTAAAGCCCCTGGCCTTCATCCTCCTGGCGCTGCACTGGTTCAATCCCCTGGTGTGGGTGGCCTATGTGCTGCTGTGCCGGGATATAGAGTCCGCCTGCGACGAGCGGGTGCTCAGGGACATGGGCCGGGAGGAGCGCCGGGCCTACTCCGCCGCTTTGCTAAATTGCAGTGTCCGGCCCCGGATGATAAGCGCCTGCCCCCTGGCCTTCGGGGAGCTGAGCGTGAAGGGGCGGATAAAGTCGGTGCTGAACTATAAGAAGCCCGGCTTCTGGATAAGCCTGGCGGCCCTGGCGGCCTGCGCCGTGGTGGCAGTGTGCTTCCTCACCGACCCGGTGACGGAGGACGAGAACCCCCAAGCCGGCCCGGAGTCTTTGGCTGCGGAGGGAGAGTCCGAAGCGGAAGGGGGCCTGCCCGAGGAAGATGCCCAACTGCTGTTCGTCATCCCGGAGGAGGGCGAGGGGGCGGACTACGCTCCGCCGGAGCTGGGCCAGATACAGATGGGGGACGGCCGGAGCGGTACCTGGTATGTGGACCTGCGCATGATGAGCGATTTGAACAGCATGCTTGCCGCCTGCCGCTCAGCGGGACACCAGGTGGAAGTGGGCATGGCCTACACCAGCT